>JANODF010000829.1:0-2307 GCA_031412555.1 Archangium sp. | reverse complement strand
GCAAGAATGGGGTCCGGGAATGCAAAACTGCCAGTTCGTGTTGGGGCCTCAGGCTTTTGTGCAATTGCCTGAGACTTCCCGCGTCCATTTGACACGTTGTCCCGTGATGTCGCGTTCCCCAGACCGCTCCTGTCATCGGCGGTTCATTCACATCGTTTCGAAGTCCGCGGATTCTCTCGTGGTGACAGCCGGTCTTCATGTTGCACGAGGGAAACAGGCATGACCGCTCGCTTCTTCCTCATGAGTTTGATGGTGCTGGTCGTTGCGGTGGGGTGTGCCGCCCAAGCGCCGGTGACGCGGGCGCCCGAGCAGCTGTACCTCGCGGTCGAGGTTCGGGAGAACGGGCACACGGTCGCACGGCCGAAGGTCCTGGGGTTCGAAGGCAAAAACATCACGGTTGAGCGCAGACAACCGAACTCGACCACTCCCGAATTCCGCCTCGTGTTGATGCCGAAGGAGGACGGGCAGGGGTACGGGGTGAAGTTGGACCTCCAGCTGCCCAGCGGTCGGCGCCTGGGTCACGTGGGCCTCCTGCATGGGGAAGAGCGCCGCGTGGTGCTCGACCAGGACACTGAGCTCAAGGTGATGCTGATGCGCGTCGACTCGCCCGAGTTCAAAGCGCTGGTGCAGCGCACGCCTCGGGTGGCGAAGTCAGCGATCTGATGTCAGCTTGAGCGCATGTCGCGTCGTTCCCAACTGTTGAACGCAGGTCTTCGGGGTGAGCGCGTGCGCGCCTCGAAGCAGCACGATGGCTCGGTCTTCAAGAACCCCAGCGGTCTGGGCCCGGGGCTCGAGGGCAATCCACTCCCGGTGCTCGGTGAGTATTTCTTCGGTGGTGGCCAGCGCACGCCGGCCAAACCGCTCGCCGTCGAACGGCCTCACGAGGCGTGGACGCAGAAGGTGTCGAGTGGCCTGCGGGTCACCTGGCTGGGTCACAGCACGGTGCTGCTCGAGCTCGATGGCCTTCGGGTGCTCACCGATCCCGTCTTCGGAGATCGGGCGTCACCGGTGAGCTTCGCCGGGCCCAAACGGTTTCACCCCGTGCCCGCGCGCCTCGAAGAACTGCCGCCGCTCGACGCCGTGTTGCTCTCGCACGATCACTTCGATCATCTGTGCAGCACCACCATGAAGGCGCTGGCAAAGCTGTCGGTGCCCATCGTCACGGCGTTGGGCGTGGGTGCGCACCTGCAGGCGATGGGTGTGGCGGCTGAGCGCATCACCGAGCTCGACTGGGAAGAGTCGGTGGAGATCAAAGGCCTGCGCTTCACCGCCACGCCTTGTCAGCATTTCTCCGGGCGCGGCCTGACCGATCGCAACTCGACCCTGTGGGCTTCGTGGGTGATCCAGACCGCCAACAAGAAGGTGTTCTTCTCGGGCGACACCGGGCTCACCGAGCAGTTCAAGGACATCGGCGCGAAACACGGTCCGTTCGATCTGGTGATGCTGGAGGTCGGCGCATGGCACCCCAGCTGGGGCAGCATTCACCTGGGCCCGGAGAACGCGCTCAAGGCGTTTCAGATGCTCGGCGGCGGTACCTTGTTGCCCGTGCACTGGGGCACCTTCAACCTGGCCATCCACGCGTGGGATGAACCGGCCGAGACGCTGCTGAAGTTGGCGAGCGAACAGAAGGTGCGCGTGGTGACGCCGAAGCTCGGCCTGGTGTTCGAACCTTCACAACTCGATGAACCCACGCCCTGGTGGCGGGAGACGGGCCGATGATGCGCTCCGTACTGGTGATGTTCTTTCTTTCGGCGTGCGCACCGTCGCTGCGGTGCCCGAATGGCGTCTGCGAGTGTGTCGGGGCGACGCAGTGTCAGGTGCCTGGGTGCGATCGCTGCGATTACACCTGCGCCGAGTCAGCCGTCTGCACGTTCTCCGGCGGGCATGATTCGACCACCCAATGTGAAAACGGCGCGGCCTGCTCTGGAGTGCTGGGCGATCGCACCACGTTCGCTTGCGCTGACCAGTCGCGCTGCGACTTCGTGGTGGGTCACGATGCACGGGCCACCTGCTCCAACTCGGCGAGCTGCACCGTCGAGCTGGGTGACCGCGCGACGTTCACCTGCGTCGATGGCGTCAGCTGCCAACTCGAAGCCGGCCACGACGCGACGGTGACGTGCAAGAGCGGCGCGAGCTGCAACCTGGTGCTCGGTCAGCGCGGCAAGGTGACTTGCCAGGATGGCTCGTCGTGCACGGTGAAGTGCGAGTCGTGCTCGTTGACCTGCAGCACCGGCGCGAGTTGCTCCTGCACCAACAACAACTGCACCTGATCTCCCTCTCCCCTCTGGGGAGAGGGTTGGGGTGAGG
>JANODF010000828.1:0-4498 GCA_031412555.1 Archangium sp. | reverse complement strand
GACCGTCTTGCCGCCGACCCACTGCGAGGCCATGCGGCCGTCGGGCAGCTGCGTCTGCTCCACGTGCCCGTAGAACCGAACGGGCACGATGCGATCGGGGCGCACCATCTCCCAGGGGTTGCCGAACTTGAGCCACTCGTCGGCGCGCTCCACCTGGTACCCGCGCACGATCTCCTGGCTGAAGATGCCGAACTCGTAGCGGATGCCGTAACCCACCGCCGGCATGTCGAGCGTGGCCAACGAGTCGAGGAAACAGGCCGCCAGCCGGCCCAGACCGCCGTTGCCCAGGCCCGCGTCGGGCTCCATCTCGAGCAGGTTGGTCAGGTCGACCCCGAGGTGCCGCAGCGCATCGCGCGTCGGCTCCCACAGGTTCATGTTGATGAGGTTGTTCCCCAGCGCGCGGCCGAGCAGGTACTCGGCCGAGAGGTAGTACGCGCGTTTGGCGTCGCGCTGGTAGTAGCGGCGCGCCGTCTTCACCCAGCTCTTGGCCAGGCGATCGCGAACGGTCAGCGCGAGCGCGGTGTAGCGATCCCACTGGCTGGCGGAGTCGAAGTTCTTCCCGCGGGTGAACTCGACGTGCTCGACGAAAGCGCGGCGCAGGGCTTCGGGAGAAGATCCAGTGCGGGCATCGATGGACATGCCCACGCTCTAGTTCAGGAGCGCTCGATTCAGAATCGCTACTTCAAGGTGGGTGCGGTGGCGTTACCAGACGCGCTACAAGCACTCTTTCGCGTCACCCCGGGGAGAGAAACCATGTCCGTGTATGAGTTGTTCAAGGGAAAAGGTCCGAGCGGGTACGGCTACGGCTCGACGGCCGAGCAGGTGACCGAAGGCCTCTCGCTTTCGGGCAAGACCTACCTCGTCACCGGCTGCAATTCGGGCCTCGGTCAGGAGGCGCTGCGGGTGCTCTCGCTGCGCGGCGCGAAGGTGGTGGGCACCGCGCGAAGCGTCGAGAAGGCGAAGGTGGCCTGCGACGGCGTGAAGGGCGAGACCGTGCCGCTGGCGTGCGAGCTGTCTGACCCCGCCAGTGTGCGCGCCTGCGTGGCCGAGGTGAAGCGCCTGGGGCTGCGCCTCGACGGCCTCATCGCGAACGCCGGCATCATGGCGCTCCCGAAACTCGAGACTGCGCATGGCCTCGAGCTGCAGTTCTTCACCAACCACATCGGCCACTTCATTCTGGTGACCGGCTTGCTCGAGCAGCTCACCGACGAGGGGCGCGTGGTGATGCTCAGCAGCTCGGCGCACACCATGGCGCCGAAAGAGGGCATTCAGTTCGACAACCTCGACGGCAGCAAGGGGTATGGCGACTGGAAGAACTACGGTCAGTCGAAGCTGGCCAACCTGCTCTTCGCCAAAGAGCTCGCGCGGCGGTTCACAGGCACGAAGAAGACGGCCAACGCCGTGCACCCGGGCGTCATTCGCACCAACCTCGGCCGGCACATGAACCCGGTGGCGGGCTTCCTCTTCGGCGTCTTCGGGCCGCTGGTGCTCAAGAGCGTGCCGCAGGGCGCGGCCACCGAGGTCTACGTGGCGACCCACCCCTCGCTGGCTGGCGTGTCGGGGAAGTACTTCGCTGACTGCAACGAGGCCGACTCGCGGGCTGACGGTGACGACGCCGCGTTGGCGAAGCGACTGTGGGACGAGTCGGAGAAGATCGCCGCTCGGGTTTGAGCGTGCGGTTCAGTTGCCGTTCGACACCACGCGGCTCGCGGCGAGACGTGCGGCGGCGTCAGCGATCTGCTGCTTGAAGTCTTCCATCAATTGACTGGGGAGCGGCTCTGCGCGCGGGAAGTTCTGACTGAGGGGGTTGACCCAACCGCCGCCCCGCTTGAGCCCGAAGTGCAGGTGCGGCCCGGTGGTGAGCTTGCCGGTGTTGCCCGACTCAGCCAGCACGGTCTTCTGCTGAATGCGCTGGCCGACCTTCACCAGGATCTTCGAGAGGTGCATGTAACAAGTCTCGAAGCTCATCACGTGCTTGATGCAGACCACGTTGCCGCCGCCGTCGTTCCAACCCGCGCGCACCACGGTGCCATCGGAGACCGCCCACACCGGCGTGCCAGAAGGCGCGTGGTAATCGACGCCGTTGTGGTTGCCCACGTAGTTGAGCACCGGGTGAAAGCGGCTGCCGAAACCCGAGGTGACGGTGGCGTACTTGAGCGGTGACTTGAGGAAGGTCTTCCGCGCCGACAGCCCGTCTTCGGTGAAGAAGGTCTCGGTGCCATCGGGCATCTTGTAGCGGAACGACTTCTTGGTGCCGACCGAGCGGCCCATGTACTCGGCGGCCAGCACGCGGCCGTACTCGAGGGTGCGGCCCTTGTGGATGACCTTCTCCACCACCGCGCGCATGCGATCGCCCTTCTGCACGTCGCGGTAGAAATCGACGTCCCACGCGAAGACGTCGGACAACGTCACCGCGATGTCGGGGCGTTCACCCGCGGAGATCGCGGCGTCCCACACGTTCGATTCGACGGTGAGGTCGACCAGCTCGATGCGCTGTTCACGTTCGATCTCCCGCTTGCGGGCCACGTAGCGATCGCCATCGCGCCGCACCTGCCACTCGGTGAGCAGGCTGCGCCGGTAGTCGAGCACGTCGAGCTGGCCGTGGCGGAAGACGAAGCGCAGTTGGTCGCCGGGCCGCGCCTTCTTGAAGTTGAACTCGGCGGCCGACAACGCGCCGTGCAGCGCCGTGACGGTGCCTTCATCGAGGCCGGCGTCGTAGAGCGCGCGTGCGACGGTCTGGTTCTTGTCGAGGCGACGGTTCTTCACCAGCGTCGATGAATCCTGCGCGGTGAGCAGGAGTGCTGCGATGGCAACGACGAACATGGTGCGAGACCTTAGGCCAGCGGGCGGCTCAGGTCAGGCTTCCGGCCGGGTTTTGAGGCGCTGGTACTCCCCCCACGCGCGGTGTGCGTCGGCGAGCCATTGCTCGACCAGGGGCAGGGTGAGATCGACCGGGGGAAAAGGCGTCTCGTCGGGGCTCTGCCCTTCGGGCTGAAACAGCAGCGGGTGCGAGGTCTCACCTGCACGCACCTGAACCCGATCGGCCATCGCGCCTTTGGGAGACCAGGTCAGCTCGGCTTCGAGGTCGCCCGAGTAGAGCTGGAGCACCAGCCCCACCACGTCGCGCAAGAAACGGCCCTCAGGATCATTGGTGACTTCCACCGCATCGAGGCGTGCTTGCAGGCCTTCGAGGCGAAAATGCATGGCGCAGCCCGGCTGATCTGACGCGAGGGTCAGGGTGTCGGCGGTGCGGTGCAGCGAGCACCCCAGCTCCTGGGGGAGATGGCAGAAATCCTCCAGGGGGATCTCCATCGAACACGCGGTGATGGTGGCGCTCTCGAGACGGGGTTCAGGCACCCAAAAACAGTAATGGGCACCTTTTGCGTTCGCCGCTCAGAGATCGAGCTTCTTCTCGGTGAACTGCTGCCCGTCGTGCCGCATCATCAAGCCCTTGCCTTCGGCTTTGGTCACGATGCCCACCGGGCGTTTCCAGAGCTGCTGCAGATTTTTCAGCGTCTGGTTGGCGTAGCCGGGGTCGAGATCGGCGCCGTCGTGTTTGTGCGAGAGCACCAGCTCGCCCTTGTTGTCGTGGTTGGCGTCGATGACGTCGATCACCGGCTGGCCGAAGTTGGTCAGCGACTGGAGCAGCTTGTTCTTCACCTTCTTGAACTCGCGGGTGGCGATCTCCCAGGTGTTCTTCTTGTCGTTGAAGTTGAAGACGAAGAGCTTCTGCTCGATGGCGAACTCGGGCGTGAGGAAGGCGTCGATGAAGGTGATGTCGTTGTAGTGCTTGCGCACTTCGAAGATCTTCTCGCGCCCGCCACCGAGGTTCTTGTCCCAGCTGCGGCGCACGCGCAGGTCGTCACACTCTTCCCACTCCTTGCCGAAGCGGCCCTTGTTCCAGCGATCTTCGATGTCGCGGAACAGCTCGATGCCCAGCTTGTAGGGGTTCAGCTTGCCCTGCTGCGTGGCCATCGTTCCCGAGTGGTGATCCGCGTAGTCGATGATCTCGTGATCCTTGAGCGCACGCGTGGTCATGATCGTGGAGTGCCAGTAGCTGGCCCACCCTTCGTTCATGATCTTCGTCTGTGCCTGGGGCGCGAAGTAGTAGGCCTCTTCGCGCACGATGTTGAGGATCTCGTGTTCCCAGTCTTCCAGCGGTGCGTGCTCCAGCAAGAAGGCCAGCACGTCACGCTGCGGCCGCTCGGGGAACTTCTTCTGCTGCACCTTCTCGGCGTCGACCTTCTTCTGCTGCGAGGTCACGAACTCTTTCGGGTTCATGTACGGCCGCATGTAGTCCTTGTCGACGCGAATGCCCTCGGCCCGGGTGTTTTGCTGCGCCTCGGCCACTTTGGGGTCGGGGTTGCGCTTGATGTGCGGCGCGTACTGATCGATCAGGTTCTCGAGTGACAGCGCGAGGTCGATGAAGTCTTCCACCTTCTCCACGCCGATGCGGTCGATGTGACGGCGCACGCGCGTGGCGTGATTCGCCATCTCG
>JANODF010000827.1:0-4343 GCA_031412555.1 Archangium sp. | reverse complement strand
CACCCCACAAGATTTCTTGAAGTTGTATGGTGCGCCGCAATGCGTCTGCTCGTTGCGGCCCTGTCTGCCGTCTTCATCACCGGCTGTTTCTTCCCTGCTGATCGCGGACGGATCGTCGAGAACCGCCTCGATGGTCTGGCTTCCGACAACACCAAGCTGAAGGCCGAGCTGTCGGAGACGCGCGGCAAGCTCGACGAAGCGAGCGCCCAGCTGCAGGCGGCGCTCGATCAGCTCGATCGCGCCACCCGCACCACCGGCGCGAACATGGGCGTGAAGGTCGACACCGCCTTGCAGGACATGGCCGTGCTGCGCGGGCAGATCGAGTCGCAGCAAGTGAAGATTCAGGACCTGGAGAGCAAGCTCGCCGCCCAACCTGCGCCCAGCGCGACCGCCACGCCCGCTGAGCCGAAGAAAGAAGAGCTCAAGCGCCCCGACGATCCCAAAGAGTTCCTCAAGCTGGCCGAAGAGAAGGCCAAGGCCGGCGATCAGGATCTCGCGCGCAAGCTCTACACGGAGTTCCTCAAGAAGTTCCCCCGCGACGAGAACATCGGCGAGGCGCACTTCGCGCTGGGTGAGCTGTTCTTCGGCGAGCAGAAGTGCCGCGAGGCGCTCTACGAGTTCGGCAAGGTGATCCAGGACTACGCCAAGACGAAATCGGCGCCGGTCTCGTACCTGCGCAGCTCGGACTGCTTCAAGCAGCTCAAGATGACCGACGAAGCGCGCCTGGCCCTCGAGGAGCTGGTGAAGAGCCACCCCAAGAGCGACGCGGCCAAGACGGCGAAGACCCGCCTCGCTGAGCTGCGGAAGAAGAAATGAAGGCGCTGACGCTCCTGCTGGCGATGCTCGCTTTGCCTTCGTTCGCCGGGGGCAAACAGCTCACGCTCATTTTCCAGGGAGACAACGGGGGCGAAGTCGCCCCCTGTGGTTGACGCGCCAATCCCACTGGCGGTCTGGCCAGGCGCAAGACGGTGTTGGACAAGTTGGCCCCGGCAAACGTGCTGGTGCTCGACTCGGGGAATGCCCTGTTCGCGAACGCAGGCGTGGCGACCGAGCCGGAGAAGGCGCGCGCGAAGTTCATCTTGAGCGTGATGGAGCGGCTGGGCACCCGGGTGATGGCGGTGGGGCAGCGGGATCTCTCCGCGGGCCTGCCGTTCCTGCTCGAGCTGGCGAAGACCTCGAAGGTGAAGATGCTCTCGGCCAACCTGCAGCGCGACGGCAAACCCGTGTTCGACGCGGGCGTGGTGATCACTGCGGGTGGGGTGAAGGTCGGAATCGTGGGGCTGACCGCGGTGGGTCCGGTCGCGCCCGACAAGAACGTCACCTCGATCGGCACCCTCGAAGCGGCGCGCGCGGCGCTCAAGAACCTGGGCCCGCGTGACGTCACCATCGTGCTGGCGGCGACCACCTACGCCGACGGCATGCAGCTCTCCACCGAGCTCAAGAACGAAGTCGACTTCGTCATCCAGTCCGGTGAGTTCCGCGGCACCCAGCCCGCGCAGCGCATGGACGAGACCTCGGCCCTGCTCTTCGCTTCGGCGCAGAAGGGCCAGGCGCTCGCGAAGGTGGACCTGGTGCTGGGCAGCACGAAGGGCCCCTTCATCGACCTGAGCATCGCGGATCGTGATCAGCAGCAGCTCGACTTCCTCGGCACCCAGGTGACGACGCTGGAGACGCGGCTGGCCTCGGTGAAAGACAAGAGCGCGATGGGCGATCTCAAGAAGACGCTGGCTGACTTGAAGAAGCGCCAGAAAGAAGTGAAGGCGAGCATCGCCAAGCAGGTCGGCCCCAACGCGCGCACGGTGAAGCTCGAATGGGTGCTGCTCGGTCAGAACGTCGCCGACGATCCGGCGCTCAAGGCCGAAGTGCTCAAGATCGATCCGAGTTATTCGGGCTCCCACTGATCCCCCATGGACGGAAGCGACATCGAGGCGCTCTACCGCGCGGTCTTCGCCGCTCCGGCTGACGACGGCCCCAGGCTGGTGTTGGCGGACGCGCTGCAGGAACAGGGCGACCCGCGCGGGGAGTTCATCTCGTTGCAGCTGCAGACGCCGCGTTCACAACGCAGCGAGCGCCGCATGCAGAAGTTGCTCGAGCGGCACCGCACGCAGTTTCTCCGGCGGCTGCACTCGGCGGTGATGCCCGAGGCCACTCAGCGTTGGGAGCGCGGCTTTCTCACCGAGGCATCCGTGGTGTTGCACGGCGATCTGGTCGACGCGCCTGACTGGGCCACCTTGCGCAGGCTGGAGGTGCTCTTCGCCGGCACGCCGCCGGTGGAGCTGGCGTCACCACACTTTCGCTCGCTCAAAGACGTGGCGCTCGCTCCGTTGGAGGCGGTGCCGGTGCTCTTCGGCGCCGATCACCCGCTGGGTGTGGAGTCGGTCTCGCTCCAGGGCCCGCCGGATCTCTCGAACTGGCCCGCGGCCGAGGTCGAGCTGATTGGCCATGCGCGTTCGTTGCCTTCGTTGAGCCGGCTCACGCTGCATTGCCAGACCCCGAACTTCGCCGACGCCGACTGGGTGTGGCGCATGCCCATTCTCGAGCGCATCAAGTCGCTCGAGTTTCTCGGCTCGTTCAGGGGCGTGCCGCTGGAGGCGATGTTGTCGCGGGTGCGGCATGCCGAGCGGGCCCCGGCGAGCCTGGTTTTTCACGCCTCCAGCATGAAGGTGCGCGTCAAACGGGAAGATCGGTTCCGCTCGCTGATGGTGGAGCTGGAGGCGTTCTCCGGGGTGATGGGGCTCGACGCGATGCTCCGGTCGATCCCCCCCGACACCTTCGACGAGGTGTTGATCACCTCGGTGCTGCCCCTCGAAGTGGCTCACGTCGCGACGCTCAAGCGCGCGTTGAAGCGGCTCACGCTTCGCAACGTGTCACTGCCGCTCTGAACTCACGGCCGCATGAATTGGCCGCGAAGAAGGGGCGCCGCTACGCAGGAAAGCGCGCCACTTTGGGCTTGCCCCGTTTTCGTGGACACTTTTCGAAGCATGATTGGTGCCCAGCATGGAAACTGCAGGACAAAAGAAGAAGCGGCAGCGACGGAGTTTCACGGCTGAGTTCAAGGCCGGCGCGATCGACATGGTGCTCAAGGAGAAGAAGAGCGTTGCCGAGGTGGCGCGCGATCTCGACCTCGTGCCCTCGGCACTCGGCAAGTGGGTCAAGCAGGCGGAGGTGGACCGGGGAGCGGGGCCGCCTGGTGCGCTGACGACCGAGGAGAAGGAAGAACTCGCTCAGTTGCGGAAGGAGAACCGCCAGCTGCGGATCGAGCGTGAAATCCTAAAAAAAGCGGCGGCCTTCTTCGCGAAGGAGAACGCGTGAAGTTCGCGTTCATCGCGGAGAAGGCCGGTGAGTTTCGAGTGGTCGATCTCTGCTTCGCGCTCGGGGTTTCGCCGTCGGGCTACTACGCGTGGAAGAAGCGCCCTGCGAGCGCGCATGCGGTCGAAGATCAACGGCTCAAGGTGCAGATCCGAGAGGTCCACGAGCGGGGCCGCAACGTGTACGGGAGCCCTCGCGTTCACCGCGGGCTGAGGAGGAAGGGCATCCGAATCAGCCGCAAGCGCGTCTGCAGACTGATGCAGCAAGAAGGACTGATCGGTCGGCCGCGGCGTCGCTACAAGAACACGACGGACAGCGCCCACAAGCTGCCGGTCGCCGAGAACCTGCTCGCGCGGGACTTCAAGGCAGACGCGCCAAATCAACGATGGGTGGGCGACACCACCGAGCTGCTCACCCCGACGGGGAAGATCTACCTCGCGGTGATCCTCGACCTGTTCTCGCGCTTCGTCGTGGGCTGGGCGATCAGTCCCGTCAACGATCGGCACCTCACGCTCAAAGCGCTGAACCTGGCCATTCGTAGGCGGTGCCCGGCGAAGGGCCTGCTCCACCACTCGGACCGCGGCTCGACCTATGCGAGCGAGGACTACCAAGACGAACTCGAGGCGCGTGGGATCACCTGCAGCATGAGCCGTCGGGGCAACTGTCTCGACAACGCCGCGATGGAGAGCTGGAACAGCACGCTCAAGAGCGAGCTCGGCGAGCACTTCGAGAGCATTCCCGACGCCAGGGAGAAGCTCTTCGACTTCATCGAGAGCTTCTACAACACGCACCGCATGCACTCGTCGCTCGACTACGCGTCGCCGGCCGAGTTCGAGCGCGCCGCCGAGACGACGCGGCGGGCGGCGTGACCATGGTTGCCCTTCTGCAGGGCGCCTTCGCTCGCTGCGCTCGCTCCGGCGGACGTCACGACAACAACCACAACCGAAAGGACGCCTCACGACTACACTGACAACGACTACGACGACGGAGTGAGACGACACATCAACACCGTCCACGAAAGCGGATCAGGCCCA
>JANODF010000826.1:0-5051 GCA_031412555.1 Archangium sp. | reverse complement strand
TCGCTTCCGGCAACACCCAGACGCGCTGCGGATCTCTGATCAGCTGCTCCTTGATGTTGCCGGTATGCGGGCCGGCCGCAGCGGCGATGGAGGTCGCGTCACCGTGGTAGTGCGTCTGAACGGTCACGGGCTTCGCGGGATCAAAACCGGGCGGCACCAGCGTGAGCGTGGGCGCACCTTCGTTGGCGCTGCTGATGGTGACACGCCGACGGTCACGAACACCGCGCGTGGAGGCAGCGGGTAACCGTCGAGGTCCTGCGTCTGCACGTCGAGCAGGTTCTTCAGCTCGACGCTCACCGTCACCAGCGGGTCTTTCCACGGGCGGGCGGTGAGCCCCACGTTCACGAACGCGCGCGCGGGCAACGAGAGCGTCTCGGTGCGGTTGGTGAACTGCGCGGTCTGAAAGAGCACCTCGGCGCGGCCCTTGAGCCAGTCGGGACCTCCCGAGACACGCGCGTGCACCCGGTGCGCAGGGCGGAACGGCAACGCCTTCAAGTAGTAGCGCGGGTCGTCTTTCTGATTCTGCGTGTCGAGGAAGGTGTAGCTGGCGGTCAGCTCCAACCAGCGCCACGGAGTCGCCGCCGCTTCGAGCTCGAGCCCCGCCACCCGCGCCGCCTGGAAGTTGTACGGGCGGGCGAGGTTGGGTGGGTAGTACTCGTAGCTGATCAGATCTTCGTACAACGAGAGGAAGCCGGTGGCCGACACGTGGCCCCGCTCGTGTTTCCACGCTGCGCCGACGTCGAAGGTGAGCGCACGTTCGGGGCGCAGGTCGGGGTTGGGCAACATCGTGCCCTGCATCACGTAGAGCTCGGTGAACGCGGGCGGGCGGCTGGCCTGGCCTGCGTTCGCGCGCACCGAAAAGCCCTTCGGCAGCTCGGCCACCACGCCCACCTTGGGGGAGAAGACGACGAAGCGGCCGGCCACGTCGACGCGCGCGCTGGCATTGAAGGAAAGCGCGCCGTCGAAGAACAACTCTTCATCGCCCAGCATCGCGGCGAAGCGGCCCCAGGAAGGATTGACGCCGTTGGCCGCAGTGAGCCAATCGCCGCCGCCTGAGATCAACGCGGTGACGCCGTGCCGGCCCGCGAAGAGCCGCGAGTACACCGCCTCGGCGCCGAGGGAGGTCTCGCGCTGGTGATACGTGCCCGCGCCGAAGAAGGTGCCGTTGAGCGTGGTGTCATCGAGCCGGCCCCAGCCGAGGGTGGACAACGAGCCGCCCGCTTCGAAGGTGGTGGTGGTGCGCGCCGAGAACGTGCCGCGGCCGGTGAGCTGACGCGCGGAGTCGGAAGGGTTCTGCACCGGACCCGCGAGCCCACGTGATTCCACGCTGCCTTCTCCGAGGAGATCGACCTGCGTCGCGCCGATGCGCCGGCGAAACCGGAGCAACCCGCCGCCCTGCAGTGCGCCGTTGTTCGTTCGGGTCAGCGTGGTCAGCGGATTGCCGGGCAACGAAGGCAGCTCGTCGTAGCTGAACGCGTACGTGCCTTCGCTGCGCAGGCCGTGAAGCAGCACGAGGCCATCACCGCCGAGCAGACTCGTGGCGCCACCGGCAGAGAGTTGCGTGGTGACGAAGCTGCCCTGGGTCACGTCGGCGAAGAGCCGGGTGCTGCCGTCGGGGGAGCGGGTGACCAGGTTCACCACGCCGCCCATCGCGCCGGGGCCGTAGCGGGCCGAGCCGCCACCGCGCAGCACTTCGATGCGCTCGAGCGCCGAGGTCGGAATGCGGGAGAGATCCATCGCGGCGCCGGGGCCTGCCAGCGGCACGCCGTCGAGCAGCACCAGCACCGCGTTGGGCGCCGCGCCTCGCAACGAGAGCGTCTTGCGTTGACCTGCGCCGCCCGAGTCCTGCACCACGGCGCCGGGGGTGGTGGTGAGCAGCTCCGAGGCGTCTTTGGCTTCGGCGCGCGCGTTCGTCGCGTCGCGGATGGTGAGGGTGGCCGAGGGGTCTCTGACGACGGGCGAGGTGGGCAGCGGCTCGTTCACCACCGGTGGCAGCGCGACATCGACCGGTGGGAGCGCGAGTACACCGCCGTCCACGGGGGGCGTTGCCAACGCGATGAGACACACCACGGACGTGAGCACGTCTGGCCCTCGTCTCTCTTTTCGCGAAGAGAGAGGACTTGCGGGGTTTTCACTCCGCACCGACGAGCAGGTCTCTGGCTTCCGGTCTCCCGGTTACAGTGGCGCGACCGCGCCGGATTTTCACCGGCTTCCCTCAGTGCTGCACTCGAAGGCGTTTCGCTTCTACGCCAATCCGAGTTCAGAACAAGCCTCCCTCTCCCTTTGGGAGAGGGTCGGGGTGAGGGCGCCGTCTGCATCAGTGCTGTTCTCGAGCAGGCCGCTCGCCTCGGGCGAAGATGCGCGAGTGGTGCTGTTACAGAAGCTCTGACCCGCGATCAAAGGTCGGAGAGGCGCTTCTTCATCAGCTCCTCGAGTTGCTTCGTGAGGCGGTCCTCGTAGCCGATCTCCTTGAGCCGGGGGATGAACGGCGCTGCACGACTCGTGAGGTGAGCGAGCCGCTTCTCGACGGCGCGCGCGGCCACCCCGAAACGCCGCCCGAACTCCACGAAGTCGACGCGCGTGAGGTTGTCGTCGCGGCCTTCGAACTTCAACGCGAGCTTCAAGTCCTTGTACGGCCGCGTGGAGAGCAGGTCGTACGCCGGGCTCAGCTGCAGTGAGCCCCGCTGGCTGCTCAGGCTGATGTTCTTGCCGTGAAGGTCGCCGTTGCCGATGAGGTAGCTGAACGCGACGAGCTCGATCAGCCGCGCGCACTCGACCACCGGCGAATCGCACCAGCTGCCAAAGCCGCGCGCGATGTTGGAGATGCCCAGCCGGTATTTATCCGCCGGAAAGGTGTTGAGGAGCTGGCAGGCATCCTCCTGGTGCACGCCCCGCCAGCGGCGGCCATCACGTTGGCGATCGAAACGCTCCACCAGCAGGCCCGCTGCACCGTCGCGATCGTGCACCAGTCGCGTGGGTGCTGCGTCGAGGCCGCAGGCGCGCGCCATGGTCATGAAGAAGTGCTCGTTCTCTACCAGCAGCTCACGCTCGGGCGGATTGAGCTTGAGGATCCACCGCTTGCCGGCGCTCGCGAAGGGGAAGGAAATCGTCGAAGGCGAGAGCTTCTCCTGCACTCCGGCAACCGCCGGCTCGAGCTCTGACGCGAGGCTCTTCTTCAGTTGATCAGCGAACGAGATGCGATCGAGCGCCGCCGGCGCTTCGGGCCGATGTTCGAGCGGCGGAACCTTCGAGCCCGGCAGCACCGGGAACAGATCACCCACGCAGTCCGCACCCGCGGCGACGAGCAACGTGAAGTGATCATCTTCAGAGGTCTTGGCGCGCGTCACCAACGCGCGAAGCCGAAGCCCCTCGGGGATCAGGCCTGCGAAGTACGGGTGAAGGTTACCTTCTCGCGCGGCGATCGTTCGTTGGGCATAGGGCAGATGAACCGCGATGCCACCGGGCAACGTCTTGTGGGCCTCATAGAAGTCGGCCGCGTACTCGAACACCGCGCCTCCTTCTGTCGTGCGACGGAGCTCACCCACGCGCACCGTGTTGCGGAACACGTCGAGCGTCTCCACGCTGCGGGCGTCGGTCACTTCGCCTCCACGTCGATCGCCGCCGGATTTCTCGCCTCGAGCGTGAGCCGGAGTCCGAGCACCTCGAGCACCGGCATCAGCTTGTCGAGACGGATGCTGGGTTTGCCGCGCTCGAGGTCGTAGAGAAAGTCGGGCCCGCACTGCGCGAGGTCTGCGAGCTGGGCCTGGGTGAGGCCGAGCAGCTTCCTCTTCTGGCGAACCCCGGCGCCGAGTTCACGGGCCCACTCGGGAGATCCCGGCGATAGGCTGGATTTCGAGGGCATGGCGGTGATCTAGAAGCTCAAAGCAGCCATAATCAAGGCGATAGGCTTGATTTTCTATTTTCAGCCGTTTGCATTGAATCCGTCGCTGAATTCCGATTTGACGGTACTAATCGGCTGGCAGCAATGCGATCGCATGGATTCTGGCACGCTGCGGCCCATGAAGACGTGGCGTGAGTATCAGGCGGTCGCCCGGTTCTACGGGACCAGGCGCGCGAAGCGCAGCGAGGTGCCGTTGATGCAACACATCGACGAGGGCCTCACCGTGCTCGAGGCCGTCGGCGGGTCGGAGCGCGCGCGGCGGGCGTACTGCCTTCACCCGCTGCTGCAGGCCGATGAAGATCTGCGCCGCAGCTATGAGGACGGCGTGGCGACGCTCACGGATGATCCGGCCGTGCTGGTGCTCGCACTCGAGTACCGCAACATCGCCAATGCCACGCTTTCGCCTTGCCTCATCGCGGGCAAGGAAGAGATTCCGTTGAGTCCTCTCGAAGAGGTCAACGACATGCTCCGCGCGGACAAGGTGCAGAACTGGAAGGACTTCGCGCTGCACCACCGGGGTTCACACCCTCGCAGCGTCGAGCTGGAGCGGTACTTCAAGCTCTGGCACTCGCGGCTGGGGCTCAGTCAGGCTCGCGTGGCGGAGCTGATCAAGCTCGTCGACTAGAGTCCGGGCTTCGACGGCCCCTCACCCCGACCCTCTCTTCCCCGCTTCGCAGGGCGAGGGAGCTCAGTGGGTGAAGTAGCGCGGCGGTTTGCGCGCGTGCGTTGCTTCTTCGTAGGCGTGGCCCAGCGCAAGCACTCGCCCGTCATTCCACGCTGCACCCACGAAGCTCAGACCGACCGGCAGCTCACCCACGAAGCCCATCGGCACGGTCAGATGCGGACACCCGGCCACCGCCGCCGGCGTCGAGAACGACATGGTGAAGTGATCACCCAGCGCGAAGTCGGTGTGCCACGCCGGTGCATCGGTCGGCGCGACCAGCGCCTCGAGTTTGTGCTTCTCCAGCAGCGCGTGCAGTGAAGTCCTCGCCTGCGCGCACACGGCCAACGCCTTCTTGTACGCCGGGCTCGAGAGCGGGCCCTTCTTCGCCGCCGCCAGAAAGTGCTGCTGGCCGAAGAAGCCCATCTCCCGCCACGCGTTCGCCTCGTTGAACGCGATGAGATCCGTCAGCTGCTTCATCGGCCCACC
>JANODF010000825.1:0-1647 GCA_031412555.1 Archangium sp. | reverse complement strand
CGCTGTCGAAGAACGCAACCGCATCACCCGTGGCATGATCCAAAGCTGTATTCCTCGCGGCATACGCACCGGCGTTTGCCTGACGGACCACGCGCACGGGGCCAGGGCACGCAGCCGCGAGGCGTTCCAGCACGGCCGGCGTGTCGTCGGTGCTGCCGTCGTCGACGACGATCATCTCCCAGTTGCGGTGGTGCTGCGAGGCGATCGACGCGAAGGCGTCGGCCAGAAAGGAAGCACGGTTGTACGTGGGTAGCAGGATGCTGACCAGTCCGGGGGAAAGCTGACCCATGACCGTTGGACTCACCGCGCCAGCGTCTGCGCGCCGTGCTCAGTCATGACCTCGGTGTACTGCGCGAACAGCTCGTCGGACAACGTGCGAATGTCGAAGAGCGCGGTCGCCTGTCGGCGTGCGCCCTGGCGTGCCTTACGCAGCCGACCCGGATCGGACAACCAGCGCTGCAGAGCAATGGTGAGGGCCTGAACGTCGTCTTGCGGTACGATCTCGCCGCCGGCGGGCAAGATCTGCTCGTTTACGCTGCGGCTCGCGTAGCCGACGACGGGACACCCGCACGCCAGCGACTCGATCACGCTGATGCTGCAAGCTTCTTCCTGGCTCGTGTTCACGAAGAGGTCGAGCGCGCCGTAGAAACCTCTCAACTCCTCCAGATGCCCGAGCACCTGCAGGCGGTCGCCGAGCAGCGCACGACCGTCGGCGAGCAGTTGGCCGGCATACGCCTCGTCACCCGCCACCGGCCCACCGGCCACAATGACGCGGACGGGCAAATCCAGCCCAGCCGCGGCTCGGAAGAAGTGCTCGAGCTGCTTGCGGGGTCGGAGTGCACACGCGACGCCAATGGTGAATGTGTCGCCGACACCGTACGACGCGCGAGCGTCTGCACGGCGGGCCGGGTCGGGTCGGAACACGTCCAGGTCCAGTCCGTTTCTCAGCACGTGCCGGCGGCGCTCCGGCACGCTGCCTTCGAGCGCCGGACGGCACACGTCCAGGCTGCTCGCGCTGACGAAGAACAGTCGATCCGGCGTTCGTCGACCGCCGAATGCCCACTCGCAGAAGCCGCGATCCATGGTGAAATGAACACTGGCGACCTTCGGAATCCCAAGGAGCCGTGCCGCATACTGCGCAATCGGATAGACATCGTGCTCGTTGCTGTGGAT
Source organism: Archangium sp. (assembly GCA_031412555.1). Classification (GTDB taxonomy): domain Bacteria; phylum Myxococcota; class Myxococcia; order Myxococcales; family Myxococcaceae; genus Archangium_A. Next base: position 474 of record JANODF010000825.1, on the reverse strand, counting down.
CAACTCGATGTCGTGACGCCTGGCGATACCGCGCAGGGCCGCCAGCGATCTCGCAAACGGCAGCGGGTTCCGAATGCTGGGAAACGGCAAAGGCAGGTCGTACGACGGAACACCTTGTTCGCGCGCCCATTGCTGAAAAGCGCCCCTTTGGCTCGAGACCAGGACGGGGTCCAGTCCCCTGGTGCGCAGCAGGCGGAACCAGCCCTCGGTCGGAACCGTGGTGCTGGCTCTGTTGGGGTTCAGGGTCAGGTATAGGACACGCATCAAATCGCAGTGCTTCCTTCGTCAGCCTGCGCTCCAGTCTAGAGCATTCGCGGCGCGTACGCCGGGCAGGGCGCTGGAGGAACAGCTACAATCCAACAGATGGCCGACGACCTCCAGGGCCCCCGACCTGTCACCGTGACGCTAGTCACCCCCTGTTACAACGGCGCAGCCTTTCTGGCACAGACCCTCCAGTCTGCGCTCGCGCAGAGC
>JANODF010000824.1:0-4723 GCA_031412555.1 Archangium sp. | reverse complement strand
CAGCGCGATCTTCCGCTTACCGATGAAGTCGAAGTTCGTCTTGCCCTTGATGATTTGCATGGCGATCTCGATTCAGACCGACACGGTCGACGAATTGCGACCGTGCACGATGTAGGTGGTGATGAGCCGCGTCACCACGATGCTCGTGAAGAGCGAAGCGATGATGCCGATGATGAGCGAGGTGGCGAAGCCGCGAACGGGGCCCGTACCGGTGACGAGGAGCACGAGGCCTGCGATCAGCGTGGTGACGTGCGCGTCGAAGATGGTCCAGAAGGCGCGGTCGTAGCCCGCGTCGACTGCAGCCCGCGCGGTCTTGCCCGCCGCCAGCTCTTCGCGCACGCGCTCGTTGATGAGCACGTTCGCGTCGACGGCGATGCCCAGGGTGAGCACGAAGCCGGCGATGCCAGGCAGGGTCAAGGTGGCGCCGAACGCCGCCAGCCCCGCGAGGATGAGGCCACCGTTGAGGATGAGGGCCACGTCGGCCACCAGCCCGGAGACCCGGTAGTAGATGGCCATGAACAGCACCACGAGCGCGAGGCCGAGCAGCGCCGCCAGGGTGCCCTTCTTGATGAGCTCGTCGCCCAACGAAGCGCCCACCTGGCGAATCTCGCCGATGGTGACCGGCGCAGGCAGCGCGCCTGACTGCAGCGTGGTGGCCAACAGCTTGCCGTAGTCCTTCGCCTCCGGGCCCATGCGGCCGAAGGTGATGGTGCCGCTGTCACTGATCTCCGACTGGATGTTCGGAGCCGACATCACGTTGTCGTCGAGGATGATGCCCATCTTGCGGTTGACGTTCTTGCCGGTCAGCTCGCCCATCTGCTTGGCGCCATCGGGCTGCATCTCGAACGCGACGTAGTACTGACCCTGGGTGTTGGGCGAGCCCGGGAACCACGCGGTCTTCAGCAGGTCACCCGGCACGTTCTGCGAGTCCATCAGGTAGGTCTGGTACTTGAGGCACTTCCGCTTGGGGCCCGGCTCCGGCACGCAGTGCGTGAGCACCTTCTGCGGCGCGGGCACCTTGTTGGCCATGTAGGCGACGAGCTCGGCGCGGTTCTCGCTCTCGATGAACGGGCCACCGGGGCTGTCGGGCGAGGTGCCCTGATCGACCAGGCGGATGAGCGTGGGGTCGGCCGGCGGCGTCTCGGTGTAGATCTTCTGGAAGATCGACGAGTCGGTGGCCACCAGGCGGAACTCCAGCTGCGCGGTGGTGCCGATGAGCTGCTTGACCTGCTCCGGGTCAGACTGACCGGGCAACGAGATCTGGATCTGATCGGTGCCGAGCTTGGCGATCTGCACTTCGCTGACGCCCCACTTGTCGATGCGCTCGCGGATGCGCAGCAGCGCCATGTCGAGGGCTTCGGTGCTCATGCCTTCGAGCGAGCTCTCGTCGAGCGCGAGCTCGATCTTCGCGCCGTCGCGGCCCTTCAAGGTGAAGTCCTTGAACATGTCGAGCAGGCCGTTCTGAATGGCCTCGGCGGTCGCGGGATCCTTCACCATCACGGTGACCCGGTTGTTCTCGGGGTCGACGGTGGGCATCTCGATCTCGCCCAGCTTCTTGCTGGTGACGTACGAGACCATCTGCGAGGCGCGGCGCTCGGCGCGTTTGGTGAGCGCCGTCTTCATGTCGACGTGCATCACCAGGTGAATGCCACCCTGCAGGTCGAGGCCGAGCGAGAGCCGGTACTTCGCGGGCGGTGCCCAGGGCGGCAGCACTTCCTGCAGCTTCGCGATGTTGTTCCGGTCAGCCCGCTCGAGGCGGAAGAACGAATAATACGTAGGCACCAACATCCACAGGGTGCCCAGGGTGACGGCGATGATGATGCCGAGTCGCGTGTACCAGGTGCGGTCCATCGCTCACTTCTCCTCTTTCTTGGCTTCTGAACCTTCGGACTTCTCGGTTCGGGGCTCGACGGTGACTTTTCCCTGCACGGAGCTCTTCAGCATCCGCACCTTCACGTCTCGGGCGATCTCGACGGTGATGACCTTCTCATCGACCGCGAAGACCTTGCCGAGGATGCCGCTCGAAGTGATGACGTCGTCGCCCTTCTTGAGCGCGGCGATCATCGTCTGCTGCTCTTTGGCCTGCTTCTGCTGCGGGCGAATGAGCACGAAGTACATGATCGCGAACAGCGCCCCGAAGAAGAGGATGTTCATGCTGCCGCTGCCAGAGGCGGCCTGCGCCAGCACGGTCGGGAGTGAGGCAAGTGTCATGGGGATCAAGAGGCGGGCCGTATAGCCCTCGGGGGGGTACGCGGCAAGCGCACTCATGCGGGAGTTGTGCTAGGCGCGCTCGCCCATGAATCGACTTCTGCTCCTTGGTGCCGTCGCGACCCTCGCCTTCTCGGCCTGTAACACCACCGCGGTGGGCATTGCCTGTGAGCGCCGAGACCAGTGTGAGCCCGGTCAAGACTGCCTCACCGCCCCGGGCGGATTCTGCTCCCGCGGGTGCACCGAGCCCGGCCAGACCCGCGACTGCCCCACCGGCACCATCTGCACCATCTTCGGCAAGGACCAGCAGGTCTGTAGCAACCCCTGCGAAGTGAACGCCGATTGCCGGATCAACTTCGAGTGCGTGCTCACCCACCAGACAGGTACCAAGAGCGCCTGCCGGCCGGTTCCGTAAGCGTCAGGCCTCCGGCGTGGCCGGGCGGGCGTGGAACTCCGCGAGGAAGTCGCCGTAGCGGTCGACCTCGATCGCTGCACGGGCCTGTTCCATCAGGGTGAGGAAGAAGTGGAGGTTGTGCAGGGTGTTGAGTCGCATCGCGACCAGCTCCTGGCTCACGAAGAGGTGCCTCAGGTACGCGCGCGAGAAGTTGCGGCAGGTGTAGCAGGTGCACTTCGGGTCGAGCGGCCGCTCATCGCGGGCATAACGGGCGTTCTTGATCACCAGCTTGCCTTCGCTGGTGAAGAGCAGGCTGTTGCGTGCGCTGCGAGTGGGCAGCACACAATCGAACATGTCGATGCCTGAGCCGACGCAGGTGACCAGGTCGAGCGGCGTGCCCACGCCCATCAGGTAGCGCGGTTTGTCTTTGGGCAGCAGCGGCGCCGAGTACGCCACGCCCGCGTGCATCTGCGCCGGCTCTTCGCCCACCGCGAAGCCGCCCAGCGCGTAGCCCGGCAGGTCGATGGCGCAGACCTCTTCGGCGTGCCGCTTGCGTAAGCCTTCGTCGAGGCCGCCCTGCACGATGCCGAACAGGGACGAGCGTTGGCGGTTCCACGCTTTCGCGCAGCGGTGCAGCCAGCGGGTGGTGCGCGCCATCGAGGCTTCCATGTAGCTGCGCTCCGACAACGCGGGCGGGCACTCGTCGAAGGCCATGATGATGTCGGCGCCGAGCACTTCCTGGATCTCGATGCTCCGCTCGGGCGTGAGCATGTGTTTGCTGCCGTCGAGGTGACTTTGGAAGGCGGCGCCTTCTTCGGTGATCTTCACCTTCTCGGAGAGGCTGTAGACCTGAAAGCCGCCCGAGTCGGTGAGCATCGCGCGGTCCCACGAGATGAACTTGTGCAGGCCGCCGAGGTCGCCGATCAGCTGCTCTCCGGGGCGGAGCATCAGGTGGTAGGTGTTGCCGAGGATGATGTTCGCGCCGAGCGTGTGAAGGTCGTCCGGCGCAATGGCCTTCACGCTGCCGGCGGTGCCCACGGGCATGAAGACGGGCGTGTCGATGACGCCGTGCGGGGTGTGCAGCTTGCCGCGGCGGGCGCCGGTCTGCGCGCAGACGTGGAGCAGCTCGAACTTCACCAACGAAGGGGCGACGCGTTGGTCACCACGAAGCTCTGGAACAGGAAGGGTCATGAGTCGGACTCGATGAACATGGCGTCGCCGTAACTGAAGAAGCGGTACTTCTCACGAATGGCCTCGGCGTACGCGGCCAGTGTGGCTTCCCTGCCGAGGAACGCGCTGACCAGCATCACCAGCGTCGACTTGGGCAGGTGGAAGTTGGTCACCAGAGCGTCGACGGTTCGAAACGCGAACCCCGGAGTGATGAAGATCGAGGTCGAAAACGAAACTCCCTCGCCCTGCGAAGCGGGGAGAGGGTCGGGGTGAGGGGCCAGCGCGAAAGACTCCAAGGTCCGAACCACCGTCGTCCCCACCGCGATCACCCGCCGCCCTTCCCGTTTCGCAGCCGAAATCGCCGCCGCCGTGGCACCACTCACATGAGCCCGCTCCGAGTGCATCTTGTGCTCCGCGACCGGCCCCTCACGAACCGGCATGAACGTGCCCGGCCCGACCTCGAGCGACACGAAACACCGCTGCACGCCTTTTGCTTCGAGCTCCGCAAACGTCGCCGCGTTGAAGTGCAACCCGGCAGTCGGAGCCGCGACCGAGCCGACCTTCCGAGCGAACACGGTCTGATACCGCTCCGCATCCGCCAGCTCGACGTCCCGGGTGATGTACGGAGGCAACGGCAACTTCCCCGCGCGCTCGATGGCCTCCTCGAGGGTGGCCAGCGGCGAAGTGAACTGCACCGAGTACTCGCCCCCTCCCGGCGCCGTGAGCACGGTGGCCGTCAGACCCGAGTCGAACTCCAGCTCCATGCCGGGGCGAAAGCCCTTCGAAGACTGCCCCAGGCACGTCCACACCGAGCCGGCCGCGTTCGCCTTGAGCGCCGCTTCGGTGTCGACATCGGTCGAGGGCCGCACCAGCAGCAGCTCCGCGCGCCCGCCGGTGCCCTTCTTCTTGCCGATCAGCCGTGCGGGGATCACCCGGGAGTCGTTGAACACC
>JANODF010000823.1:0-2715 GCA_031412555.1 Archangium sp. | reverse complement strand
TGACCGCGGGTCTCCTCGTGCTCATCGCGCCGGTCCCCCGGCTGAGCGCGGTCGTGGGCCTGCTGCTGCTGCTGGTGATCATCTGGGGGGCGACCGCCTTCGTTCAGGTACCGCTGCATGACGCACTGGCGCGCGGGGCGGACAGCGAGACCATCGGGCGCCTCATCGCGACCAATTGGGTGCGCACCGTGGCCTGGACCCTGCGCGCCGGGATGGCCGGGTGGTGGGTCGCGCGTTTGGGGGGGCCCTGACAACCCTGACAGCCAGCTGTCACAGCCCGGGTTAAAAGGGCCGCATGGCGGAGTTCAAGCTGGTCAGCGAGTACGTCCCCCGGGGCGATCAACCCACGGCGATCAAGGAGCTTACGGAGGGCGTGGTGCGCGGCGACGAGCACCAGGTGCTCCTGGGAGTCACGGGGTCCGGCAAGACCTTCACGATTGCCAACGTGATCGCCAATACCGGGCGGCCCGCGCTCGTGATTGCTCACAACAAGACGCTCGCCGCTCAGCTGTACGGGGAGTTCAAGCAGCTCTTCCCACAGAGCGCCGTCGAGTACTTCGTCAGCTACTACGACTACTACCAGCCCGAAGCGTACGTGCCGTCGTCGGACACGTACATCGAGAAGGATTCGTCGATCAACGAGCAGATCGAGCGCATGCGTCACTCGGCCACGCACTCGCTGCACACTCGCGATGACGTGATCATCGTGGCGTCGGTCAGCTGCATCTACGGCCTCGGTACGGCGCGCGCGTACGTGGGCATGGCGGTGAAGTTGGTGAAGGGTGCTGAGCTCGGCCGCGATGCGCTGATGAAGCAGCTGGTCGATTGTCAGTACGAGCGCAACGACATGGACTTCCACCGTGGCACCTTCCGGGTTCGCGGCGACACGGTGGAGATCTTCCCCATCTACGAAGAGGAGCGCGCCGTTCGCGTGGAGTTCTTCGGCGACACCGTGGAGCGCATCAGCGAGTTCGACCCGCTGCGTGGCGTGACCCTGGGCGACGTGGCGAAGATGACCATCTTCCCGGGCAGTCACTACGTCACCGAGCCCGATCAACGGAACATCGCCATCAAGCAGATCCGCGTGGAGCTGCAGGAGCGGCTGGCGGAGCTCAAAGGGCAGAACAAGCTGGTCGAAGCGCAGCGCCTCGAGCAGCGCACCATGTTCGACCTGGAGATGATGGAGCAGCTGGGGTTCTCCAACGGCATCGAGAACTACTCGCGGCACCTTTCAGGGCGTTCGCCCGGTGAGCCGCCGCCGTGTTTGCTGGATTATTTCCCGAAGAACTTCCTGGTGATCGTCGACGAGTCACACCAGTCGATCCCGCAGATCGGCGCGATGTATCGCGGTGACCGCAGCCGCAAGGAGACCCTGGTCGACTTCGGTTTCCGCCTGCCCAGCGCGATGGACAACCGGCCGCTCAAGTTCACCGAGTGGGAGCAGTTCGAGAAGCAGATCGTCTACGTGTCGGCGACTCCGTCGGAATACGAGATCAACAAGGCGCGCGGTGTGGTGGTCGAGCAGGTCATTCGGCCCACCGGGCTGCTCGACCCGATCATCGAGATCCGCAAGGCGGGCAATCAGGTCGACGACCTGCTCGAGGAGATCCGCATTCGCGCGAAGAAGAACGAGCGGGTGCTGGTCACCACGCTCACCAAGCGCATGGCGGAGGATCTGACCGAGTACTATGCGGAGGTCGGCGTGAAGGTGCGCTACCTGCACGCGGACATCGACGCGATCGAGCGCACGGCGATCATCCGGGATCTGCGCAAGGGCGTGTTCGACGTGCTGGTGGGGATCAACCTGCTGCGTGAAGGCCTCGACATTCCCGAGACGTCCCTGGTGGCGATCCTGGATGCCGACAAGGAAGGGTATCTGCGTTCGCACGTCTCGCTCATTCAGACGATGGGGCGCGCGGCTCGGCATCTGGAGGGCAGGGCGATCCTGTATTCGGACTCGATCACCGACTCGATGAAGAAGGCGATCGAGGAGACCGAGCGGCGGCGGGTGATTCAGCACGCGCACAACGTGAAGCACGGGATCACGCCGACGCAGATCAAAAAGGCCATCACTGATCTGAGTCAGTTTCTGTACGACGGTGATGCGATGGCGTTGCCGATGGCGGCGGATGCTGGCGCGGTGGTGTTGTCGAAGGATGAGATCGCGGCGCTGATCAAGAAGAGCGAGGCCAACATGATGGCCTTCGCGGATGAGATGGAGTTCGAGAAGGCGGCGGTGGAGCGTGATCGGTTGATCGTGCTCAAGGACATGGATTTGGGGCTCAAGCCGGCGCTGAGATCGTTGCTGTCTGAGTCGAACGAGGGCGATGTCGAGCGCGGGAATCAGCGCAAGAAGCAGCCCCGGAAGTACAGACGGAAAAGGTGAAGCAGAAGTGAAAAGCCAAAGCCAAAAGCCAGTCACAATTCATCCCACCGGCTCCCTCTCCCCGAGGGGGAGAGGGTTGGGGAGAGGGCTTTCAGCCTCTCGATTTCCACCGCGATAGTCTCGAGAACGGCATGGAGCCGAAGCACCACATCGTCATTCCCAAATCTCAAGACGGTGTACCCGAGGTCGCGGAGGTACGCGTCGCGTTCGGCGTCATGAGCCGCGTCATGCCCCGCGCCGTCGAGTTCGATCGCCAGGAGCAGAGATTCACAAGCAAAGTCGAGGAAGTAGGGGCCGCATGGGTGTTGGCGGCGGAACTTGAAGCCAAG
>JANODF010000822.1:0-4884 GCA_031412555.1 Archangium sp. | reverse complement strand
CCACAGCCCGCTGTCGAATTCTCAGTCGCGCGGTGGGTGGAGCTTCGAAACCAAGACTGCGCGCAATGTCACGTCGTCTTCGCGGTGTGCGCGCCGTGCGTGCGTTCACGTGTCTTCTGCGTTGCATGTGGGCGGCAACGTCGCCGCCTGAGCGCTCGCGCAGCCCATCAGAAACATCGGCGGTCGCCTGAGGGCCGCGCCGATCACCGCGATGCGGAGCGATCCCGAAGGTCTCGGAAACAGAGCCGCGTGGGGGATCGGCCTTCAGCGAAATTGACGGAGGGCGCACAACGCCGTCCGCATGAAGACGACGACTCGATCACTGACGCTGAGGCTGAAGCCGGAGAACGACGGACGAGTGAGTCTCTCGCTCACCGGCAGAGTGCACGGAGAGAAGATGCACGGCCGCGCGAGCCTGCTGGCGATGGCGTCGCTGTGGGTGCGCCCGGAGCCGCTGAGCGTTGTGCTGTCTGCGGACGTGTCGGGGAGCTGGTGCTGGGCGGAGGATTGGATGGATGCGCTGATCGACGAGGTGGGCGGCTGCGAGGTCCGCTTCGTCTCGCGAGGGGGCGGCCATGGCCGTCGCTGACACGCGCGTGGCGGAAGCGCTGAAGCTCTACTTGGTCGACGGGCTGCCGATCCGCGTCATTGCGAAGAAGCTGAGCATGTCTCGGAACACAGTACGGCGGCTGGTGGGCCGCGGTGTCTCGAAACCGCGAGCACCGGCGTTGCCGCGCACCTCGCTGCTCACGCCGTACGAGACGAAGCTGAAGACACTCATCGACGAAACGCCCGAACTGACCGCGCCCGCGGTGCTTGAGAAGCTTCGGGCCGACGGCTACCGCGGCGGTGTCAGCATCTTGAGAGAGCGGCTGCGCGGACTGCGGCCGCGAGAGAAGGAAGCCTTCCTCACGCTCGACTTCAAACCGGGCGAGGCCGTGCAGGTGGACTGGGCGGACTTCGGATTCGCGCTGCCCGGTGTACCGAGACGAGTGAGCGCCTTCGTGATGGCGCTGTGCCACTCGCGGTACCTGTACCTTGAATTCGCGCTCAGCCAGTCGATGGGCAGCCTGCTGCGATGCATGGAGCGCGGCCTGCAATTCTTCGGCGGCACCACACACGTCGACATCTTCGACAACATGAAGACGGTGGTGCTGCAGCACAACAACCAGGGCATCGCCTTCAACCGGAACTTCCTCGAGTACGCCTCGAGCCGCGGCTTCGCGGTACGCGCGTGCAACGTGCGGCGTGGAAACGAGAAGGGTCGCGTCGAGCGCCCCATCGGCTTCGTGCGCAGTCGCTTCTGGCCCGGGCGCCGCTTCAGCGACCTGATGGACCTCAACGCGCAGGGACTTCAGTGGCGTGACGACTTCGCCAACAACCGGGTGCACGAGGTGACCGGCAAGGTGCCCGCTCTCGTCTTCCAACATGAAGAGAGGGCCGCGCTCCGGCCGCTACCCACCACGCCTTTCAACACCGACGATGTCGAAGGACAGACGGTGACGAAGATGTTTCGGGTGCGCTTCGACAAGAACACCTACTCGGTCCCGCCCGGCCTGGTGTCGCAGGCGCTGACGGTGCGCGCAGACGACGACTGGGTCCGCGTGAAGCTCGGTACGAAGGACGTGGCCACCCATCGGCGAAGCTGGCTGACCGGCGCCGACCTCGAGCTTCCACAGCACCGTGCCGAAGCGCTGGAACACAAGCCCGGTGCGAGCCGCGATGGTTTGCCGCCAATCCTGCTGCGCATGGGCGAGGTGTCCGCGCGCTACTTCAAGGTGGTGTCAGCCGGCACGAAGTCGCTGCACCGCGAGACCGTGCGGCTCGTCTTCTTCGCTGAAGTCTACGGCGCTGCGGAGACGGCCGATGCAATGGCCGACGTCATGACGTCGGGCCACGTCGGTGCCGACTACGTCGAATACGTGCTGCGTCAGAAGAAGGGACTGCTGCCCCGCGCACCCCTGCTCAAGCTCGGTAAGCCTGAGCTCGATGAACCCTCGCTGCCCGAACCAGACCTCTCTCGTTACGACGCGCTGGACGCGAAGCGTGACGACGGCGAGCCGAAGGAACAGTCATGAAGGACGACGACGAAATCGAACTCACGCTCGAGAAGCTCAAGTGGCTGCGGCTACCCGGCATGGCTCGCGCGCTGCGCGAACTGCTCGCGAAGGCCGCAGCAGAGAACCTCACCTCGTGCGAGGTGCTGGGTCGGCTGTGCGACGAGGAGAAGACCAGCCGCATGCGCAGCGCCATCGCCGCGAAGGTGAAGGGTGCGCGCTTCCCTGAGGTGAACACCATCGACGGCTTCAACTTCGACTTCGACCCCGTCCGCAAGAAGCTCAAGTCGCGGTACCTCGGGCTGCACGACGTCACCTTCATCGAGAAGGGCATCAACCCGCTTTTCATCGGCACGCCAGGCACCGGCAAGACGTACCTCGCGCGCGCTCTTGCGTGGCGTGTGTGCCAGACAAACCATCGCGTCGTCTTCGTCAGTGCGGCTCGAATGCTCAACGAGCTTCACGGTGCCGAACTACACGGTGGCCTTGACCGCGCGATGCGTCGCTATGTGAAGGCCGACCTGCTGTGCATCGACGACTTCGCAGTCCTCGCGATGGACGCCGCGCAGGCCAAGCTCGCCTTCCAGGTCATCAGCGAGCGCTACGACCATCGTCGATCGACCTGCATCACCACCAACCGCGTCTTCAAAGACTGGCCCAAGGTGTTTCCTGACGCGCTCAACGCCCAGGTGATCGCCGAGCGACTCACTGAGCGGTCCGAGCGATTCATCATGGATGGAAAGGGCTTCCGAAACCCCGAGATCTGAAGCGCCCTCGGCGCGCACGAACTCGACCGGCGAGATGAGCCCGACCGCGCCGCTGACCGTGAGCGCAATGGCCCTGCGCGACCTATGCGCTGACGGCTTGGGCGAAGAACCGTGCGCGAGCCACCGGCTGGTCCTCTGGATCTCGGTGATGTCGGTGGAATCGGATCACCTGAACGTCGGTGGCGACAAACGAAGCCCTCCGATCTCCGAGACCTCTCGCTTCCAGCAGATCATTTCTATGAAACCTTAGAGCGATGGCGGACGCTGTTCGAGAAAGAGTGGGCATCGACGCCAAAGACACCCACCTAGGGGGGGCACGCGTTTACGGACCAGCGGTGGTCGGTTGTTGAGCGCCACATGAATTGCATCGGCAAGCGACTCAGCGGGTGTACACCCGCCGGTCGAACCAGCGGGAGGCCTCAGTGATGCGAGGCCTCCCCTCCCCGCGATCTGACGATCATCGATCCAGATGTGAAGGCCGCGCCAACCCCGCGACGAGAAAAGCCGGTCACCAGCCCTCCATGAAACTCCGACGCACACGCCAAGCTTCCCCGAGCAGTCCGAGTGCTCATACCAGCCTTCCGAAGGCTCCCCAGAGCACTCGGACTGCCCTGAGCGGCCTTCTGACGCTGGCGCTCGGGTGGAGCGCGCTGGTGATGGCCGCGTGCGGGGTCGCACCGCGCCCAGACGAGGCCTCCGATGGCGGCGATGGTGCCGGGGCGGTCGCTGACGCCGGCGCCTCGGACTCCGGCGTGACTGCGCAATGCGCGCTCGGCTGCGACCCTGCGCTCGTGTGCGAAGCGGGGACCTGCTTGCCCCGGAACCTCGCGCTGCGCTGGCTCTCTCCCGGGAACGGCGCTCGCACCGAGGTCGGGCCCACCTTGCTTCGTCTGCAGCTCGTCCCGTTTCCAGGCCGTGCACAGAACGACCCTTCCACGCTCGAGGCCGTGCTCGAAGCGCCGGACGGCGGGCGCTCCTCGGTGACCCTGGCCCACGATGCCGGCTACGCCGCGAGAATCGACGTTACGACCGGTCGCTGGACCGCGACCGCTCAGTGGGGCGTGCTGGTCGCGACTCAGGCCTTCGAGGTCGGCCCTGCTCCACCCCGCTTCCGGCTGGAGCTCGCCCCCGCGCCCGACGCCGGTCTCTCCAATGCCACGCTCCAACTCGACGATCCCGTACAGCCCGGCAGCCGTCGCAGGGACGCCATCGTCGGGCTGCGCGTCAGCGTGGAGTCCGGCGAGGCGACCCCCGGCTCGCTCGGCGTCACCTTGCGTTCCGGCGCGGATCGCGTCGCGTTGTCGACCGGGCCGTGCCCTCCCTCGCTCCCCTGCACGGCCCCGACGTGCGCGTGCTTCGCCGCCGACCTTTCCGTGCCGCGCTTCGACCAGTTTCGCGGGCAGATGGACCTCGAAGTCTCCGGCCGCGCACCCGACGGCACCGAGGTGATCGAGTCGTCAGCGACCGCGCCCCAGCGCATCCCGACCATCCCCGTGAGCCGGTGGGCGTGGCGGCGACGCTTCTTCACCCCGATGGGGAGCTCCTTCGTCGGGGGCCCCTTCCTCGCCATCGACGACCGGGGGCGCACCATCGTCGCCGAGCAGCAAGACGCCCGCGCCACCACCGCCTCCATCACCACCACCGGCCGCGTACAATGGCAGGGCGACGTGTGGTCGATGGCCTCCCCGCTCGTCGCGCAATGGCCTGACGCGGGCGAGGTCGTCCACCTCCCTCAGTTCTGGACCGGCGTCGCGACGCTCGAAACGGACGGCGGTGCGCTGGTGGCTGAGCCGCCCCTCCAGTCCACCCTCGACCTCACCGCCGTGGCCTGGGACCTGACCCTCGCACCCGCGAGCAGCCTCGATGGAGGCACCTGGGATGTGGTGATGGGCATGTATTACCCGGACGAGCCCTCGAACCACGCGCCGTTCGCCTGGGGGCCGGGGCTGTGGGTCCGCGGGCCCGCTGTCAGTTCGGGAGAGCTCCACTCGGTCACCGGAAACGGCGCCACCCTCGCCTGGAGCCATTCCACTGGCGTTGCCGGGGGCACCAGCTTCGTC
>JANODF010000821.1:0-3087 GCA_031412555.1 Archangium sp. | reverse complement strand
CAACGGCATCTTCGTGACCGTCTCGCAGAGCATGAGCACCATCACCGTCTGCCGCAGCAATGACGGCGCGCAGACGTGGTCCTCGAGCACCATCAGCAACGAGTACTTCGAGTCGCGCCCGGTGTGGACGGGCTCTGAGTTCATGTTCTGGGGCAACGAGAAGGTGTTCCGCTCGGTCGATGGCCTCACCTGGACGGTCTCCAACACGCAGACCCGGCGCGCAGGCGCGCTCTCGTCGGGACCGAACATCGGGCCGGTCGCGGTCAACGCCAACGGTACCCTGGTGGCGGTCAAGGGCGGTTGGCAGACCTGGTACGAGCAGCAACGTTTCTATCGCAGCACCGATGGCGTCATCTGGGACGAGCTCGCGACCGGCGCGTACGAGCAGGGTCACCCGATGACCGCGGTGGTGGCCGGCTTTGCAGATCGGAGCACCGTGTGTCCTTGAAATGGCTGTCGCTGATGGGCTGCGCGTTCCTGGCTGCGTGCAGCGGAGAGATCGTCGGTCCACGCTCCGACGAAACGCGCGTGCCCCCCGTGCCCCCCGAGGTCATCGAGCCCGAGGTGGTGCGCCCGGAGTGGTTCACCTGCGAGCCCGAGGCGGATCCTTCGCCTGAAGTGGTGCTGCGGCTGACTCCTACTCAGTACCGCAACACGCTCGAGGACCTGCTGGGCCGCGCGTTCACGCCCACGCAGGTGCAGTCGTTGTTCACGTCTTCTTCGGTCGCGGCGAACCTGGCGGCGCTCCCGGTCGATGGCAGCACGCATCGCACCGAGGTGACCTACGACTCGATGGATCAACGCATCAGCCCACTGCTGACCGAGCCGCAGTTCGAGCTCGCCACCGCCGTCGGCTCGTGGATCGAAGGCGACGCCGCGCGGCTGCTCGCGTTCACCAACACCTTTGGAAACTGCGCCACGCCTTCGCAGAGCAGCTGTGTCGACGCGGTCATCGACGGCTTCGGTGCACGCGCGCTGCGACGGCCGCTCGACGATGAAGACCGCACCAGCTACCGCGGGGCGTACGACGACACCACCTACGGCGGCTACAAGGCGCTCATCGGGGCGATGCTGCTCTCGCCCGACTTCCTCTTCCGCGCGGAGTTTCGTGGCGAGGCGATCGACACGCGCACCGACTTCACCCGCCTGACGCCGCATGAGCTGGCCAACCGCGTCTCCTTTGCGTTGCTCAACTCGATGCCCGATGACGCGTTGTTCACCGCGGCCGCCGCCGGCTTCACCGGAGAGAACCAGACCCTGGAGGCGCAGGTCGCCCGGCTGCTCGCAACCCCGCGCGCGAAGGCGCAGAGCGAACACTTCTACCGCCAGTGGCTGCGGCTCGACCGCGTTCCCGGCTTCAACCCTTCGGCGGTGAGCGCGCTCGAGCTGCAGTACCCCGACAGCTCAGCCCCGCCGCTGCCCGCCGACACCAACCTCTCGCAGCTGCGCCTCGACGCCTTCGAAGAGTCGGTGGAGTTGATGACGTACTACGCGGAGCACGGCTCGCTCAAAGAGGCCATCTCGAGTGACGTGTCTTTCGCGAGAACGCCGGCCCTCGCGCAGCTCTACGGCGTGCAGCCGTGGGATGGCAGCGCCACCCTGGTGCACTTCCCCCCGGGGCAGCGCGCCGGTCTGTTCACCCGCGCGGCGTACCTGCTCTCGGGTTACCCCGACACGAACCCGGTGATGCGTGGCGCTCGCCTGCGCGTCGAGTTCCTCTGCGACGCGATGGAGCCGCCGGCCAACACCAGCCCGCCCTCGAACTACATGCCGCCTTCGGTGCCCACCGTGCGCAACGTGGTGACCGCCAAGACGGAGATCGCCGGCAGCGCGTGCCAGGGCTGTCACCAGCACTCCATCAACCCGCTCGGCTTTCCCCTCGAGAGCTACGACGCGTTCGGCCGCTACCGGAAGCAGGAGCCGCTGCACGACATGAACGGCGCGGTGAGCAGCTGGGTGCCGGTCGATGCTTCGACCGTTCCCAACATCGATCGCAACGGCACGTCGGCGCGGGTGACCGATGGGGTCGGGCTCTCGGCGTTGCTGGCCGATTCGCAGCGCCTGCACGCCTGCTACGCGAAGCACACCTTCCGCTACGTGCTGGGCCGCCATGAAGAGAACGCAGACAACTGCGCGCTCGCCCGCATGGAGCGCGCGGCCGGCACCGGCTCGTTGCGCGACGTGGCGCGCGGGCTCACCCAGTCGAAAGCCTTCGCGCTGCGGCGCATGCCGGCGGGGAACTGACCCATGAAATTCCATCGACTCAGCCGTCGGCACTTCCTGCAAGGCATCGGCGGCGCATCACTCGCGTTGCCGCTGCTCCCTTCGTTGATGAACCGCGCCGAAGCGCAGTCGATGACCGCGCCCCGCTTCTTCGTCAGCACCTGGGTGGGCCACGGCGGCATCAGCGCAGAGAACGCGTACCCCATCGACTCCACGGTGAGCCTCACCGACCACACGCTCACCCCCGCGGCAGGCAGCGAGCTGGCGCACATCGCCAAGGCGGGGCGGCTGGTCGACCTGAAGCGCACCCACGCGGCGACGACCTCGGCGCGCAGCCAGGGCCTCACCGACTTCGATGCGGGTGCGGCGCGGTTCTCTCCGTTGCTCGGCTCGTTCGTCGAAGACTCGTTGCTCGCGAAGATGAACGTGCTGCGCGGCATCGACTTCCTCACCTTCGGCGGCCACACGCGCGGCTACCTCGGCAACTTCGCCAACCGCGATGGCGGGGTGGACAACGGGCTGGCCGACTCGCCGGTGCCCACCATCGACGCGGTCATCGCGGCGAGCTCGAAGTTCTATTCGACGGGAGACCGCGCGCTGCTCAAGGCGCCGGTGTTGAACGGGGCTGGGCCGCACCTCAGCTCGTTCCGCAGCGGCACCGGCGTGGCGAACAACCCGTACCGGGTGTCGCGCCTGGGTGAGTTCTATGACCTGTTGTTCGGTGGGGTGAACACCACGCCCGGCATGCAGGTCGACCCGCGCGTCTCGTTGCTGGATCGCGTGAACCAGGACTACCGGCGTTTGAGCCGCGGCGCGTTCGGGCCCGGCCGGCGCATCAGCACGGAAGATCGCCAGCGCCTCGAG
>JANODF010000820.1:0-8140 GCA_031412555.1 Archangium sp. | reverse complement strand
CCGCCGCACCGGAGAAGGTCTGCGGTTGGCGTTCGTGCTCCCCTGGTACGGGTCAGACATCCCCGGTGGGGCCGAGTCACAGGCGCGGCGTACGGCCATGCGCCTGGCGGCCTCGGGTGCGAAGGTCGAAGTGCTGACCTCGACCATTCAGGACTACTTCGCCGATTGGTCGGTGAACGCGCGCAAGGCAGGCGTGGAGGTCGTCGACGGCTTGCCGGTGCGCCGTTTTCCCGTGGCCCCGCGAAACGCGGCGGCCTTCAACGCGGTGAACGCCAAGGTGATCGGCAAGCAGCCGATCGACGCCAGCGAGTTGCGGACTTTTCAGGACGAGATGGTCAAGTGCCCGCAGCTGATCGAGTACATCGCGGCGCACCGGAAGAACTACGACTTCTTCGTCTTCACGCCGTACATGTTCTCCACGAGCATGAAGGGCGCGGCGGCCTGTCCGGGCCAGGCGGTTCACATTCCCTGCATTCATGACGAGGGCTACCTGGAGCTCGATTGGTATCGGGAAGGCATGCGTTCGGCGCAGGGCATCTTCTTCAATGCCCCGCCGGAGCAGGAGCTCGCGGTTTTTCACTTCGGCTTTCGGCCCGACCGCTGCCTCCTCACGGGCATGGGGCTGGACACCGACTGGTACGGAGACGGAGAGTCGTTCAAGTTCGAGCACGGGTTCGGCGACTACCTGACCTTCATCGGTCGCAAGGAAGAGACGAAGAACTTCCCCATGCTGCTGCAGTACTTCCGGCGGTATCGCGACGAGCGCGCGCCCGATCTCCAGCTGCTCATCTTCGGGCCGGGGGCTTTGCAGGCCGACCCCGCCGATGGGCGCAGTGTGATCGACTTCGGCTTCGCGCCGGAAGGGCTCAAACGAGACGCGCTGGCGGGTGCGCTCGCCCTGTGCCAGCCCAGCGTGCTCGAGAGCTTCTCGCTCACGGTGATGGAGTCGTGGCTGGCCGAGCGGCCGGTGCTGGTGCACACCGATGGCGCGGTGACCCGCGATCACTGCGAGCGGAGCGGCGGCGGTCTCTGGTTCAAGACCTACTTCGAGTTCGCCGCCTGCGTCGATCGGCTGCGGGCCGACCGGGTGCTGGCTGCGAGGCTGGGCCGGGCGGGCCGCGACTACGTGCACGAGAACTATTCGTGGCCGGTGGTGGTCGACAAGTACCTCGAGGGCTTCGAACGGTGGAAGGCCGCCCCCGTTCGCGTCGCTTCCTGAGCCGGGTCACAACGGCGTGTGATCGAGTCGCTCCGCAGCAATGCTGCGGTAGAGCCACGCCGGCACCTTGCTCGGCGCAGGGCCGTCGTTCTTCCAGGTCGAGAAGACGTACTGACCGAGGTCGCCCGCGCGAAAGGCGAGCAGCGGCACGAGCGTCGAGACATCGCCATAGTTCCCCGCCCGGTTCTCGTGAACGTCGGCGGTGAACAATTGCTGCACACCGAACCCGAGGAAGCTCATCAGCTTCCACAGCTCGTGCTTGGTGTACTCGCGATTGTGGCGCCCGTAGACCCCGTAGCCTGAATAGGGATCGTACAGGTTTGCGCCCGCCACCATGCGCATGGCGTTCTCGAGCCGGGCGACGTTTGGGGTGGTGAGCACCATGAGCCCACCGGGCCGGAGAACGCGCTTCAACTCGAGAAGCGCACGAACCGGGTCCTCGATCAGGTGCTCCAGCACCTCGCAAAACAGCACCACGTCAAAGCTCGCGTCGTCATACGGAAGCCGCATGGTTTCCACGTTCGTGTTGGTGAACTCGAACGCGAACTTCTCGATGCCGTTTGCGCCTCTGGCGACGAGCGTCTGCACTCGTTGTTCCTGCGCGCCGCCGAAGCTGTTGGCCAGCGTCAACCGGGCTTCCGGACGATACATCTTCAGCAAATAGGTGGTGAAATACGGGTTCGCGCCAATCTCCAGCAGGTCGAGCGGGCCGGTTGGAACCAGCGAGAGCGTCCTCAGGAAACGTTCGAAGTCTTCCCGCGCATACATCTCCAACTCGCCACCTCCGGCGGCGTCGGCGGGTTGCTCCTGATCGAGCGCGAAGCTGACCATCGTACCGAGGAGACCCTGGTAGCTCGTCCCCGGCGGCAGCTCGATCGGGGTCTGGTGGGCTCGGGGGTCAATGGGCCGGGGAATCGCGGGAGCAGGCATGGAGGAGATCATCACACGACTGCATCGACCTGCGAAGCTCATGTTCGAATCGACGCAGGTGGGCTTCGGATTCGTCGCACTTCTGGCCGCCGCCAGTGCCTGCACAGCAGAAACAAAAGGTATCCAAGTCTGTAATGCTGATGGGCCTTCGAGACCTGCGCCTGCGGCACAGACGACAGCCGGGACCGGTGAGTGTCCGAAGACTTTCTTGAGCGATCCGCTCACCTGCGCAAATGCATGCAGCGATGTCCAGGGGCCCGCGTGCGTTAGCAGCAAGTTCGGTCGGGAGAGCGGGTGAGCCACGTCACCAGCTTGAGGTGGTGAAAGGCAGGACCCAGAGTGCCTTTCCTGCTTGCCCTCCCAACTCCTCCGGGGCAAGAGCCTCGGTCTCGCGTGAGTCCAAATGCTCTCGCATGCCATGGAGGCCCCAATGTCGCTTGTTGAGTGGTTCTGGGGAACTCAGGCCATCATGCGTGCTCGAGAGGCGCAGGCTTGCTGGTCCCCCATTCGGGTCGAGTCGCTGCGCCGCGCTGCGCTCGCAGCAGAAGCGGGCGACGCGATCTTCGAACCCCGAGATCCGCTTCGGGGCGACGGGGCGCAGCTGGCGCTCACGCTCTACCAGCAGGCCGTCTATTGGGCGCTGTGTGCAGCTGCCGACGTGGGCGCTGGCGTGCCACTGGATCAACTCTTCGACCGTTGCAAAGACCTGCTCGTGAAATGCGCTGGGAGTATCGAGCAGGTGTCGTCCCAGCAGCTGCTGCTGGTTGACGCGAACGTCCTGGGGAACCCGCAGATCTCGGCCGCGGGCCTGCGCCTCGAGGTCGCGCGCGTTCGTGACCTCGTGCACGCGTTGCTCAGATCCATCTCAGGGCCCGTGAATGAGGTCGAGAGACTCACGTATCGCCGGGCCAGGCGCGTGGGGGCGCTCCTCCTCCTCTGCGTGGTGATCCCCCTCGGTGGGCTCTGGCATTCCTACAAGCCCGACCTGGCCGTCGGAAAGAGCTGGGTCAGTTCCAGCGCGTTTTCCGGGTTCGCCAGCTCAGGCACCATCACGGCCAACCCCAGTCTCTTCTTTCACACCCTGGAGGAAGACGACCCCTGGCTGGAGATCGACCTGGGCGACACGACTGAGATCAGTGCCGTGGAGGTGAGGAATCGGAGCGATTGTTGCGCTGAACGTGCCACGCCCCTGCGCATCGAAGTGAGCACGGACCGGAGTTCGTGGACGACCGTCGCGGAACGGACGGGGGAGTTCGAGCGGTGGAGCCCGTCTTTCGCCGCGCAAGCGGGCCGCTACGTCAGGGTGCACGCGCCCCGAAAGACTTTCCTGCACCTCGACAAGGTGGCCGTCTACCCATGAAGACCATCGAACTCGTCATTCCCGTCTTCAACGAGGGCGCGGTCATCGAGGCGCACTTGCGGAAGATTCTCGATACAGCGCTTACTTACGAGCCCGGCTGCCGGCTCCTGGTGATCGATGACGGCTCGAGGGATGACACGGCGGAGAAACTCGCGCGTTTTTGCAGCGGTGAACCGAGAGCGCGCTGGCTGGGTTTCAGTCGCAACTTCGGGAAGGAGGCGGCCATTCAGGCCGGACTCGAGCACTGTGACGCCGACGCCGTGATCCTCCTCGATAGCGACCTGCAACACCCCCCCGAACTCATCCAGCCCATGGTTCAGCTCTGGCAGAGCGGCGCCAAGGTGGTGGAGGCGCACAAGACGCATCGCGGGAACGAGAGCCTCTCCAGTCGGCTCTTCGCCACCAGCTTCTACCTGCTCTTCCGCGTGATGGCCGGCCTCGACCTTCGAGGGCAATCTGACTTCAAGCTGCTCGATCGCTCGGTCGTCGAGGCCTACCGAGCGCTGAAGGAGCACGGCCGCTTCTTTCGTGGGCTGATCCAGTGGATGAACTACCCCACCGCCCGGGTCCCCTTCACCGTGCCCGAACGCGCTGGGGGAAACAGCAGTTGGAGCCAACTCAGATTGTTGCGGTACGCGCTCAACAACATCACCGCGTTTTCGGTGGTGCCGCTGCAGTTCATCACCTGGCTCGGCGTCACGAGCCTCCTGGTTGGTTTGTTGTTCGCGATCATCGCACTCGTCCAGAAGTGGCAGGGCCAGGCACTGGATGGCTTCACGACCGTCATCCTGCTGCTGATCTTCTTCAGCGGGGCCCTCATGGTCAGCATGGGCGTCCTGGGCCACTACCTTGCGCGCATCTACGAAGAAATAAAGCATCGGCCGAACTACGTCCTGCGCGCTTCCAACCGGAACGACGACCGTGAGGCGGTTCGCTGATGCGGTCCACTTTATTGGTTGCCATTGCGGTGCTGTGCAACGTCAGCGCTCAGTTGGCGCTCAAGAAAGGGTCGGGGACTGACCTGAGCCGGTGGCAAAACTGGCTTTCCTTGCCGCTCCTGGCGGGGCTTGGCCTGTACGGCTTGAGTTTCCTCTTCACCATTCGAATCTACTCGTCGTTTCCTTTGAGTTTCATTTCGCCGGTGATGGCAGGCGCGATCTTCTTGCTCACGACGATCGGCTCGGCGGCCGTCTTCGATGAGTCGCTCACCTTCCCCAAGTTCATCGGGATCGCTCTCATCGTGGCCGGCATCGCGGTGTTGTCCCGATTCTCCGCACCCGCATGACGCGCGAGCCCTGGCTGAGGAACGACTCCCCCACGTGGTTCGAGCTCCTCCTGGTGCTGGCGGGGGCGACGGGGATCTTCCTTCTGGCGTGCGGCCCTGAGGTTCTGAATCCCACTCACACGGCGTGGATGATGTCTGGTGACGCCGGGCAGCACTACCTGGGGTGGCAGTTCTTCCGGCACGAACCCTGGCACTGGCCCCCCGGACGAATCGAGGGGTACGGCTACCCGGTCGGCACTGCCATCACTTTTACCGACGGCATTCCGCTCCTGGCCATGCTCTTCAAACTCGTGTCCGGTGTGCTTCCCGCGGAGTTTCAGTACTTCGGGCCGTGGATGCTCGCCTGCTACGCGCTCAGTGGGTACTTCGGCCTCCGGGTGCTGTCGCGCTTCACGTGCGACGCGCGCCTCAGGGTATTGGGCGCACTGTTCTTCGTGCTCAGCCCTCCCGTACTCCTCAGAACCGGCGGGCACGAGTCACTCGTCGCTCATTGGCTTCTTATCGCCGGCATCGACACGCATTTGAGAGGTTGGTCCTGGGGACGGTGGTTGGCCTGGTGCGGCATCGCCGCCCTTTGTCATCCCTACCTCCTGCTGATGACCCTCGGGCTGATGGGCGCGGCCGCGTGGGCGGCCCTGCGAATCGACCGGGTCCCCTTCAAGCAGGTCTTCCTTCAGGGAACGGTCATCGGGGCGGTTGTGATTTCCGCCATGGGCCTCGTTGGGTACTTCAGCGGCAGTGGCTCGGTCTCGGCCGGCGGGTACGGCTTCTTCTCGATGAACGTGCTGGCTCTGATCGACCCTTGGTGGGGCGGGTCCGCATTCCTCAAGGCGAGGCCCACTGGTACGACCGGGCAATATGAGGGACTCCTCTACCTCGGCGCGGGAATGATTCTCCTGGGTGCGTTGGCTCTTGGGGTTCAACTGACGCAGAGCCGTTCCTGGTCCCCTCGATGGAAGCCCCTGGCCGCTGCCGCGACGCTCTTTTGGGTGCTTGCCCTCTCCAATGCAGTCTGGTTCGGCGGCACGCGCCTGTTTCTCATTGAGCTTCCCCCGAAACTCATGCTGGCGCTGTCTGTTTTCCGGGCGAGTGGCCGCTTTGGCTGGCCGGCGTTCTATTTGCTGACTGCGGCGATCCTGGTCGTGGTGGTGCGCCAACTTGCAGCAGCGCGCGCGGCAGCTGTCTTCGTCGTAGCGCTGGCGTTTCAGGTCGTGGACCAGAAAGAGAGGTTCGACGAGAATCGCTCATCGTTCCATGCGCGAGGGGGCTGGAAGACGCCGTTGCAGTCTGCGCAATGGGAGGCGCTGGCTTCGAGCGCGAAGAGGCTGATCATCGTGCCTCCACATCCATTGCTGGAGACCATCTACGGCCCCTTCGCTCATCTGTGTGTGCGTTTCGGGCTGGTGACGAACGCAGCGCATTCGGCACGGGCGAGCGTGGGTGGCATGGAGTCCTATGGCGCGGAGATCGCGAGTGGGCTGAAGATGGGGCGCTACGATCCGCTGACGATTTATGTGTTCCCTCAGCTCGAGGGGACCCAGAGCGTTCCTGAGCATTGGCGGGAGCACCTGCTGACTCTCGATGGCTACTGGGTGTTGCCCTCGGGCCTCAACTTGAGCGCAACCGAAAAGTAGGCAGCGACGACCTTCAGCGCGCTTTGGCTTTCGCCGCCTGAATACTCAGGTACTCCGGGCTGGAGAGGAAGTTCTGGCGAATGGCGTTTCTCGACATGCCGCCGGCCAACGCACTGAGGCTCGCGGCCAGCCCGGAGGGATCTGCTTCGCGGCCCAGCAGCTCTCGATACAAGGCCTTCACGAACTCGGCATCAGCCTCGGCCGAACCAGCGTCAACGGGTTCCGGCGGCTGATCCTTCGCAGCACCGGGAACGACGCGAAACGGTGAGCTCAGCGCCGCATCGAGTCTCTGCACCTCGATCGAGCGAAGCGCGAGCCGGACGTTTCCGTCCGTGGACACTCTGAACTCGGCGCGAGGGGTCGGGGTCTTGAGCGTGAACTCGAGCGTCGCATCGAGTTCTCCATTTGCAGATGCAGCGGACACCACGAGCGGCGCGCTCTGGAAGACCCATGGGGTCCCTCCGGAAAAGTCGCCCACGTCGACCATGCCCAGCGCGCTCCGCGAGGGCGCGCTCAAGAGCCGAAGGTGGAAGGTGACTCGCCAATCGCCTTCGGCGAGCGGCACGTAAGGGCCAAAGGAAAGGAAGCCGGCCTCGAGCTCGCTCACCCGTTCCCCCTTCACCAATACTGAATTCTTCAAGCCGGTCGGCAGCTCAGCCGGGTTGAGCACCATGGCGCTCGGCTCCAGGGTCCCGAAGATGATCCAATAGCTGAAGTGTTCCGCCTGGAGCTTGACCCGCCGTGTCTCCTTCAGCGAGATGCCGATCTCGGCGAAGCTGAGTTGCGCCCACGGAAACCGGTCAGGTGTGCTGTCGAGGATGACCACCGGGTCTCCGGTCTGAAACAGCCGCTGCGTGCCGTGCCCCGTGCCGCGAAGGGCGAGCGCTCCGCGAGGGTACGCCGCCTGGAGCTGGGAGAAATACGCGAGGTGCGCCGACGAGATCGTCACGAAGAGACGAGCGAAAGGATGCTCGTTGTCGTACCAGTAGACCGGTCGCCGCCCACCCAGCTCGTCCTGAATCACGGTGATCGCCTGGCCAACGGAGGCCGAAGCTTCCGACTCGACTGCATCACCAGGAGAGATCTGATTGATCGGCGCCGCCACGACCATGGCCACCAGTGCCGTCACGAGCAGCGATGAGGGCCGGGCCTGCCTCCGCCACACCACGAGGACCGCGACCGCGAACACAGCGAGCACAAGCTGAATGGCGATGAGCGGAACGGTCTGCAACCACAGCACCGGAACCCTGAACGGAAAGTACTTCACCGCAAACGGAGGCACGAAGAAGGGGCTCTCGATTCGGACGGCCAGCACCGCTCCGAGGAGGCAGGCCGCCGTCAGACCCAGCCGGGAGAACACGTTCTGGGTCTCTTCGACCCGTTCGCCAAGGGTCGCCGCGAGCGCCAGCAGCGCCGAGGGAACGAAGTACGAAGCAAACCACGGGTACTCCAGCCAGTACCCTTTGGTGAAACTCTCGAGCGCGACCATCAGCGTGATCACGACGAGCGCATTGAGCCAGGCAAAGCGCTCGAACAGGGTGAGTCGAACCCTGGTCACGGCAAGAGAAGCCGCCGCCGCGAGCCAGCCAAAGCCAAGCAGCACCAACCAGTTCGAGACCGGCAACCAGTCCGTGAGCGGCTTCTTCCAGGACTCGGCTGAGATCCCGAGCGCTACGTCGACAATCAGCTTGAAGTAGAGAAACCGCCCAAAG
>JANODF010000819.1:0-3342 GCA_031412555.1 Archangium sp. | reverse complement strand
CGATCATCGGAGGAATCGGAGGCGAGGGCGGTGCGGGTGGCCCGGGCGGAGTGGGAGGCCCCGGGGGCGCCGGTGCGCCGGGCTGGTCCATCGGCATCTGGTGCTCTCAGCCTGGGTTCGCGACCGGCACCGGCACGACCTTCTCGCTCGGCGCTCCGGGGCGCGTGAACTTCGACTCGGGTGGCGCGGTGAACACCAACGGGTGTTGAGCCGATTCGACCCTCGCCCAAGGGAGAGGGAACGTGCTCATGGATCGCCGAAGCCCGCATCGAGCGACTGGCTCGACGAGAACCTGCCGAACAACGTGCGGCCAAACCCGACGTCGCCGCCTTCTTGCTCGAAGAGCATGGAGAAGTTCCCCTTGATGGGCTCACCGATGTTCCCGCCTTCGGTGATCACGATGTCGCCGTTCTTGATGCGCGGCAGGCTGCGCACCGGCTCACCCCCAGGCGCGTGGGAGACGGCACAACGCAGCTGCCCCGCAGGCGACTCGCCCTGCAGCTCGAGCCGCTTGCCGGGCGCCAACACGATGGTGGGCACGCCGCCATCGGGCGCCACACCTTCGTCCTGCAGCGAGACCGACACGCGCACCACCACGTCGAGGAACACGTCGGTTGCGGAAGTAGGTGATCTGCAGCGCCTCCGGGTTCTGCGCCACCTCGACCGTGGAGAGATCGAGCGGGAAGACCTCCGAGAGACTCCCGCCCAGGCTGTTGTCGAGCAGGCACGACGACAAGCACACGCCGAACGCGAGCGGCCACCAACTCTTCATCGCTCCACCGCGATCTTCAGCGCACCGACGCCGGTCACCGTGAGGCCCGTGTTGGGATCGACTGCCGGAGGCTTGCGGTACACCACCACGCGCTTGCCCGAAGCGAAGAAGCCGATCTTCGGGTGATAGCCGCCGCCTTCGTCGACCACCGTCTCACGCCAGGTGCCCACCACCCGCTGCGTCACCACCAGCTTGTCTTCGGTGGTGGTGCAGGCGGTCTCGTTGACCGAGCTGCGCGGGCTGCAGAAGTAGAAGGCGATCGCCGGCTCGTGATTGATCGGATCCATCGCCAGCGAGGGGTACCAGCCGCCGCTGCCCGCGCCGAAGACCGGGTCGACCGCGCTCCACGAGGTGCCGTTGATCGAGTTCAGATAGCTCAGCTCGTTCGAGGCCCGATCGACGAAGGCGATGCCGTAGCCCTCGGTGGGATCGTACGCGAGCGACGCGCCGGTCTGCGTGTTCGACACCGTGAGCAGCGCGCCGGGGCTCGACCAGCTGTTGGTGCCCGCGTTGCGCTTCTGGAAGATGACGTTGATGCCGTTGGTGTCGGGCGTGCCGAACATCTGGTCGTAGATGAT
The DNA here is from genome assembly GCA_031412555.1 of Archangium sp. Lineage (GTDB taxonomy): Bacteria > Myxococcota > Myxococcia > Myxococcales > Myxococcaceae > Archangium_A. The sequence goes on along the minus strand of JANODF010000819.1, from coordinate 1,992 downwards.
GGCCGGCTGATCATTGGCGCCGATGACCATCTGGTTGTGGCCGCCGTACGCGTCCTTGTTGTTGCCGCCCTGCGCGAGGCAGGTGCCCATCGTGGGGGGCACGCCGCCTTCCCACAACTCGACGTCGGAGCCCGCCCAGTCCTGCATGGGGAACTGGCCACCGTGACCATCGCGGTACGCGAAGTAGAACTTGCCGGTGCTGTCGAAGGCGACCGTCGGCCACAACCCGACCAGGAAGCCACGATCGCTGACCGCGTTGCCGCAGGTGACCTGGTTGCCGTCGGTCGCGACGATCGTCTCCGTCCACGTGCCACCGCTGCGGCGGTTGATCACCGCGTCGCTCTGGTGCCAGAAAATCGAGATGGCCGGCATCGGAGGCCCGCCCAGGTACGCGACGATGGGGTCGCCGCTCACCGGCTCGAAGGTCACCGAGATGCCCACCTTGCGCTGCACGGTGGTGAGCGTCTCGACGGCCGAGACCACGCCCTGGCGCCACTCGACGTACTTCACGTCGAAGTCGGGCGTGCCGGGGATCGACTCGGTACCCTTGTCGCTGAAGTACGCCACGCCCACGCGCTCGCGCACCGGATCGACGGCCATGGCGAAGTAGGTCGCGTCGACCGCCGTGGGATCGAGCTCGGTGATCGCGAACGGGGTCAACGCACCACCGCCGCCCGTACCACCACCCGCGCCGCCGCCGGTGCCGCCATCGGTGGGGTTGGGCCCCAGGGGGCACGCCAGAAAACCAACCGCCAGCGCCAGGAACATTCCAAGTCGGAGCATCATGAGCGCGCCATCGTAGCCAATCCCCCCGCATGTTCGAGTGTGGAGGACACCCCACCCCGCTGTGTGGCGAACCCTCCTCTTGCGGTGTTCAGCCTCAGGGGGAACACTCCGCCCCGCCCATGACGCGTGAAGACGAGCTGGACGCGCTGGTGCCCGCCCCCGACGGTGATGACGACATCACCCGCCGCGTGTTCGTGCACCACCTCACCTTTTTCGGCGGCGGAGTCGTGCTGCTGGGCGGGTGCAAAGAAGACAAACCCGCGGCCCCGCCGCCTGCCCTGGTCAAAGCCCCTCTGACCGTCTCCCACAAGACGTTTACGGATACAGAGTGGGCCACGCTCAGCGCAGCCTGCGACCGGATGATCCCCCGCGACGAAGATCCCGGCGCACTCGACGCGAAGGTGCCCGAATACATCGACCGCATGCTGCAGACCGAAGCGCTCCAGCAGATGCGAGCCAACTTCGTGCCCGGCGTGGCCGCCCTCGATCGCCGCGCGCAGCGCATGTTTCAGGTGCCTTTTGCGCAGGCCAAACCCGAACAACAAGACGAGCTGCTGACGATCTTCAAGAACAGCGGCGAGAAGAGCGGTGAAGCGCGCTGGTACGAGATGTTCGTGGTGCTGGTGATGGAAGGGTTCCTGGGCGATCCCAGTTACGGCGGCAATCAGGGTGAGGTCGGCTGGAAGCTGGTCGGCTTCAACCTGGTCGGCCGCAACGTGAAGGGCGATCCGAAGGCGCCGTACGATGGCAGTCAGCGGCTTCACCAGCTGGTCTGCGGTGGTGGAAAGGGCTGCTGATGGCGAAGGACAGTGTCGACGTTTGCATCATCGGTTCAGGCGCGGGTGGCGCGCCCCTGGCCCTCGAGCTCGGCCGCGCCGGCTTCAAGGTGGTCGTGCTGGAGAAAGGCGCCTGGTACCAACAGACCGATTTCGTGCACGACGAGATCATGAACTCGCGGCGCAACTTCTTCATGCCGCTCCCGTGGGATGAGCCTCACCTCTGGCGCACCGAAGGCCAGCCGTACGCCCGCACGAACGAAGCGTGGACGGCCAACTGCGTGGGCGGCGGCACGGTGCACATGAGCGGGTACTTCTACCGGCTCAAGCCCATCGACTTCCGCCAGAAGACCGAGCTGGGCGCGCCCAAAGGCAGCAACGTGGTCGACTGGCCCATCACCTACAAAGATCTCGCGCCGTATTACGACAA
>JANODF010000818.1:0-4965 GCA_031412555.1 Archangium sp. | reverse complement strand
CCTCGGTCAACTCCTGCGGATCGTCCTGCTCCGCGTGCACGCCGCCGTACAACGCCGGATCCACCTGAGACGGCGTCAGCTGCGGCTTCACCTGCAACACCGGCACGCACCGCTGCAGCTCGACCTGCGCCACCAACACCGACGTCAACTCGTGCGGCAGCAGCTGCACCCCGTGCCCCAACGGGCCGGCCAACTCGCTGCGCACCTGCAACGGCGCGGCGTGCGGCTGGCAGTGCGCCACCGGCTTTCATGACTGCGGAGGCACCTGCGTCTCCAACACCAGCGTCACCCAGTGCGGCGCCGCGTGCACCTCGTGCCCCGCGGTGGCCAACGCGGTGCCCCAGTGCCTCGGCGGCGCCTGCGACTTCGCCTGCAACGTGGGCTTCCACAAGTGCGGCAGCGCCTGCGTGGCGAACACCGACGTCAACGCCTGCGGCAGCTCGTGCAACCCGTGCCCCAACGGCCCGGCGAACTCCACGCGGACCTGCAACGGCACCAGCTGCGGCTTCACCTGCGGTGGTGGTTTCAACGCGTGCGGCGGCGAGTGCGTGCCGCCCGACTTCGCCAGCGCCTGCGGTGCGGCCTGCTCGGCGTGCACGGCGACGGGCACCTTCGATCGCCCCATCTGCTCCGGCGGCGCGTGCGGCACCGCGTGCATCACCAGCTGCAACTCGGCCTGCGTCGACGTGACGCGTGACCCGGCCAACTGCGGCGCCTGCAACCAGGTCTGCGGTGGCGGCCAGGCGTGCACCGGCGGTGAGTGCCGCGCGAGCTGCACCACCGGCCCCGCCTTCGATGGCGCCTTGCCGTACGTGCCGGTGAGCGCGAACGCTGGGTACAAGTTGCTGGTGGAGGATCTCAACGGCGATGGCCGGGTCGATCTGGTCGACAACGGGTCCACCGCGGGGCTGCACGTGCGGTACTCGAACGCCGACGGCACCTTCCAGGCGCCGGTGCTGGTGGGCACCGCCAGCAGCCGGGCGAACTCCTTCGTGCTGGTCGACGTCAACGCCGACGGCCGCAAGGACCTCATCGCCACCCGCGCCGTGGGCACCTCGCCCAACGTCTTCGTGGCCCTCAACACCGGGTCGGGCTTCGGCAGCGTCACGGGGTTGAGCATGGGGTCGTTCGTGCCGGCCCTGGTGATGGTGGCCGACATCAACAACGACACGCGGCCCGACATCATCGTGTCGGCCAACGCGACCTACTTCTTCTACTTCGTGCAGACGGTGAGCAACACGTTCGCCACCATGTACTCGCACTGGTCGACGAACACGTTGACCAACCTGAGCTACGGCGAGGTGGGTGATTTCAACAAGGACGGCCGGCCCGACCTGGTGGTGGCCACGGGCACGCAGTACCAGGTGCTGATCAACAACCCGGCGGCCTCCTTCACCAGCCCCATCACGGTGTGGACGCCACAGACCTCGACCGCGTTGACCAGCATCGGCGGGGTGAAGGTGGCCGACTTGAACGCCGACACGAACCTCGATCTGATCTTCCGCACCGCCGCGACGGGTCACACCGTGTTGGGCACGGGCACCGCCACCTTCAACGCCGGCACCGCGCTCACGTTCCCCGGCGCTCCGGGCTCGGCGATCCTTCCGGTCGATCTGAACGGCGACTCGGTGCTCGACCTCGTCTCCGGTGGCAGTTCGCTCGTCTACTACTCGATGGCCACCGCTCCGGGCGTGTGGCCCGCGGCCAGCAGCCGGCTGCTCAACGCGGCGAACACCGAGCAGATCGCGATCGGCACCGGTCAGTTGATCGGCACGGCCGCTCCGGAGATCTTCAGCGCGCCGCAGAGCTCCACCACCGTGCAGGTGAGCATCCTGCTCAACGACGGCACGGCCACCTTGCCGGGCGCGCGGGTGAGCGGCACCTCCACCACCAACGCGGCGGCCGCGACGGGCGACGTGGATGGTGATGGCGATCGGGACCTGCTGGTCGCGCCCGCGATCGCCACCGGCGGCTCGGGTACGGGCTCGGTGCTGGTGGGCGACAACACCGGCACCTTCGGCGCGGTGCTCTCCACGGTTGCGCTGCGGGGTGACGAACTCGCGTTCGGCCGCCTCAACGGCGATGCGTTCGCCGATCTGGTGGCGAGCATCGAGAGCACCACCACCCCGGGCGTCGACGTGTTCCTCGGCGGCGCGGCGGGCACCTTCGCGGCGCCGGTGCGCCTGGCCACCACCTCGTTGCCCACCCGCGTCGCCATCGCCAACGTCGACAGCGACGCGATCGCCGACATCGTGGTGGGCACCACCACCGCCGGGGAGTGGTTCCGCGGCAACGGCGACGGCACCTTCGGCGCGGCGCAGGTGGCCGTGGCGGGGCAGGGCAACACCCAGGCCTTCGCGGTCGCAGACCTGAACCTCGACGGCAAGGCCGACCTGCTGGTCAACAGCGGCACCACCACCGGCACGTTGCGGGTGTTCCTGGGCTACGGCACCGGCGCCTTCGCGCTGACTGCCTTCGCCACGGTGACCAGCGGGCTGGCCAACGACGTGGTGGCCACCGACTTCGATCGCGACGGCCGGCTCGACGTGGCCGTCGGCACCTCGACCGGGGTGGCGCTCTTCAAGGGTTCGGGCAGCGGCGCGTTGGTGGTGCAGACGGCGCAGAGCCAGCTGTTGGGCCGGCTCAACGTGGCCGACCTCGACAACGACGGCTTCATGGATCTGATCAGCATGAACGGCGAAGTGCAGGTGGCGCGCGGCCAGGCGAACTTCACCTTCTCCGCCCGCCAGAACTTCGTGCCGGGCCGCCCGCTGGTGCCGGGCACGCTGCTGGTCGACCGGTTCAACGGCGACACGTTCCGCGACGTACTGGTGCTCTCGACCAACACCGAGGTGTGGACGTACACGGGTCTGTGCCGCTGAGAAGTCACCACGGCGGACGGGCTTTGCCCCCCGTTCGCATCGAGCGCAGTCGAGATGCCACTGTTGCCCGAGACGGGCGTGGCCCCCTCCATCGCTTCCAAGCGGCTGAAAATGCATGGCTTCCACGCGAGACCATGCAGTTCAAAACGGCTTGAACTATATGAACGGGCATGGACGCCCCTTCCGAGGCCTTTGGCGCTTTCAAGCCGTTCCTCAGCCAGGTCGAGTCGCACATCACGGCTCAGCTGGGTGGTGAACAACCGAAACCCGACGACACGCTGCTGCTGGCGGCGCGTCACCTGTGCCTGAAGGCGGGCAAACGCGCGCGGCCGATGCTGGTGAAGATCTTCGGCGACACGCTGGGGGTGCCGGAGTCGAAGCTGGTCGACCCCGCGGTCGCAGCCGAGCTCATTCACGCGGCCTCGTTGCTCCACGACGACGTGGTGGACAACGGCATGTTCCGCCGCGGCAAGCCGACGGTGAACGCGCGTTGGGGCAACATCGTGGCGGTCATGTCGGGCGACCTGCTGCTGTCGGGGGCGCTGCTGCGTCTGAGCAAGTTCGACGCGCGCGTGACCGAAGCGGCGCTCTCCACCGTGACCGAGATGACCCGCGCCGCGATGGATGAGGTGGAAGCGCGCGGCAACCTCGAGCTCACCCTGGATCAGCTCAAGGCGATCGGCGAGGGCAAGACCGGCTCGTTGTTCGGTTTCTGTGGCCGGGCGGCGGCGCTGGTGGCGGGTGATGAAGACGCCGCGCGAAGGTTCGATGCGTTCGGCCGGCGCATCGGGGTGGCCTTTCAGATGGCCGACGACATCCGCGACATCTCCGGCACTGACGAAGGCAAGCCGCAGTATGCCGACCTGCAGTCGCGCACGCCCAACCTGCCCGTGGTGCTGGCGGTCTCCCGCGACGCCCGCTTGAAGAAGCGCATCGCCGAGGCCTGGGGCTGGAGCGCGCTGACCGCCGATAAGGTCAAAGAGCTGGGCACGGCCGTGTTGGTCACCGGCGCCCTCGATGACGCGACTGTGATGATGAACCAGGAGATCGACGCCGCGGTCCAGGCGCTCGGGCCCTACGCGCAGCGCGAGTCGGGGGCGAACCTGGTGATGTGGGCGCGCACCCTGGCGCGCGGCATCGCGCTGAAGGGAGCTGCATGAAGGGATACCTCTGGCAGGAGGACTCCACCGAAGAGCACCCGAAGAAGCTGCTCCACTGGGAGAACGTGGCCATCGACGCGGTGGGCAACGTGATCGAGTTCTGGGGCTTCAAGCGCAACCAGGGCCGGGTGTGGGCGCTGCTGTACCTGCGCGACGTGGCGCTCTCCGCTGCCGAGATCGAGAAGGAGCTCGCGCTGAGCAAGGGCGGCGTGTCCATGCTCACCCGCGACCTGGAGCGTTGGGGCGTGGTGCTGCGCGTGCGCACCCCCGGTGATTCGTCGTGGCGGTACCGGGCCGAGACCGACCTGCTCAAGATGGCCAGGCGGGTGATCGAAGAGCGCGAGTTCTCCTTCATCGCGCGCATCCGGGCGGATCTCGAAGAGGCCCGCAAACTCGCCGAAGCCGACCCGGGGACCACCAAAGCCCAGATTCAACGGCTGCGCCGCATGGAGACGCTGGCGGAGGCCACCGAGAAGGCGCTCCGGTTGTTCCTCAAGACCTCCCGCCTCGACGTGGGCAGCATGTTCGATGTGTTTCGCACCTGACCTGAGGGGCGGAACGGCGTTACAGAGCGCGGTATGGACGCGCACTACGACATCGTCATGAAGGCCCGGCAGCAGGCCGGTGAAGGCAGCCGTTTCTACTTCGCGTACTCGACCATTCTCGACCGCGCGGCGTTCGAGGAGTGGCGCGCCCAGCACGCCTACGAGTTCTTCGATCTGCCCGAGGGGCGGCCCGGTGAAGCGGTCGACCTGACGCTGGTCTACGACTTTCCCTCGCGCTGGTGGGGCGGGCGCGTGGCCGGCCTCACCGACGAGAAGGGCGGCGTGGTGCACGGTCTGGTGTTCGAGATCGCCGAGAAGGACTGGGCGATCATTCAGCACAAAGAAGGCGCGGTCACCGGCATGTGCATCGAGCGGCCA
>JANODF010000817.1:0-9121 GCA_031412555.1 Archangium sp. | reverse complement strand
TCCAGCGTCTTCGGCCACCGGCGCATCGCCGAACATGTCTGCTTCGTTGGGCCGGTCTTGCGCCAGCGCCAGCGCGGGAATCAGAGCTGAGACGAGGAGGGCGCGCATGGCTCAGCGGCTCTTCGACTCGAGCCACGCCTTGGTGAACATGTTCTCGTCGAGCTTGCTCAAGTCCACCGTCTTCATCAGCACCAGCGTGGAGTTCGACTTCTCCACCTCGTCGAAGAAACGCATCTCGCCGGGGAACCACACGTCGGCCTTCTTCGACTCCGAGAAGAGCTTCTGCCACTTCGGGTAATACGCGGTGCGCATCAGGCGGCCCGAGAGCGCGAACTCCTGCCGCTTGAGGATGTTGTGGTTGACCTTGTCGATCCACAGCTTCACCACCGGGTACGCCACGTCGACGCCGTCTTTGACCTTGAGCTCGAGCTTCACCGTCTCGAACTTGCCCAGCTTCTCTTCGCCCTCGAACTTCGGCTCGAACTCTTCAGCCAGGCGCGACTCGTCGAAGTCGCTGCGGCGTGAGTTGGTGCCGCCGATGCGTTCACGTTCGGTCGCGCGCTCCCACTTGCCGGTGCCCGGGTCGTAGCTCCACAGGTTCTTGTCGAGGCGCAGGTAGCCCTTGCCCTCTTCGCTCTTGGGCTTGGTGAAGAGCAGCATCAGCTTGTCGTCGCTGTCGCGGCGGAAAATCATCAGCTCGCGCACCACGTCGGCTTTGTCCTTCTCCTTCTGCTCCAGGTACGCGAGCGCCTTGTAGTCGCCGCCGTTGCGCTGGCGATCGTCGAGCTCGACGAGGAGCTTGTGCATCTCCTCCTTCGTCAGGTCCGCCGCGAAGGCCGGTGCGGCAAGCGTGAGTGACAGCGTCAACAGGATCGCGTTTCGCATGGTTGGTTACCCGACGTGAGACATCGCCGTGATCGGCTTGAGCCGCGCAGCGAGGAAAGAGGGGATGATCGAGATGAGGGTGATGATCAGGGTGATGAAGCCCACCGAGAAGAGCACCCAGAAGAGGGTGGGCGAGATGACGAGCCGCTCGGAGAAGAAGACGAACTGCCAGCTGGTGGGCAACCCGATGTGCGCGCGGGTCAGGCCCACCGAGAGCAGCACGCCCAGCAGGCCGCCCAGCACGGTGCTCATCACGCCCAACAAGGTGCCCTCGGCCACGAACATGGCCAGCACCGCCTGACGTTGCATGCCCACTGCGCGCAGGGTGCCGATCTCGCGGGTGCGTTCACGAATGCTGATCCACATCACGTTCATGATCCCCACCCCGATGATCATCATCAACACGAAGATCACGATGGTGGCCAGCGCGGTCAAGGCCGTGACGATCCACTGCACGAAGCTGGTCTCGTCTTCCCAGTTGGTGACGTCGAGCTTCTGCCCCGTCCAGTTCTCGCGGTTCACCGAGTCAAACTTGGCGAAGTAGGGCCGGGGGTCGGGGTCGAGCAGCTCGAAGCCCGAAGCGGCGAGCACCCGGCGCAGGCGCTCCTGCACCGGCTTCACCTGATCGATGTCCTTCAAGTACAGCTGGAGCGCGCCCGTCGACTCGTCGTTGAGCTGGTACAGCTGACGCAGCCCCTGGTCGTTCATGAAGGTGTTCCAGCTCGAGAGCATGCCGATGTCGGCGGCGATCGCGACGAGGATGACGTCGACCGTGTTGCTGGTGCCGCGGAAGGTGGGCGCCACGATGGTCATGGTGTCGCCCACTTTCACGCCCAGCTTCTTGGCCTGCGCCTCGAAGATCAGCATGCCGTTGGGCTTGGTGAGATCGTCGAGCTTGCCCTCTTTGATCTGCACCACCTGGCGAAAGCCCGGCTCGTTGGTGATGTCGATGCCGCCGATGCCCACCTGCTGCGCGCCCGACTCGCTCACCAACTTGGCCCAGCCGCGGCCGCGCTGAACCACGTAGTCGAGCTCAGGCACCTCGGAGTCGATGATCGCGCGCACCTTCTTGTAGTTGGTCACCACCGGGGCGCCCGCGCTGGCCGATGCCTTGTAGAAACCCGCCACGTTCACGTGACCACTCATCAGGGTGGTGGCCGAGAGCAGCAAGGTGCTGCGAATGCCCACGAAGGCGCCGGTGAGCGTCACCAACAGGGCGGTCACCCCGGCGATGGCTGCGCCCAGGATGAAGGTGCGCACCCGGTGCTGCAGCAGGCTGCGAAAGGCGATCACCCAGAGCATGGGGCTGAAGAACGTCATTCGTCCGCCTGCATCGCCCGCAGCGGGCTCACGCGCATCGCCATCAGCGCAGGGAGAAGGGTGGAGCCGACGGTCACCACCAGGATGATCACCAGCGCCACCACCAGCGGCCAGGTCGACAGCTGGGGGATCAACCGCGGCCCGGAGAAGAAGAAGTACATCACGTCGTTGGGCGCCGCGATGCCCTGCGTGGCGATGAGCGAGATCGCGCCTGCACCGGCCAGCATGCCCAGCCCGCCGAAGACGAGCCCGAGCACCAACGACTCGACCAGCACCATCGAGAGAATGAGCCCGCGCTGCGCGCCGATCGCCCGCATGGTACCGAACATCTGCGTGCGTTGGAGCGTGGCCATCAGCACCGAGAGGTACATGATCAACATCGCCGCGATGAAGATGATGCCCACTGCCACGAAGAGCAGCGCGCGGAACACGTTGATGATCTGCCCCAGCAGGCCCGAGGCCTTCTGCCAGCTGACCACCTGGATGCCGAGGCCCTGTTCGTTCGAGGCCTGGGTGATGCGCTCGATGGTCTCGTCAATCCGGGTGGGATCGTCGAGCATCACCGCCGCGTGCAGCACCACGCCGTCGTCCAGCTGCTGCTGCGTGTAGACCCGGCGAATCAGATCTTCTTCGCGCAGCTTGCGGCCCGTGCCCGCGAGCGCCGCGTCGGGGTCGATGATGCCCGGCGTCGCCTCGGCGATCACCTCGGCGGAGTCACCGAACAGCTCGTCTTCCGCGTTCTCCCGGCTGACGGTCTTGGCGCCGGTGTTGCGCTGGATCTCCTTGAGCTCTTCGGCCTTGTCGGAGGTCAGGTAGCCGAACAGCTCGCGAAAGCTCATCAGGTCCATCAGGCTGGTCGCGCCGGCGAGCGGCGACTTCTCCAGGCCCGTGAATGCGAAGGTGCCGTACACCCGCACGTTCACGTTCTGGATGTAGCCCGACTTGGTGAACGCCTTGATGGTGAGCATGTCGCCCACCTTCACCCGGTAGAGCTGCACCTGCGGCACCACCAGCTCGTAGAACTGGGTGAAGCGCTGGTCGAAGTTCTCGTCGGTGGTGGCCAGCAGCTCCGAGAGCAGCGCGTCGATGGAGTCCTTCTTGGAAGGCAGCGCTTCCTGCAGGGTCTTGACCAGCGCGGCCGTCTTGATGCCGTCGAGCTGCAGCACCAGCTCTCGCGTCTGGTGCGTGTTCTCTTTGACGAACCGCTTGAGCTCGTCGTCGGTGGCGATCAGCCGTCCGTTGGCGCGTGCGTCTTTGATCTTGTCGAGGCGGCGCGCGGTCTTCAGCTTCATCTGATCTTCGTGCATCAGATCGGCGATCAAGAAGCCGCGCTGGCCTTGCGGCACCGGCGAGCCTTTCACGATGCGCATGCGATCGAACGACTTCTGGAACTTGTCGAGGTCGGTGCCCACGTAGCGCAGGAAGACCAGCGACGTGTCGGTGACGATCGGCGCGATGCGGTTCTCGAGGAACTCGAGGTTCGTGTACGGATCTTTCTCGAAGTCGGCCCAGAAGGCGTCCTGCTCCACCCGCTGCAGCGCCTCGATGTTGCGCGGCTCGACCGACTTCGCGTTCATCATGTCGGCCATCGCCTTCTCGACGTCGCCGCGCAGCACCTTGATGATCTGCCGCACGTGGGCGATCTCACTGGCGATGCGCAGCTCGAGCTCTTCGCGCGGCACGCCCTCGAGTTTGGGGTCGCCCGGCTGCCCATCGCGCGCCTTGTAGAGGTTGCGCAGTTTTTCCAGCGTGCCGTCGACGATGTTGCCCGAGGTGATGATCGCCGCCGAGATGCCCATGGGCACCACGACCTTGACGTTCTCCACCTTCGAGAGCGCTTCCTGGATCTTCGGGAAGTCGTTGATCGCCGGCAGGTCGGGGAAGTTGCCCATCTGGCCGAACAGCGCCAACTCGTCTTTCGACTTGGCGGAATAGATCTGGAGGTGGCCGGCGAGGCTGCCGACCACCGACTTCTGCATCGACTGGTTCAACGAATCGAGCATGCCGCCCAGCAGCACGAACACCATCGTCCCCAGCAGGATCAAACCGCCGATGAGCAGGTTGATCGGGCTCGCCAACAGGTTGCGGATGGCGATCCGAACCAGCAGGACGATGCGGTCGATCACGACGGGCGGACCTCGGTGCTCCTGGTGTCGAGGCCTTCCATCTCGTGGGCCACTGCGTCTTGCGGGCTCTCGCGGCCCGTCACCTTGCCGTCGGCGATGCGCACCACCGCGTTCGCGTAGCGCATCACCCGGTGATCGTGCGTCGAGAAGATGAAGGTGGTGCCCTTCTTCTGGTTGAGCGACTTCATCAGGTCGAGGATCGCCTGGCCCGTCTCGGAGTCGAGGTTGGCCGTCGGTTCGTCAGCCAGCACGATGAGCGGGTCGGTCACCAACGCGCGCGCGATCGCCACACGCTGCCGCTGCCCACCCGACAGCTCGTTGGGGCGGTGCTTCATGTGCGTCTTGAGGCCGACCTGCTCGAGCAGCCCTTCCACCCGCTCCTTGCGGTCCTTCGCGCTGAGCTTGTTCTGCAGCAGCAGGGGAAACTCGATGTTCTGGAAGACCGTCAACACCGAGACCAGGTTGAACGACTGAAAGATGAAGCCGATGGTGTTGAGGCGCAGGTTGGTCAGCTCGCGCTCCGACATCTTTGCGGTGTTCTGGCCCGCCACCTCGACCACGCCGCGCGTCGCGGTGTCGACGCAGCCGATCAGGTTGAGCAACGTCGTCTTTCCGCTGCCCGAAGGGCCGGCGATCGAGATGAACTCGCCTTTGTCGACGGTCAGGTTCACGCCGCGCAGGGCCTGCACGACGGTCGCACCGAGGCTGTACTCCTTGACGACGTCCTGGATCGTGACGATGGCGCTCATGCCTCCACTGCTAGCTCAGCCTCCCGGCAGCCGCATGAAGAATGATGAAGCGCGTACATTCGTTGATGAAGCACAGTGATTCCTCTACCGTCCGCTCCTCTCCTCGGGAGGAGCCGCATGAACGAAGAGCAGATCGCGGAAAAGCTCGCTGAGTTCGAACCGGCGTGGGCCGGCCGGCCGAACCTCTTCGACAAACAGATCGCCTCGAAAGACGTGAAGGCGCTCGTGGCGCGGCTCGATGATCAGCTGCCTGGCGTGCGCGCTGACGCTGCCGAAGCGCTGGGCCGGCTCAAAGAGATCTCCGCCACCGCGCAGCTCAAGGCGCTCCTGCGTGATCCCGAACCGTCCGTTCGGCGCTCGGCGGCGGTCGGCCTCGCCTCGCTGGGCGACGAAGGCATCAGCCAGGAGTTCGTCAAGGCCCTGCTCGACCCCTCCGCGAAGGTGGTCGCGGGTGCGGCCGAGGCGCTCGGTTTGTCTGGGTACAAAGCGGCCGTGCCGTACCTGCTCAAGGCCTACCGCACTGATCACCCCCGGGTGGCCGCGGCCATCGCCGTCGCGCTGGGCCGTTTGAAAGATCGCCAGGCGCTGCCGTGGTTGCTGCAGGCCCTCAAGTCGGGCCTCGCGCCCGTCGAAGCAGCCATGGCGCTGGGCGAGCTGGGCGAAGCGGGCGCCACCCGCGGTTTGTGCGAGGCCCTCGTTCACGACCTTCCGGCGTTGCGCGCCGCGGCCGCCCGATCACTCGGCCAGCTCGCCCGCGGTGGCAACTTCGACTTCATTCAGAAAGACACTGCCGTCAGCGCGCTCCACCGGCTGGTGAGCGACAGCGACCCCCGCGTACAGTTCTGCGCGGCCCTGGGTCTGGCTGGTTTCGGAGACCCCGTCGGCAAACAAAAGCTCCAGCAGCACCTCTCTTCCACCTGAACCCCACAGCGAAAGTACCCATGGCCACCGCGAAAAAAGAAAAAGCGCCGACCCCCGCCGAGCCGCAGGTTCTCCCCGAGCAGAGCTACCCCGTGCTCGAGGGCTTCGTCGAAAAAGCAACGTCAGATGACATTGCGGCCCTCTTCAAGGACTTGAAGACCCAATTGGGCGCGCTCAAGGGACCCAAGGCCGAGCAGGGCAAGAAGGTCGGCAAGGCCATCGAACGTACAGAGGAGCTGTTGTCCTACCTCCTGCAAGTTCGCGAAAAGCTTGAAGCAGACCGCAAGGGCAAGGGTGCCAAGCGCCGCTGAAAAATGATCCACCGGGCGTCACGCAACTCGCCTTCTCAGTGCGCGATAATCGAATCACAGGGCGCCTCCGACAAGGGTCGGGGGAACGGAACCCTGGAAACTTCCCGCTGTTTCCTCAAGGAGAATCACATGAGCAACATCAACGGTATCAACGGTGGCATGCCGAACCGCATCTCGATGAACGTCACGGTCGCCAAGCAGAGCCAGGGCGCCACGTTCGGTGAGAAGGTCAACGCCGGTCTCCACGCGGCCGGTTCGGCCATCGGCCAGGGCGCTTCGCTCCTCGGTGGCGCGCTCCCCGGTGGTTCGGTCATCTCGGCGGCGGTCTCGTCGGTCGGTAGCCTCGCTGGTGGTCCTGGTACCGCAGCGGCGGCCAGCTACGCCGCGACCGGCGTGGTCGGCTTCTCGGGCGGCGCCGGTGGCGCGGCCGTCGGTGGCAGCCCCATCTCGGTGGGCGCGGGCTCGGCTGCTGGCCCGAACCTCACCGCAGGCGCCGGCACCAACGGCATGGGCGCGTACAACAACGACATCGCCTCGATGTCGGCCCAGAACAGCCAGATGCTCCAGGTTCAGATGGCGATGCAGCGCGAGAACACGATGTTCTCCTCGATCTCGAACGTCCTGAAGACCAAGCACGACACGGCGAAGAACTCGGTCGGCAACATCCGCTGAGTTCGAACTAGAATACGCAGTCACGCGAGGGCGGCCCTGGTGGCCGCCCTTCGTGTTATTATCGCCTCGCGTTTCTCCCCACCCCTCTGAAGCCGGTCAGATCGGCTTCACGTGCAAAGGACAAAGAGCCCCATGACGGAAGCGAAGTCGGACATCGCCGGCAGCCTCGTCCCGATGAGCAAGCAGCAAGCGATGCTCATGCTCGAAGCCGGCTACCTGTGGATGGATCTGGGCAAGTTCGACCACGCGCGCGAGCTGCTCTCGGGCGCGTCGTTGCTGATGCCCAAGAGCGAAGTGCCGCAGATCGCGCTGGGCAGCCTCGAGTTCAACCAGGGGCATTTCGACAAAGCGCTTCAGGTGTTCAGGCGGGCCCAGCAGTTGGCGCCCCGGGCCTCATTGCCACGCGCTCACTGCGGTGAGACGCTGCTGTTCATGGGCAAGGTGAACGAAGCGATGAAGGAGCTCAAGTCGGCACTCGAGCTCGAGCCCAAGAGCGACGGCGCCCGTTTCGCCGAAGCCCTCATTGCAGCCAAAGAGACCGGCGCGCTCCCGCCCCCGGCCAAGCAGAAAGCGAAGTAAGGAAACATGTCTGTTCGAGGAGTCGGTCGCGGAGGCAAAGCAGGCGGCGCCAGAGGCGCTTCTGGTGCTGGAGGTGCGTCGAAAGCCGGCGCAGCCAGCGGTGCCTTCGGGGCCAAGGTCGACAAAGCAGAGTCGTTGGTCGGGCCTTCGGGCGCGGCCGGCTCGTCGAACGTCGGCAACGTCGGCCCCACTGATCCCGTCACCGCGCAGGCGATGGACCTCGTTCGACAGCTCAGGTCAGGGCAGCTGAAGAGCCGTGAAGAGGCGACCAAGAAGCTGGTGGCCGACATTCTCCGCGACAAGGTGCGTACGCAGTCGAAGAAGCTGACCGAGAAGATCTTCGAGCAGCTCAAGGACGATCCCCGTCTCAACCAGACCCTCGAGCGCTTGTGGGATCGCGCCGAGGAGCAGGAGTAATCGGCCGTGGCACTCGGGGAAACGAAGCCGCAGATCCTCGAGAAGTACGGTCCGTACGTACGGTCTCTGGCTGCCCAGGTTCGCAAGCAGTTCAACTCGCAGTTCGAGATGGACGAGCTCGTCGCGTGGGGCCAGATCGGCCTGCTGGAAGCCGCCGAACGTTTTGATGCTCGGGTGGGCGCCAACTTCCTCACCTTTGCCCACTACCGCATCAAGGGCGCCATCTACGACGGCCTGCGGAAGATGGGCGTGCTGAAGGGTGGGGCGGCGGCTTCAGAGCGCGCCAATGCCTACATGACGAACCTTTCCGATCGAGGGGGTGGTGGCACCTCCCTCGATGACGACGTCCGGGAAATCTCCGGCGCTGTAACGGGTCTTGCCATGGTCTTCGCGACCAGCCTGGAGGGCAGCGAAGGCCTTCAGGTCACCGACGAAGCCCTGCCCGCCGACGAGAAGATTCAGCTCGAACAGATGCGCCGCCGGGTGCGCGCGGCCATCGAGAAGCTCCCGGAAAAAGAGCGGAAATTGCTCCAGGGCTACTACTTCCAGAACAAGACTCTGGAAGAGGCCGGGGCCGAAATTGGCCAGTCAAAAAGCTGGGCCAGCCGCCTGCACGCCCGCGCAGTTGAGACGCTGAAGCAACTTCTCGACGAAGACGACGACAACCCGTCAGACCACAACAGGAGCAATGACCATGGCCGGACCACTGGCAGGAATCTCGGCAGCGCAGATCGCCCAGCAGAAGCTCCCCGACCAGGCCGCACAGCAGGCTAAGGCCGGGCCGAGCAAGTTCGATCAGAGCCTCAAGGGCCAGGGCCCCGACGCAGCCGGTAAGGTCGGCCACGCTCAGCAGGTTCAGCAGGTTCAGAAGCTCGACCAGATCAAGCACGTCGACCAGGTCCAGAAGATGGACAAGGCGGGCCTCAACAAGCTCGACAAGAACGTCACCGGCAAGGGCATGGACCCCGTCGCCCAGAAGACCGAAGTCTCCAAGTCTTCTTCGATGATGTCCTCGATGATGGCCAACCTCGAGAAGGGTCAGGCGCACATCGACAAGCTCATCAACGGCGGCATCTCGAACGGCAAGTCGATGTCGAACCAGGAGCTGCTCTCGATGCAGGCCGGCATGTACAAGTACACG
>JANODF010000816.1:0-15683 GCA_031412555.1 Archangium sp. | reverse complement strand
ATGATCGGGTCGATCTCGGTGATCACCACGCGGGCGCCCAGGCCCCGCATCGACTGGCAGCACCCCTTGCCCACGTCGCCGTAGCCGGCGATGACCACCACCTTGCCGGCCACCATCACGTCGGTCGCCCGCTTGATGCCGTCGGCCAGCGACTCGCGGCAGCCGTAGAGGTTGTCGAACTTGCTTTTGGTGACCGAGTCGTTGACGTTGATCGCGGGGACCTTCAGCTCGCCGCGCACGTGCATTTGGTAGAGCCGGTGGACGCCCGTGGTCGTCTCTTCGCTCAGGCCGCGGATCTCGCCGAGCATCTCGGGGAAGCGGTTGTGAACCATGGCGGTGAGGTCGCCGCCGTCGTCGAGGATGAGATTGAGCGGTTCGCCGCTGGGGAAGAGCAGCGTCTGCTCAATGCACCAGTCGAACTCCTGCTCGCTCATGCCCTTCCAGGCGTACACCGGGAAGCCGGCCTTGGCGATCGCACAGGCGGCGTGGTCCTGCGTGCTGAAGATATTGCAGCTGCTCCAGGTGACCTCGGCGCCTCGGTGCGCTGGGCTTCGTGCAACATCTTCTCGACCCAGGACCACGCCGCCGCCGCGATCGCCCAGGTCGGCGTGCCGGTGTTCGCGTGGAAGGGCGAGTCGCTGGAGGAGGCGGATTGGTGCCTCGAGGCGCAGCTCTTCGCGTTCAAGGACGGCAAGGGTCCGAACATGATCCTCGACGACGGTGGTGACCTCACCATGTGGGTGCACAACAAGCACCCCGAGCTCTTCAAGGGCGCAGACCCGATCCGCGGTCTGTCGGAGGAGACCACCACGGGTGTTCACCGCCTCTACGAGATGTCGAAGAAGGGCGAGCTGAAGATCCCCGCGATCAACGTCAACGACTCGGTCACCAAGTCGAAGTTCGACAACCTCTACGGCTGCCGTGAGTCGTTCCTCGACGGCGTCAAGCGCGCCACCGACGTGATGATCGCCGGCAAGATCGTGGTCGTCGCCGGCTACGGCGATGTCGGCAAGGGCTGCGCGCAGGCCGCCAAGGGCATGGGCGCTCGCGTGTACATCACCGAGATCGACCCCATCAACGCGCTGCAGGCCTCGATGGAAGGCTTCCACGTCATGACCATGGACGAAGCGGCCCCGCTGGCCGACATCGTCTGCACGGCGACCGGCTGCGTCGACGTGGTCACCGGCGATCACATGACCAAGATGAAGGACGGCGCGATCCTCGCGAACATCGGTCACTTCGATTCCGAGATTCAGGTCAGCTGGCTCGAGAAGAACCCGGAGATCCGCGAGGAGAACGTCAAGCCTCAGGTCGACCAGTTCATCTTCCCCAACGGCAAGCGCCTCACCCTGCTGGCGCGCGGTCGCCTGGTGAACCTGGGCTGCGCCTCGGGCCACCCCTCGTTCGTGATGAGCAACTCGTTCACCAACCAGACGCTGGCGCAGCTGGCGCTCTGGGGCGCGATCGACACGGGCCACAAGTTCGAGGCCGGCAAGGTCTACGTGCTGCCCAAGAAGCTCGACGAGCACGTCGCGCGGCTGCACCTCGGCCAGGTCGGCGCGAAGCTGACCAAACTCACCGATGCCCAGGCCAAGTACATGGGCCTGGCGGTCGACGGGCCTTTCAAGCCGGACCACTACCGGTACTGAGCTTCACGACCGTTTGAAGTGAAGCGGGCCGTCTCCGGATTCGTTCGGAGGCGGCTCGTTTTGCGTCAGTCGCAGTAACCGGAGGGACAGCCCACCGGTGAGTTCTCGATGTCGAACTCACCATCGCAACAGCGGCGGGGGATGGTGGTGCTCAGCAGCACCGAAGCGCTCGGCGTCGCGTGAGTGCGAATCGAAGGCGAGGCGTACTGCCGGCGTAGCCCGCACTCCAGGGCCTTCGAGTTATCGGCGCCAAGCACCGTCGGCTGCGGACTGACAAGGCTCACTCCGAAGCCTCAGCGAACGAAGTCAGGGGGCGGCGGAGCATCCACCGACGGATCAATCCCAGACGAGACCACCACACCCAGATCGACCGCGTCAGGCCAAGTCGTCATTTCCAAGAGGTCCGGAGCCGGAGTCTCGATTTGATCGTCGGGCTCGAGCTGCTCTCCACCGCAGGAGACCTGAAGGAGTGCGGTGCCCAACAACAGCGTGAAGAAAGTGGCGCGCATCATCTCGCTCCCGTGCGGGCGTTGTTGCCCATGAAGGTCGGCCAGTCGTTCGTCGAGGTGGCGGTGGCTGGCAGGTTGAAACGGTACACCTTCGAGTTCTTCCAACCTGAAATGTAGAGCTCGCGCACGGCGCTGTTGTCATCGGCGTTGGCCACGGCGCCGGAGGGCGAGAAGGCAGCCGTCGGGTCGTCGTGGGTCAGCACGACATTGCGGTTGCGCACGTCGATGATTTCAATGCGCGTGTTCGAGGCAGCGATCACGTCGAGCACCCCGTCACCCGTGACGTCGTAGAGAATCGGCGTGAAAGAGGAACGTTCCCCAGCCTTGATGGTGTGCTGCCAGACGATGGTGCCCCCAGCGACGGCGCAACCCGGGGTTCCCGTCTTCATCACGGAGAGCACGGAGGTGCTCGAGACGGCGATGATCGACTTCTTGCCGCTGCCATCCACGTCTCCGATGACGGGAGAGCTCGCCGAGACGATGCCTCCGGGGTGGAAGCGGTGCTCGCAGGTCGAGCCCGTCGGCAACGACACGTCGAACGCGTAGATGTCGCCCGTCGTGCCTCGGGTGGCCACGACGATCTCCGCCCGCGCATCGGCATCGATGTTCGCCACGGCAGGGCCGCTTCCGAACGGAAAGTCGCCGTAGAGCGTCTTGAGTGGCCCGCTCTTCCACTGCCGGGTGAGCGTGTCTGCGTTCAGCACCATGACCGTGCCCAGAATGTTTCCGGCGATGACCGCCTCGAGGGTGGCGTCACCATCGACGTCGGCGATGGCGACGTGGCCGAATGCGTGATCGGCATCGGTGATCCACGTGTTGTACGAGGCCTGCACGCCTCCGCTCGCGCCCGTCAGCAGCTTCACGTTGCCGTTCCAGTCGGCGATGACGACCTCCATGGCGCCGTTGCCGCTGACGTTGGCGGACGAGGGGCCCATGTTCCAATACGCCCCGTAGCCGTAGGGGATCGAGGCCCAGAGCGGGCCCGAAGCGCCGGTGCGCGCGTACACGCCGGCATCCTGCGGAAGGGGGAGCGGCTCTCCGAACACGTACTCGAGGGTCGAGTTGTTGTTGCCGGTCAGCTGTTCCGCGAGCGGCAGACCCATCACGTTGCGCCCGGTGCCGGGGCTGAAGGTGTTGAGTTCGACGCCCGTATCACTGCGCAGCACGATGGCGCGGCCCGGCCCCGAGGCGCCACGGGTCGGTGCGAGCACGAGAATCTCGCTGCCGTTCGTTGCGGTGAGGTTCGCCACGGCGAGGCCATCGGTCGTGCGGAGCTGCGGGTCAGTGAAGGTCCATAGGGGCACGAACTGCACAGTGCAGATCGTGGTGATCACGTTCGAGGTCACCGTGAAACGACGGCCGCCGGTCACCCAGGTCACCGACGCTGAGTGAGCCGTGGTGCTGCCCAGCGTACCGAGGTTGACGGTCACGCTTCGCACCTCTGTCGCGCCCGGGGCGACGTTGGCTGCCGCCCAGGTCACGACGCGGGTCGTGGCGTTGTAAGACCCGCCGTTCGTGGCAGACGTGAAGGTGACGCCCACCGGCACCGCGTACGAGAGCGTGGCATTGACGGTGGCTGCGCTCTGGTTCCGGTACGTGAAGGTGTAGATGTTCGAGGCGGTGGTGGTCGTCGCGGGACCAGACGCGACGAGGGTCAGCGCCGGCACGGTGCTCGGCTGACCGGGATAGGTGCCGGGGAAGCCCACCGACGCGTTGCCCGGCGCGACGTAGCAACCCGTCGTCTGCGCAGGGCACTCATTGCTGCAGGTGGTGCCGCTGCCGTTGGTGGGGCTGGTCGAGTTGGTGTCGTAGCCCGAGATCGAGAATGCGGGATTGGCCAACGGCGCTCCCAGTGCATCGAAGAGGGGCACCGACAGCGTGCTCTGCGCGCCGGCAGGGTGCATGGCGACGAAGTCGTCGAAGACGCTCGTTTCGTTGATCCATGCGATGAACGAGAGTCGGCTTCCCGCGGGCGCATCGATGGTGACGGTCGCGGTCGCGTTTGCGCCTGCCGGCAGCGCGGGCACCAGCCAGGCGTCGACGCCGAGTGTGAGCCCGAGCCGCTGCGCGAGCACCGCCGCGTTGCCGTTGTCGTTGCAGGTGCCCGAGCAGAACGTGTCAGACAGCGCGCAGTTCGAGTTGGCGTACGTGTACGTCGGGTAGGTTGGAGAGCCCGGCTGCGGGCTCAGGCCAATCGCGATGGTGGGGCTCAGCGTCAACAAGCCGACCGACCACGGGTAGGCGGTATTGGTGCCCGTATTCGTGATCGTGATGTTGAAGGGCACGGCCTGGGCAGTGAGCGCCCCCAAAATGACTGCCAGCAACCCAAACTTCACTGCGGCGTTCTTCGCGAGTCGAGGCGTCATTGGAATGACGGCACCGTAACCGAAATGCCCCGCTTCTGCCACTTGCAGCCGGATCGAAATCCGGGAAACCGTGAGTCTTTCTCCTACCTTGCCCGGGTCCTTTCCGTCCCAGGTGGCGATTTCAGACGTGAAAATGGCCGACGAGTTTCAGCGGGTTGAAAGCAGTCAACGCAGCCGGCGCACGAGTCTGCGAGCGAGCGGAAACTGGCGCAACAGCCGCGAGGTTCGCGGCAGAAATCGCAAGACCAGGCGTGCGGAGGCCGGCCATTCCCGCACGAGACCGTTGCGTTTGAAGCCCACCACCCGGCCGAGGGCCTCCACCGGCTGGGGGTCGAGCACACCGACGCTCGAGGCGGTCTGCAGTGGATTCAGAGAAGCGACCAGGTGAGCAGCGAGCACCCCGTTGGGCAGCTTCACCACGGCGATCTCCCCCAGGCGCAGCGACGGGCCCTCCACCCGCTCGACCCGCAGTGAATCGCCGTCGTGCAGCAGCGGCCACAAGCTCTGACCCGAAGCGCGCAGCCACATCACCGCGCCGGGCTGCAGGCCCCGCAGCAACTGCTCGTGCACGTCGCTCACAGGCAGCCCCCATCAGCGCTGGTCTGATGCGGGCTGATCAACGAAGCGCTTGCGAAGGTGCAGCCGGTGGTGACCTCGAAGCGCACCCGGCCGACACCCGCGCCGCCACCGCCGCCAGCCCCTTGCAGGATGCCGTTGCTCCCCACGCCTGCATCCGTGGTGCGGGTGGCGCCCGCGCCTCCGCTGCCTCCGCGGGGTGACGCGCTGGCGCCTCCGGGTGCAGCGAGGCCGTCGGTGCGGCTGCCAGGTGAGCCCGGTGCGCCGGCGATGGTGGCGGAGCCTTCACCGCCGCCGCCGCCCAGCGCGAGCACTCGGCCCGAGGCCGCGAGCCGCAGCGTGGTGGCTTGCAGGAGCACGCCCCCTCCGCTGCCTGCACCACCCCCACCGAACGCGCCGGCTGAACCACCGCTGCCTCCTTCTCCCGGAGCAGCGATGAGCCCGGAGAGGTCGAGCGCGCCCGTGCACGAGAGCTGAACGCCTCCACCTGCCCGGCCCCGCGCGCCGCCGCCTGCGCCCGCCCCCGATCCTCCAGAGCACCCGCCCTGGAGCGGGATGAGGGAAGCGGCGCCCACCGGCGTCGTCGCACCAGGCGCGCTGCCTGCGTTGCCTGAGCCCGCGCCGCCTGCACCTCCGGCGCTGCCGAACGCACCACCGCTTCCTCCGGGGCCTGACTCGGTGCCCGCGGTGCCACTGGCGCCGGTGGCTCCCACACAGTTGAGATCAGCGCCCGAGGTGGCGATCAACTGGCCGGCGATGGTCACGTCTCCTCGCACCGCGAAGATGACGGGCCGGCTGCCCACCAGGGTCAACCGCGCGCCCGCATCGATGAAGAGTGAAGAGGCCGAGAGCAGCAGACTTCCCTGCACCAACACGCCGGGCGCCGGGAGCACCGCGTTCGCGCTGCAGCCGGTGGGGGTGAGCGTCGCGGGCGTCGGCGACGTGTCGAGCACCACCTCGAGGCAGTCGATCACGATGCCGGCGTCGGAAGCGGGAATCAGGGCGGGATCGAAGTTCGACGGGACGTACGGCCAGGCGCAGCTCTCGAGCCGGGTCCCTGCACAACCGCCGTCCGCCAGGCAGGCGTCCTGGAGAGTGCAGGCGTCGTTGTCGCTGCAGGTGCTGCCCACGGTGACTGCGTAGCTGCAGCCGCCGTCGAGTGCGGCCTGGCACACGCCCGCAGCGAAACAGGCTCCCGGCGGCGGAGCACACAGCACCGGCGTGCCCGCACAGCCCCCATCTCCATCGCAGGTGCCGCCCGGTCTGCAGGGCCCGGAGCAGCTGGTGCCCGACGGTGCAGCGCTGGCCAGGCAGAGCCCTGCATCGCAGCCGAGGTTGATCAGGCACGAAGGCAGGCCTGCGCTGCAATCGCGCGCGGAGCCACCGGAGCACGACGCGCTCTGACAGGTCTCGCCCGTGGAGCAGCCATCGCCGTCACTGCAGGCTCGCGTCTCGCACTGATCATCAGCGCAATCGACAGCGCCGTTGCCGTCGTTGTCGACGCCGTCATCACAGCGGACCTCGGTGGGCGCAAGACAGCGCCCGAGCCGGCAGGTGCCTCCGGGCCCGCAGGTCTTCATCGCGCAGTCGGGATCCACGCAGTCGATCTGGAGATCGAGATCGTCGTCGACGCCGTTGTCGCAGGTGCCCTCCACGCAGCCGGTGGCCACGCACAGCCGCCCGAGGCCGCAGGAGAGCCCTTCGCAGTCGGCGTCGTCACAATCGAAGATGTCGTCGCAGTCGTTGTCGAAGGTGTCGCCGCACGCTTCGGGCACGCCGGGCCGCACGAGCGGGTTGCCGTCGTCGCAGTCAGCGGGCGTGGGCGAACCATCACGGTCGAGATCGTCGCCAGAAGAGATGGGCACCGTGAGCACCCGCAGGTCCACGCCGGTGTCGGCCAGCTTGCGCACGAAGGCCACCTGCTGCAGCGCGCTCTTCTCACCCGAAGGTTCGAGGCAGGCCTCATCACCGAAGCCCAGGGCCTCGAGCGACACTTCGACAGGAGCGCTGTCGCGGAAGATGGCCACCGCGAGCGGGCCGTCGCCCTCGCCGCGCAGCATGGGCCGGGTGGTTCTCGCGGCCTGCCCATCGGCGGTCACACGGACCACGAAGCAGCGGGCGGTGACGCCGCGCTCCCAACTCACTTTGACGAAGATGAACTCACCTGCGCCCGGGGTCGGCGCACAGGCGAGCATGAAACAGACAAGGAGCCATCGCACCTGGAGAGCCCCTTCGCCCAAGTTGTTTCAGGCGGCGTTGGTCTTGTTGCCCAGCGCCTGCTCGACGTACTTCACGCCGTTGGGAGTGATCTGCGGGCCCTTGGCGGTACGGCGGGCGTAACCGACGTGCTCACGCAGCGCCTTCGCGACGTTGGGCGCGGCGTAGGTGATGCCGTGTTTGGCCCAGAACTTCGAGGTGATGCCCGACGACACTTCGACGGTGCCACGCGCGACGTAGAGCGGGATGAGCGAGCGGAGGAGCTGATCCTTCTGCTTGCCGGCCTTGATCAGGTTCGCCTTCTTGGGGTGCGCGTCGAGGTTGGCGAGGATCTGCGCGAGCGGATCAGCCTTCGCCGAAGCGGTCTTCTTCGCGGGCGCCGCAGCCTTCCTGGCCTTGGGAGCGGCGGCGCTCTTCTTCGGCGCGGCGGTCTCGACGCCAAATGCCTTCTTCAGTTCGGCAAACTTCTTCTCGATGAACGACTCGAGACCGTGAATTTCGAACAACCCTGATTTTGCCTTGGAAGCCTTGAAGGCCATGGTGACTCCTTGTTGCGATACGTGAAGGCGGGCACCATACACTTTTCGAAAATCGCGTGAAGGCCCGAAAAATCGGCCCCGGCGCGAGGTCGACCTGCTCTGATCAGCTCCATGATTTTTTCGTTGCTGCTGATCAGCGTGCTCACCGCACCCCGAGCGCCGGCGGATGCCGAGGTGGTGGTCCTGGTGCCGAAGCTGGATCAGTCGACCCAGCTGCTGCCCTTCTTCACGGCGGCCGGGTCGCGCTCACCCCTGCTGCGCCCCGAGGCGTGGCGCTCGTCGGCGCACCCGTTGATCGACGTCGACGTGACCAGCAAAGAAGCGCTGGCGCTGGTGGGCATCGACTCGGCCTCGAGCCTCACCGCGTCGCGCCTGGGTGACGCGTCGATCGCCTGCGTGACGGTCAGTGAGGTCGACAAATACCGCAAAGCGGCCGACGCCAAGCTCGCCCGTCTGGGTGAGGTGTTCGAGAAAGTGGAAGGCGGCGTGTCGGTCTACGCGTCGCGAGATCCACTCGGGCGCGTGCTCGCCGCCTACGTGCTGCACGGCAAGGAGTCCTGCGCGATCTCGGGCCATGGCCGCTCGGTGGAGACCCAGTTTTCGCTGCTGAGCAAGCTGGTCACGAAGAGCGCCGTCGGGCCGGGGTTCGGGTTGGCCGCGAAGCTGCCGGGCGTGGTGCAGATCATCGGGCCTTCGGGCGCACAACACGGCGTGGTGTCGCTCAACGCGAAGCAGCTGACCCTGACGGCAGATGCGAAGACGAAGGGTTTGCCGTTGGCGCAGCTGGCCGGTGCGGGTGTTTCACCGTTGGGCGCGTTTTCGGTGCCGGGCATGGCGGTGTTGCGGGCGCGCGTGGCGAAGACGCAGGTGCCTTCGATGGTGGAGCAGGCGGTGCGGCAGTTCCCCGGCTCGGCGACGCTGCTGCCGCTCGCGCGGGAAGCGGCGGGCTATTTCACGGGCAACGCGGCAGTGCTGATCAGTCACGCGAAGGTGACCACGGGGCTGCGCACGCGTGAGGCGCGGTTCTTCGCGGTGCGTTCGGTGTTGATCGCGGAGGTGACGGATCCGGTCGTGGTGGAGGCGATGCTCATCCGCCTCGATCCGAAGACGCTGGTGTTCCGGGAAGGCACGCTGACGGTCACGTTGGTGGGCTCGATGTTGGTGGTGGCGAATGACGCCGAGGTGCGTGCCCGCGCGGTGGCGGCGTTGGCCACGGCGGCGGGTAAGCAGGCGCACGGCGTGGAGTTCGAGGTGGACCCGAAGCTGGTGGCGCGTGGGCTTCAGCAGGTGCCGCTGCTCGAGGCCGTGCAGGCGCCCGAGCTGGCGGGCCTGGTGGCGGCGGGCACTGAGTTGGGTCCGCTCCTGCTCGCTTCCGACAAGGTCACCGGCTTCATCGACTCGGCCGCCGGTGGGCAGCACAGCTCGCGGCTGGTGTGGCAACTCGACGCGGCGAAGTTCACGGCCGATGCCGGCGTGCCCTGAAGACGAAGGTGACCCAATCGTTGCGCAAGCTCCATTACCCTGCCCTGTGAGTTCGAGACACCGTGCAGCGTGGACAAGCTCCGACGAGTGCTGGCGTGGGATGAAGCCGTGTTGGTCGCGGTCAGCAGGCTGCAACGCCCCCTGATGACCCGGGCGCTGCGCGGCGTGACCCATCTGGGAGACGCGCAGAGCCTCACCTTTCTCGGGCTCGTGTTGGTGTTGGCCGGAACGATCCAGACCCGGCACCTCGGGCTGATGTTGCTGCTCTCATCCGGCGGCGCGGCGTTGATCGCGCAGCTGGTGAAGCGGCTCTCGAAACGGCGCCGGCCCAACGTGGGCATCTTCGGCTTCACCGCGCTGGTGCAGAACCCCGATGCGTTCTCCTTCCCTTCGGGGCACACCGCCGCGTCGGTCGCGCTCGCGGTGGCCTGGGCAGGTGAAGGCAGCGGGCTGGGCCTGCTGGCCTCGGCCTTCGCGGGGCTGGTGGGTTTCTCGCGCGTCTACCTCGGGGTGCACTACCCGCTCGACGTGATGGCGGGCGCGATGATCGGCCTGACCGCGGGTGGTTTGGCCCGGTTGATCGCCTGAGCCAAGCGCCGCAGGGTCTGGTACGTCCCGCGCGCCATGACTGACCTCCTCGACAACGATCCACTCCGCGCACGACTCAAGAAACTCGAAGAGCAGGCGGAGCTCGGCGGCGGCGCGGACCGCATCGCCAAACAGCACAAAGACGGCAAGCTCACGGCTCGCGAGCGCATCGACCTGCTGCTCGACCCGGGCAGCTTCATGGAGCTCGACAAGTTCGTCACCCACCGCGCCACCGACTTCGGCATGGCCGACAAGAAGATCCCCGGCGACGGCGTGGTCACCGGCTACGGCAACATCGATGGCCGCCAGGTCTTCGTCTTCGCGCAGGACTTCACGGTCTTCGGCGGCAGCCTCTCGGGCGCCTACGCGCAGAAGATCTGCAAGGTGATGGATCTGGCCACCCGCGTGGGCGCACCGATCATCGGCCTCAACGATTCGGGCGGTGCACGCATTCAAGAAGGCGTCGAGTCGCTCGCGGGTTACGCCGACATCTTCCTGCGCAACACGCTCTCTTCAGGCGTGGTGCCGCAGCTCTCGCTGATCCTCGGGCCCTGCGCCGGTGGCGCGGTCTACTCGCCGGCCATCACCGACTTCATCGTGATGACCAAGGCCAGCTCGTACATGTTCATCACCGGCCCCGACGTCATCAAGACGGTGACGCACGAAGAGGTGACCAAAGAAGCGCTCGGCGGCGCGACGGCGCACAACCAGAAGTCGGGCGTGGCGCACTTCGCCGCGGAGAACGAGCAGGCGGCGATCGCCATGACCCGCGAGCTGTTCTCGTACATGCCGTCGAACAACGCCGAAGAGGCGCCGACGGGGCCCACGGATGATCCGATCGATCGTGCCGAGACCGCGCTGGCCACCCTGGTGCCGACGAACCCCAACAAGCCCTACAACATCCGCGACGTGATCAAGCTGGTGGTCGATCACAAACACTTCTTCGAGGTGCAGGAGCACTACGCGAAGAACATCGTCATCGGCTTCGCGCGCCTCAACGGCCGCTCCGTGGGCATCGTGGGCAACAACCCGGCGATCCTCGCGGGCTGCCTCGACATCGACGCGTCGGTGAAGGCCGCGCGCTTCGTGCGCTTCTGCGACTGCTTCAACATTCCGCTGGTCACCCTGGTCGACGTGCCCGGCTTCCTCCCCGGCACCACGCAGGAGTGGGGCGGCATCATCAAACACGGCGCCAAGCTGCTCTACGCCTACGCCGAAGCGACCGTGCCCAAGGTGACGCTGATCACCCGCAAGGCCTACGGCGGCGCGTACGACGTGATGGCCAGCAAACACATCCGCGCTGACATGAACTTCGCCTACCCCACCGCGGAGATCGCGGTGATGGGGCCCGATGGCGCGGTGAACATCATCTTCAGAAAAGAGATCGAAGGCGCGGCTGATCAGAAGGCCGAGAAAGACCGCCTGGTGGCCGACTACCGCGAGAAGTTCGCCAACCCCTTCAAGGCCGCCGAGCTCGGGTACATCGACGAGGTCATCCGCCCGGAGCAGACCCGCCTCAAGCTGATCAGGGCGTTGGAGATGCTCAAGGACAAGCGGCAGGAAAACCCGCCCCGCAAGCACGGCAACATTCCGCTCTGAAGATGACCCGGCCCACCCGCAACAGGTTGGTGGTGGTGGTGTTCGTCATCGCGGCGTTCTTCGCGGCGCCGCGGTTGGGCAACGTGGCGTTGTGGGGCGCGACAGTGCTGGCCACGCCGGTGGTGGTGCTCGCGTTGTGGGTGACCTGGCCGTTTCATCGCGCCCGCGCGCTCTTGCGCAAGCAGCAGTACGAGCCGGCAGCCACGGAGCTGGCGGCGTTCGAGAGCTCGATCACCCAGACCGGGTGGAAACGAAACCTCGCGGCGATGGCCGTGGGCCTCTACACCTCGAACGCGTTGGCGGCCGCGCGCAACACGCTGGGCGCGGTGCGGCTGGAGCAGGCGCGGCTGGAAGATGCCGAGACGCACTTCAAGGCGGCGCTGGCCCACGACGCCCAGTACGCCGTGCCGTGGGGAAATCTCGCGGTGCTCGCAGCCATGCGAGGTGACGCGGGCGCGGCCGAAGAAGCGCGCGGCAAAGCGGCTTCGTTGGGTTTCAAGCCGAAGGTGCTGGCCGCGATCATCAAGGACAAGCTCGCCGCTCAGCGGTGACGCTTCATCGCCCGAGCTCCTCGCCGACCTTGAGGTGAAACTGCGCGCGCCGCTCCGCTTTCACCAGCAGCAGGGGAACCGCGAGCGCCCGGAGCAGGGGTTTGAGGATCCCCGCGCGCCCCGAACCCAGCTGGCCGTTCCAGCCGATGGCCAGCACGCTCCCTTCGGGCTTCACCTGGTCGAGCAGCTCGGCCACCACCTGGCCCCGGCGCAACGAGAGGCCCTGAATGCAGCCGCGCTGGGCGGTGGAGACGGTGGTCACCGCGCGTGTCACCAGCTCCTCGAGTTGGCCCGCGCACTCGTGGTGCAGCTGATCGAAATACTGGGCGGGGGCGCCATGCGGTTCGGCCTCCCTGCCCCCTTCGCCTGCCACGTGGGCGACCTGCACGGAGAGGTCGAGCGCCTCGGCCAGGCGCACCGAGAGCGCGACCGCCCGATCTGACTCGGGCCCGCCGCTCACCGGCACCACCAGCCGCTTCCAGGGCAGCCCGCCTTCCGAACCCTCCGGCAGGAGGAGCACGGGCACCCGGCTGCGCTCCATCACCTCCTGGGTCACGTGACCGACGAGCGTGGCGCGGCGACCGGCCCCTCTCGTTTCGGAAGCCGCCCCCCGGGTGGACATCACCACGAGGCCGGCCCGGTGCGCGTCGATCGCGGCCAGGATCGCATCGGCCGGGTAGGCGGGCGCCTGGTGCAGCTCCACGACAGGCCAGCGCGCTTCTGGCACGTGGAGCCGGCGCAGCTCGTCGGCGGCGGGCAACACCCGAGAGGTGGCGCTCAACACGTGCAAGCGGGCGCCGAGCCGCGCCGCCAGCCAGGTCGCACAGGCCAGACCGCGAGCCCCCGTGGCCGAACCATCGAGCGGCAACACGATCGAGCTGAAGATCATGACGGCTCCTTGCTCGTGCAGCGCAGCTGATGCCTTCGACCTCGCCACGTCAGGCTGAGCGCGACCTCGCCCCAGCCCGCGGGCAAACGCAGCGCTGCGTCGGGATCGAGCCGTGGGCCCTCCTCGGTGAACTGCACGCCCAGAAAACCGAAGACCAGCGCTTGCCAGGTGGCGCCCATGCACGCGGGGTGAACACCCAGCGCGCTGTTGCCCATGCGGTTCGAGAGATCGAGCCACAGGCTCTCTCGCCAATACCGTTCGGCGTCTGCCCGCAGGCCCAGGCGAGCCGCGACGGCGGCGTGAATGCCAGGCGACAGGCTGCTCGCGTGATCGGTGAGGGGCTCGTAGTAGCGGTAGTTCGCCGCGGCGATCTCCTGAGAGAACGCGGTGGGCATCACGTGCAGCAGCATGAGCACGTCGGCCTGTTTGATCAGCTTGAGGTGGTTGAGGCGCTGCCAATCGAAGAGCCGGCTCACCGGGGCCTTGAACCGTTCTTCGAGGGGGAGCGGGTAGCTCTCCAGGTCGAAGAACCCGGTGAACTGCTCGATCACCCCCTGCGCGTTGGGGCCCGGGCAGAAGAGCGCCTGGCCGACCTCTCGCCACTGCGCGGGTTCATCGGGTGCCACGCCGAGCCGCTCCGCCAGCGCACCCCAGGCGCCGGGCCGCTGCGCCTCGAGCCACCCCATGGCGGCCGTGGCCCGCTCGAGGTTCGCCCGCGCCATCCAATTCGTGTACGCGTTGTCGTCGACCGCGTGGTGGTACTCGTCGGGGCCCATCACCCCGCGCAGGTGGAAGTGCCGCGGCCCGCGGATGGCGCGACTGACCCAGAAGCGCGCGGTCTCCACCAGCAACTCGACGCCCGCCTGCTGCATGAAGTCTCGATCGCGGGTGGCCGACCAGTACTGCCACACCGCGTGCGCGACGGCGGAGGTCACGTGCAGCTGCTGAGTGCCGGTGAAGATGGGGATGTCGTCGCCCCCACTCTTCAGCCGAATCGAGCGTGGGGTGACGTCATCGCCATCGACCGTCGACTCCCAGGCGAAACAAGCACCACGGCCGCCGAGCTGCACCGCCCGCCGGCGCGCGCCACCGAGTGTGTGGTGGCGATAGAGCAGCAGGCAGCGGGCGAGCTCCGGAAAGGTGTGGAGATAGAACGGCAACATGAACATCTCGACGTCCCAGAACACGTGCCCCTCGTAGGCGCGCCCGGTCAACGCGCGAGCCCCCACGGAGACCCGCGGATCGGGGTCGGCCGCGCTGATCAGCTGATAGGTGTTGAAGCGCAACGCCTGCTCCACCGCGGGGCTGCCCGCGATGCGAACGTCTGCGCGCTCCCACACCTCGTTCCAGCGCGCGGCATGCGAGGCGAACGCTTCGTCGAAGTCGATCCAGCGCAGCCCTTCCACCTGCTTCCGTGCAGCGCTCTGCGGCGCCTCGCCGTCGCGGCTGGTGAAGACGGCCACACAGCGACGGAAGACGAGCGCCCGGCCGATCGGCGCCGGCACCCGCCACCGGATCGCGCTGCGCTCGTCGCCTTCGAGGAAGGTGCGCGCGGCCAGACAGATCTCCACGCCGGAAGCCTGGGTGCGGTACCGCTTCTCTTCCCAGGGCTGGCCGCTCCCGGCGGGGAGGGGCGACAGATGGGGGTGGTTGGCCGGGAGATCGGGATCGTCGATCGAACAATCGAGCTCGACGGTGCCCGAGTGGTTGAGCAGCTCCACGCTCACTTCCTGGAACACCAGGTGACGGTCGGCCAGGGAAGCCCAGCGTCTGGTGCGAACCGCGACGCGGCGATCGACGTCGGTGTCGTAGTCGGCGGCCCCCCACAAGACGCCCTCTTGCAGGCTCAAGGTGCGGCGGTGGGCGCGGCACTGGGGCGAGCTGGGGTCGAGGGTGCAGCCGTCGACCCGCAGGCGAATGCGAAACGGAAACGGCAGGGAGACCAGCTCGTCGTGCGCAGACTCGCCCCGGTCGCCGCTGAGGAACTCGAGCTCGGAGTAGGGGCGCAGGGCGCTCTTGCGATCGAACACCCCGGCGATGAACAGATCGCCCTGCGCGCCCGGGAGCGGCGTGTCGAGGGTGCCGCGCACGCTGAGGTAGCCGTTGCCCACGGTGAAGAGACTCTCCATTCCGTGTTCGCGCGCGGGGTCGAAGCCCTCCTGCTCGACGGCCCAGGAGAGCACCTTCTCGCGCTTCTCGGCCAGCAGCTGATCGAGGGCGGGCAGGTCGAGTTCCTGAAGATCGGCGACGACCTGGTCGGCCCCTTGCGCCACGAGCGCGTCGCGGTGGCCCCCTCGATCCACTCCCACCACCAGGGCAAAACCGCCCCGCCGGGCTGCTTCGAGGCCCGAGGTCGAGTCTTCGATCACCACGGAGCGCGCGGGGGAGACGCCCAACAAAGCCGCCGCGCGCAGAAACGGATCGGGCCGCGGTTTGCCCTGCAGGCCCAGCACCGCGGCATCGATGCCATCGACGCGGGCGTCGAACAGCGAGTCCAGCCCAGCGACCCGGAGCACCTCACGGCCATTCCGGCTGGAGGTCACCACCGCGGTCTTGACGCCTTGCTCGTGCAGCCACCGGGCAAGAGCCACGGTCGAAGCGAAGACGGAGACCCCATCCCGGTGGAGTCGCTCGAGAAAGGCCGCGTCTTTGCTCGCGCCCAGGCCGTGGATCGACACCACCCCCGGCCCATCAGCGGGGCTGCCTTCGGGCACCTGA
>JANODF010000815.1:0-10262 GCA_031412555.1 Archangium sp. | reverse complement strand
GGTTGGCCACGCGGGTGAACGCGTGGAAGGTGCCTGCCGCGCTGCCCGTTCAGGACCCCGACGCGATCACCGTGTAACGATCGCCCGCGCTGGGGCCACCGCTGGCGTCGAGATCTTCCCACTCCAGCACGTACCAGCGGGTGGTCAGCGTCGCCCGCGCGGGCAACAGGGTCTGCACGAAGTAGTGCGCGGCGGCCAGGGTGCCCGGCGCGTGGTAGCCTTGGGCGCTGAGCACCACCGAGCCCGAAGGCGCCCGCACCACCTGCACCACCACGCGGTCGAGCGCAGGGCCCAGGTTGGCCGCCGGCACCGACGAGACGACGCCGCCATCACGCAGCGAGTAGATGGCGTTGACCGGGCCGCTGGTGTCGCTGACCTGCGCGGCGCCCGTCTGCTCGAGCCAGCGCAGGGCCTGCTGGCGGTACGAGCCCCCGCCCGCCACCAACAACTCGCCCCACACGATGGGCTGGCCGTCAGCCGTCAGCACGCCGCCATCTCCCTGGGGGACCGCGCGGCTGGTGATCGAAGGCGTGCAGCTCGCCACCAGGGCTGCGGCCATCGACAGGCCCGCATCGTCGTCTTCGGTCACCTCGTCCAGCAGCACGGTCGCGAGGGGGAGTTGGCACAGCTGCGAAAAGTCGGCCGCCCGGCAAGCGCCGCTTCCGCAGAACTGATCGACCGAACAAGCGCGGCCACATTGTCCGCAGTGGGCGGGATCGCGATCAGGGTCGACACAGTTCCCCGCGCAACACGCCTGCCCCGCGGAGCACCCGCCGACGTCCACACAGGCCGCCCCGGCATCACGTGCGTACACACCCGCATCGACTGCGCCGCCATCTCGCGGACCTGCGTCTGAAGCGCCCGCATCTCGACCGCCTCCACCGGGCCCAGAACAGGCAACTGCGAGGAAAACCAAGGCCGACCCGACGTTGGAACGACTCGTGCTGAACAGGGAGGACGCAGTCATGGGGGGCATCGCTAGCAAGAAGCAGGGCCGGGTTCTGGAGCATCGATGCCCTCGTTTTGGGGGCGATCCATCACCTTGAGGTTGTATCGGGCTCTGACAAGCTGCGTCATTTCGGGGGGATGGCGCACTGCGTCGAGCGGCCCCAATCGTGCATTCCACCTACGTCACAACTTGGTGACTTAGTTGTCTGATTCAAAGGCGTTGCACGTGTGACGCTTTGCGTTATAGCGCATTGATTTTACAGAAGATTCTAGTGAAGTCGAAACTTCCGAAGTCCTCGATCCGAGAAACCTACATGAACTCACTTTTCGGGAGAATCGCCGCCGGCGCCGTCGCCCGCACGAGTCTTCTGCTCGACCTTTTGGCGCTCACCCTCGCCTCGATTGGCGCGACGGTGCTTTCAGGCCAGCCCCTCACCACCAGCCCCATCTCCACCTTCGCGCTGGCCGGCATCGGTACCTGGCTGGTCACCGCGATGGCCCTGCGTCACTACGATCCCTGGGCTTCTGACCGCATGCCGTTCGACGACGGCGCGATGACCTCCATCCTGGTCCTCGCGGTCACCACTGTGCTGGCCGTGATGGTGCTGGTGCTGCCCGACGCCGGGCTGCCCAACGTGGGCATCTTCCTGCTGGTGCTCTGGCCGGTGGCGCTGGTGCTGCGCGCGACCGTCTTCCGCACCTTCTCGCCTCGTTCCGGTCCCATCGACGAAGTCCTGGTGGTGGGCATCGGCCCGCTGGCCCGCGCCACCCTCGACGATCTCCGCCGCAAGGGCCGTCACGAAGTGTTGGGCATGGTGCGCTTCAGCAACGAGCAGCCCGCCCGCGCCTTGAAGGCCCGCGTGCTCGGTTCGGCCGGTGAGTTCGAGTCGGTGCTTCGTTCGGTGCCGGTCGCCGAGGTGTACTTCGCCTCGACGCACTCGGCGCACTTCGAAGAGATCCAGTCGGCGGTGAAGGTGTGCGAGCGGTTCGGCGTGCCCTTCGCGATGCCCGCGGTGAACTTCCGCCTCGAGCGCGCTCGCCCGCTGCCCAGCCACGGCGTGGGTGACGGCTACATTCACTACCAGTCGGTGCAATCGCGCCCGATCGGCATGGCCTTCAAGCGCCTCTTCGACATCGTCTCGTCGGGTGTCGCCTTGTGGGTGCTCGCGCCGCTGCTGTTGGGCGTCGCCGCGGTGGTCAAGCTCACCTCGAGCGGCCCGCTGCTCTTTCGCCAGACCCGCACCGGTCTGCATGGCCGCCCGTTCCAGATGCTGAAGTTCCGCACCATGGTGGAGAACGCCGAGGCCCTGAAGGCCCAGCTGGCTCAGCAGAACGAGGTCGACGGCCCGGTCTTCAAGATGAAGAAAGACCCGCGCATCACGCCCATCGGCCGCATCCTGCGCAAGTTCTCCATCGACGAGCTGCCCCAGCTGATCAACGTGCTGCGTGGTGACATGAGCGTCGTCGGCCCGCGGCCCCCGCTGCCCAACGAAGTGGCCAAGTACGAGCCCTGGCAGCGCCGCCGTCTGTCGGTGCGCCCCGGCCTGACGTGCATCTGGCAG
Source organism: Archangium sp. (assembly GCA_031412555.1). Lineage (GTDB taxonomy): Bacteria > Myxococcota > Myxococcia > Myxococcales > Myxococcaceae > Archangium_A. The sequence continues at coordinate 7,752 of JANODF010000815.1, read as the reverse complement.
GTCTCCGGGCGCAACGAGATCAGCTTCGAGCAGTGGATGTACATGGACCTCCAGTACATCGACACCTGGACGTTCTCGAAAGACATCAGCTTGATTCTCAAGACGTTCCCCGTGGTGCTGACGGGTCGCGGCGCGAGCTGAAATCGTTCGGGGGGCGGGCGGAGCGGGGTTTGCAAAGACCCCGTGACCGATATGGGAACCCCCAGAAGACGAATCGTCGTGGGTATGAAAAGAGCCCTTTCCATGACCCGAATCCCGCTTGCCGTGCTCTGTGTGTTCTCGCTCGGATGCTACACGCCGCGCGGTGCCTTCGTGGAGGTCGACGAGGGCTCCGTGATCGACGACTCCGGGTATCTGATCTCCACCGCTGACGTGCTGCAAGTGCGCGTCTTTCAGCAAGACGCAATGTCAGCGCGGGTGAAGGTGCGCGGCGACGGCAAGGTGTCGCTCCCGCTGATCAACGACGTGATCGCTGCCGGCAAGTCGCCCAGCGTGCTCGCCGCCGAGCTGCAGGTGCGGCTCAAAGACTTCATCAACAACCCGGTGGTGACCGTCTCCCTTGAGGAGTCGCGCCCCGTGGTGGTCTCCGTGGTGGGCGAGGTGATGCGCCCGGGCGTGGTGACCCTCGAGGCCGGCTCCGGCGTGCTGCAGGCGCTGGCCGCTTCGGGGGGCCTGACCGACTTCGCCCACCGCGACGGTTTGTTCGTGCTGCGCAAGATGGCCGCGCAAACTGCGCCCAAGCGGCTCCGCTTCACCTGGGAAGTGTTGTCGCGGGGCGAAGGCCCGGCAGCACGGTTCACGCTTCTTCCCGGTGACGTGGTGGTCGCCGAATGAGCCTGGGGCTGCGACACCTGCTGTTCGTCGCCTGCGTGGCCTCTCCGGCCTTCGCAGTCGATGTGCGGTACGGCGTCGCGGTCCGCACCGATGCCCGCACGCGCACGCCGCTGCCGGGCGACCTGGGCACGGGCATCACCGGCGATCTCGAGGTCAATCCCCGGGCCGACCTCTCCCTGGGGGTCGACGCGAGCACCTTCTCCGCCTTGTACGCCCCCAGCTTTCTCTGGCGGGAGCCGCAGGCCAGCGGAGGGCGTTTCCTCCCGCTGCACCGCGCCCGCCTGGCGTTTCAAACCGTCTGGTCGCGCGCCACGTTCTTGATCGCGCAAGACGCGTCGTATGGCGTCGCCGACGTCGGCTTTTTGCGTCTGCCCGACGGGAGCCTGCCCAGCTCGGTGGCCGAGGTGCAGACCCTGGGCAGCGTTCCCTACGTGCGCTCCGCCACCTCGGTGAGCCTGGAGAGCCAGCCGGGCAACGGCGTGAGCCTGGGCCTCTCCGCCGGCTTTCAGATCTCGGGCAGCACCGATGACAGCCAGCAGCAGCAACTGCCGCTGCAGTATGGCCCGACCGCCGCGGTGCGCCTGCGCAAGGCCGTCAGCCGCAGCGATGGGTTGACCACCTTGGGGCAGGTCAGCCAGGCCACCTTCGTCACCGGCCAGAATCAGTTCGTCGCGCAACTCTCGGAGATCTGGGACCGGCAACTCTCGCGCACCCTCTTGTTGAACCTGGGGGTTGGCCTCGCGCTCACCCGGGAACACGTGATCGCGATGCAGGGCATTCCCGGCGACTACACGGATCTGCTGCCCATCGCGCTCGCTTCCCTCGCCTGGCGCGACGTGCTCTCGGGCCACCCGCTGCTGGTCACGGCCTCGTTGCGCATGGCCCCGTTTTCCGATCGGTTCACCGCCAACGTGTACGAGCGCGTCGAGGCGCGGCTTCAGGCTGAATGGCGCCCCGCGAAGGACTGGATCGTCACCGCCGCCACCGGTGGCGCGTACGCCGTGCCTCTTGGCCTCTCGCTGGCAAAGCCCCTCGCCGCGACGATGGTTGATCGCACCGGCCTCGATCAGTCGGGTGACCGGCTGGTGTTTGGTGAAGGTTCCGTGGTGTGGGCGGTGAAGACGTGGTTGCTCCTGCAGGCCTCAGCGCGCGTGCTATGGACAGAACAGCCCCGTCTGCTCGCACAAGGACAACTTCAGGCGGTGGGCACGGTTTCCGTGACCGTTCAGCAACAAGACTCTCTGGCCTGGTGAGGAAGACGCCGTGACCATCGACAAGCGAAGCGTGTTGGTAGTGGATGACGACCCTGAGATCCGCAAGCTCCTGGTCACGGCGCTCGATCGCATGGGCTTTACCGTGTCGCAGGCGGCCGACGGCAAGACCGCGATGAAGCGCCTCGATGAGCAGCGGCCTTCGTTGTTGTGCATCGACCTGATGTTGCCCGAGTCGTCTGGCTACGACGTCTGCGAGCACGTGAACAAGACGCCCACGTTGAACGGCCTTCCCATCTTGATGGTCAGCGCGCGCACCATGCCGGAAGACCGGGCGCAGGCCGAAGAGCTGGGCGTGCGGGTGTACCTGAGCAAGCCGTTCACCCAGACCGAGCTCAAGACCGCGGTCGCTCAGGCGCTCGAGGGCAACAGCCCGTGATTGAACCGAAGCCACTGCCGCCGGGCACCGAGCCGGAGCTGTTCGACACCCAGCTCCTGCGCCAGCTGGTGGGCTTCGTCTTTCGAGGGGTGCGCCGCCATCGGTTTCTCGCGGCGCTGAGCTTCTTGATCATGGTGTTGCTGGGCTCGGTGGCCGCGGTGGTGTTGCCCCGCACCTTCCACGTCGAGTCGCGCCTGCTGGCGAACAACAACGATCTCATTCGCGCGCTGGGCAACCCGCGCTCCAGCCTGCCTTCCGAAGATCCCACCCGCGCCGCGCGGGAGCTGGTGTTCGCGCACGACAACCTGGTCTCGCTGATCAAGCAGACCAACCTGATGAAGAACTGGGAGGAGACGCGGCCCGGCATCGTGAAGTTGAAGGACAAGGTGGTGTTCTTCGTGGCCGGTGAGCCCACCGAAGAAGATCGCATCGACGCGATGGTGGGGCTGCTCGAGAAGAAGCTGCAGGTGGGCACCGATCAACAGACGGTCACCATCTCCATCGACTGGCACGACGCCCAGATGGCGTACCTGCTGGTGGAGACCGCGCAGCAGAACTTCCTCGAGACCCGTCACGTGACCGAGATGACCGCCATCAGCGAGGCGCTCTCCATTCTCGAGATGCACGGCGGCCAGCTGCAGAAGATGGTCGACGACGCGCTGCACGAGCTGGAGCGGGTGCGCGACACCCGCCGCAAGGGCACCCTGGGGGCCCCCGGCGCCATGCCCGGCCCCGAGAGTGGCAGCGTGGCCTTTGCCCCCGAGCCCAAGCCGCAGCCGGTGGCCGATCGTGACGCGCCCAGCTCGGCCACTGAGCAGGAGCTCGCGCAGCTCAAGTTCCTCTTGAACTCGAAGAAACGCGCCCTGGGCGATCTGGAAGACTTCCGCAGCCGCCGGGTGACCGAGCTCACCGCGCAGCTGCAGGAGCAGAAGGTGCAGTACGCCGATCAACACCCCATCGTGATGGACATGCGGCAGCGCATTCAGGCGCTCAAGCTCGACTCGCCCCAGATGTCGCAGGTGAAGGGCGACATCGACGCGCTGGAGCACGAGTACCGCCGCAAGGGCGGGCGTGACCCCGAGGCGCTCATCGAACCTTCGCGGCCGCGCAACGCGTCGATGCGCCGCGTCTCTGCGCCGCAGATGGCCCAGGCCGCGCTGACCAATTCAGAACTCGCCGACGACCCGCTGGTGGAGTTCTCCCGCAACAACCTGCGCGTCGCCGCGGCCAAATACGAAGAGCTGCTGATGCGCATCGACTCCGCGCGCATCGAGCAAGACACCACCCGCGCGGCCTTCAAGTACCGCTACAGCGTGGTGCGCCCCGCCTCGGTGCCCAAGAAGCCGGTGAAGCCCGACGTGGCCATCATTCTGGGCGTCACCGCGGTGCTCGCGTTCTTCACCGCCTTGATGGCGGGCGCGTTGCGCGATTGGGTGAGCGGCCGGTTGGTCGAGCCGTGGCAGGTCGAGCGCGCCCTGGGCCTGCCCGTGCTCAGCCAGGTGAAAATTCCGTGAACGACGTGCTCGGGTTCGCAGGCGAACTGGCCCTGCTGGTGCTCTGCGTACCGGTGCTGACGTGGGCGCTGTATCTGGCCGTGCTCTCGGTGCTCTCGTTTCCGCCGAAGGCTCCGCTGGCCCCCAGCCCCCCTTCGCTGCGTTTCGATTTCGTGGTGCCGGCGCACAATGAATCGCTGGGCATCGCAGCCACGGTGAAGAGCCTGCAGTCGGTCGAGTACCCGGCCGCGCTGTTCCGGGTGTTGGTGGTGGCTGACAACTGCACCGACGACACGGCGAACAAAGCGCGTGAAGCCGGCGCGATCGTGCTGGAGCGTTTCAACGCCGAGCTGCGTGGCAAGGGCTATGCGCTCGCGCATGCCTTCGAGCGGTGCCTGAAAGAAGGCGCCGACGCGGTGGTGGTGGTCGACGCCGATACGCTGGTCTCGAAGAACCTGCTCTCGGCCTTCGCTGCGCGCCTGGCGGCCGGCAACGTGGCCGTGCAGGCGCACTACGGAGTGCAGAACCCGAACGCTTCGTGGCGCACCCGGCTGATGCGCATCGCTTTGTCGATGTTCCACCAGGTGCGCAGCATCGGGCGGGAGCGGCTCAAGGTCTCTGCAGGGCTGCGGGGCAACGGCATGTGTTTCCGCACCTCGTTGCTGCGCGAAGTGCCGCACGACGCCTACTCGTTGGTGGAAGATCTCGAGTACGGCATTCGCCTGGGCCGGCGTGGGTTCCGGGTGGCGTACGCGTGGGAAGCCGACGTGCTGGGCGAGATGGTGTCGGGCGAGTCGGCCTCGCGTTCGCAGCGCGACCGCTGGGAGCAGGGCAGGGCGCAGATGCTCAAGCAGCACGGCTGGCCGCTGCTGCGTGACGGGCTCAAGGAGCGCAGCGCGTTGTTGATGGATCTGGCGATGGACGTGCTGGTGCCGCCGCTGAGCCGGGTGGTGGGCTTCTCGTTGCTCGGTGCGATGGCTTCAGCAGTGCTGCTCGTGATGGTCGGTCACGGGGCGATCGCCTCGGCCGCCTTCGGCGTCGCGCTCTCCAGCGTCGCGCTCTATGTGTTTGCCGGTTGGCTGCATTCAGGGACGGGCCTGCGCGGGCTCATGGACCTGGGTCTCGCCCCTGCCTACGTGGCCTGGAAGGTGGTGCTCGCGTTTCGCGCGCCCAAAGGCCAGAAGCAGACCGAGTGGGTCCGCACCACGCGCGAAGGGGAGACGCGGCCATGACGAAGCCAGCGGGAACGCAGCAGCAGCTCTACCAGCAGCTCCTCACCTGCATGCGCGGGGAGTGGCACTCGATGGTGGTGATCCCCGCTTCACCGGGCGCCTCGGCTTCGACCGTCGCGCACGCGCTGGCGGAGGTCAGCACGTTGGTGCGCGGGAAGAAGGCCAAGCTCTTCAGCACCGAAGGGCTCGAGGTCAACGACGTCTCGCGCATCATCGTGGACATGATGCAGCACATCGCGAGTGGCGGCCTGGCGATCGTGTCGATCGACTCGGTCATCGGGGCGCAGTCAGGCATTCCCGTGACGCTGGCGGTCGACGTGGCATTGCTGGTGGTCGAGCTCGGCGTCACCGACACGGACGACGCCAAACGAACGGTCGATCTGGTGGGCGCGCAAAAGTTCCTGGGCGCAGTGACGATCGAAAGTTAGTTCCCTCTCCCCCACGGGGAGAGGGTCAGGGTGAGGGGCCTTTCACTTCACCGAAACCGAATACAACGACCCGCCGCGCCCAATCGTGAGCAGCGAGTTCTTCGCGGCGAAGATCACCACAGTGTCGGCAAAGTCCTTGGCGAGCACCTTCCAGGTCCCCGTCGCAAGGTCACTCTCGTAGAGCTTCCCGGTGGTCTCGGTCGTGTAGAGCTTGCCATCGAGCACGGCGGCCGCCGTGGTCCCGCGCCAGTCGCCGGGCTTGCCGATGCCCTTCCACGAGCCCGTCGCCGGGTCGATCTCGAACAACGAGCCGGCCTTCTCGATGCTGTACAGCTTCGCGCCCGAGCTGAAGAGCACGACCGTATTTCCGTACTCGGGCTTGCCGATGGCCTTCCACGTGCCGGTGGTGAGGTCGGTCACATAGAGCCCGCCGTTGACCTCGGTGCTGTAGAGCTTGCCGTCGTGCACGACACCCGCAGTCGTCGCGCCCCACGCGCCGGCCTTGCCGATCTGCTTCCACGATCCGTCAGCGGGGTTGATCACGTACAGCGAGCCGCTGGTCTCCATCGAGTACAGCTTGCCGTTGCCGCTGGTGATGAACGCGGTCTTGCCGAAGACGCGTTCGCCGATCTGCTTCCACGAGCCGGTGGTGGCGTCGGTCACGAAGAGGCCGCCGCCGACTTCGGTGGTGTAGAGCTTGTCGCCCATGGCGGTGCCGGTCTGCACGCCCTTCCAGTCGCCGGCTTTCCCGAGTTGTTTCCACGAGCCGGGCCCGGCGAGGGCAACGGATGCACTGAGCAGCACTGCCATCGTCAGGTGGTTGGTTCGCATGCGCGAGGTTGTAGCGCAGACTGCAGAGCGCATGACCGGCGGCCGAGAGAATCTGCACTCCTTCCTGACACCAGCCAGCGGCGTGGCCTGGGCCAAGATGGCTGCGCAGCTCACGGCCGTCGCCGCGCTGTTCTTGCTTCTGGCCGTTGCCAGATGGGCATCCGAGCCTTGGTACTGGTGGTGGATTCCATCGGGTGTTCTCGCTCTCGCCACCGTGCTGATCATCGTTCGACGGAGATGGTTGCTTCGAAGAGGTCGCGCGAATGAATGGCAAATTTGGGACTGTGTGATTCTGGGTGCGCAGCAGGCCTCTGGCCTCCTGATTGTCCTCGGCTTGTGGTTCAGCGTGGCGTTTCACAAGTGAGACCTTGCGCTCATCGATCAGAATGCGGCGTTGGCTCGCTCGTACTCCGCCGTGTTCGTGCCCTTGTTTCAGTGCTTGCGCTGCACGTTGGGTGAGGCGAGCCCGCCGACCTTCAGGTCGTCGATCGTCTCGGCGTGGTCGAAGGTTTTCCAGTCGGTGGTCCACGAGAAGCCGAGCCGAGAGGAAGGGGTCTCGGTCAGATGGCTGTAGCCGAAGTGCCACTCGTTCCGACGGGCAGCGCGTAGGCGTCTTTGATCGCTGCGTCGTCGCGGCTCAGCACTGGGTTTTGCGACCAACAGCAGCAGGAGGTTTTTTCAGGTTCACTTGGTGGGCCCCTCACCCCGACCCTCTCCCCGCTGGCGCAGGGCGAGGGAGTTCAGCGGTTGAAGTGGTGCTTCGTGCCGCGTGCCCTGAAGTCGAGGGCTCGCGCGGCGATCAACCCGGCGAGCGTGCGCGCGTCTTTGAGGCCATCGATCGGGAAGCGGGGAAGCACTCCACCAGGCCGCAATTCTTCCATCCGGTAGGGCCGCGCCTCTGTCGTCCAGATCTGAAAATCGCCCAGCGCGCGCAGCCAATCGACGTGCCGCTGCTGAAAGTGATGCTTCGGCGTGCCGAACGGAAATGCGAACTTCTCCTGCTTGCCGAACAACCGAATGAACGTCGCCGTCGACCGCTCGAAGTCCGCCTTCACCACGTCATCGGGCGAGTTCTCCGCCGACAGGTGAAGGCTGGTGTGATTGCCGAGCCGCACGTTGGGCAGCTTCTCCAGCGCCTTCAACTCGTCGACGGTGCACAGCGCGTAGTCCTCGAGGCCCGCAAGGGCTCGCAGCTCAGGCCGCTGATTCTCGTGCAGCACATCGGCCGCCGCCTTGAGCAGCTCCTCGCGGCGATCGGTCCCCGACTTGATCGACTCCTCCACC
>JANODF010000814.1:0-5167 GCA_031412555.1 Archangium sp. | reverse complement strand
CAGCGCGATGGTGGTCGACGGCGAACGCGCGGGCCAGGTCTCCCTCGAAGACGTGCACCTCGAGCTGTGTTTCTGGCGCACGTTCGGCAACGAGGTGACTGTCGCCGTGATCGATCTCTCGCAGCCGCCGCGGCAGGTGCGCGCGCCGATCGCGGTCGAGCTGCCCACGCTGGTCGAAGCCACCGTGAAGTGCGCGCGGCACTTTCTTCGCGACGTCGAGCAGCACCGCGGTGACATCGAGACCGAGTTGGTCGCGCTGGAGAAACGGCTCAAGCGGCTGACGTCGGCGGTGATCGAAGAGCGGCCACGTCGTGAGGCGCCGGCGCCGTGGAGCGCGGTGCGCAGCGCGACGGGCACGGTGGGGTTTTCGCTGCGGGATGACGACGGCCGCACCCTGGCGTGGAACCGGAAGACACGGGCCGGGCTGCCGCCCCTGCTCTTCGATGGTGAGCTCACCCTGGCCGACGGCACACACCACGCGGGGCTGCCTTTCCTGGCGATGATGGGGCTCGCCCGTTCGGCCGCTGAAGGCAACGCGCGCATCGGGGGCCAGCAGGTGCCGCCTGATCAGCTCTACCTGGCCGGTCTCGATCTCTGCCTCGCGTTGCGCTCGCGCAACCCCGCGCTGGGCGCCAACCCCTACGTCGAGGCGCTGCAGGTGCGCTGCACCGATGGCTTGATGGCGATGCGCAAGCCCGTGCCCGACACCACCATGGCCACGGTCAGCCCGCCCCGCTCCACCCCGGGTGTGCCGCTCGCGCCCATCGGCGACGTGCGGCGCGTGACGCTGCAGCCGCGCTGGAGCCGGCCGGTCGCGCTGGGAGAAGAAGGCGGCCGCATTCTCCTCGGCAAACGCTGGGCGATCGTGCACTCACCTCACGCTGCGCACGCCTTCACCAAAGCCGGCGCCACCGCCTTTCGGCATCTGTCGACGCGTGGCGTGGCCATCGGTGAAGACGGCGATGCGATCTGCGCGACGCCCGAGCGGCTGCTCTTCTACGAAGGCCGCGGGCCCACCGCGCAGTGGCTGCGAGATTCCGACGGTGGCCGGCTGGGGCCCGATCTCGAGACGATCGACGGCGTGCTGGTGTGCCCGCTGGGGCGCCGCGGCGTGGCGGGCTTCGCGCGTTTGTCGGGCCGCGAGTTGTGGCGCTTCGAACCACCGCGCACGCAGAGCATCACCTTTTCGCGCGTGGGCACCCGGGTCCTCGTGGGCACCGACGGCGGCACGCTGTACGGCATCGACGCGGGTGATGGGCAGGTGCGCTTCAAGGTGAAGGCAGGGTTGCCGGTGGCACGCGCTCCCGTGGCGGTGCGCAACCGGGCGCTGGTGGTGCTCAACCGCGGTGAACACTCGGCCATCTACCTGTGCGACGCGCTCTCTTCGGGTGACACCACGCCCGCCGGCGCGATCGTGTGGACGCGGGAGCTCATTCTCTCCTCCCCTTCCGCTCCCGTCTGGGCGCGAGGCCACACCTGGCTGGGCGGCGCGCGTGATGGGCGCACCGTGCTCATCTGCCTGGGGCCCCGCGGTCAGGTGCTCTGGGAGAAGACCATTCCGTGCGATGCGCGCACGTTGACACTGCTTCCCTGGGAAGGCGGCGTGTTGGTGGCCGATGCGCGCGGTGCTGCGACGCGGGTGTTGCCCGATGGCAGCGCGGAGTGGGTGCTGGGTTCTTCGGGTGACGAGCTCAACCGCGCCATTCCCATCGTTGTTCGCCGCAGAACCCTGGTGGTGCCGGGCCCGGTGACGCGCCTGGTTCAGCCGCGCGGAGGGCGAGTGCTCGCCGAGCTGGCCACGGGCCCGCGCATGCTCGACCTGGTGACTGACAGCAAGCTCACCATCTACGTGCTGCGCGAACCCGGCACGCTCGAGACCTTCGTGCCGGGCGCAGCGCTCGCGGTGGTGCCTTCAGCGGTCTGACCACCAGGCCTTGAACTCGTCCCACGAGATCCGGCCCGAGTGGTTCACGTCGATCACCTCGAGCGCGACCGCGAGTTCTTCCTCGGGCAGATCCTGGCCGAGGGCCTCGAACAGCCGGGTCAGCTCTTTGGCATCGATGCTGCCCGAGCCATCCCGATCGAACGACTTGAAGACCTCGAACACCTCATCGCGTTCGGTGTCGTCATCGAGCTCCTGATGACTGGTCTTCGCGTGCATCGGCGGGTTGCGCCGGGTGGCCGCTTTCACCGGTTTCTTCGCCTTCGATTGGGGGGGCGCAGATTTCTTCTTCGGGGCGGGTTTCTTCGCCACGGCGCGCACTTTTTTCAGGACCTTCTTCAGGGGCTTCTTCTTTTTCTGGGTAGCCATGCGGGCGACCAGCATGCACCACGGCGCTTTCGCCCGGAATGATCATGTGGCATTCAAAGCCATGCTGCCTCGCGAGCTGATCGACCTGCACATTCACATGGGCGGTGCTGTCGCCCCGCACATCCTGTGGTCCATTGCTCACCAGCAGGGCTTCAAGCTGCCGGTGAAGAACTATTTCGAGTTCGTCGAGCTGATCACGGCGTCACCCGACAAGGTCGACAGCCTCGATAGCTACTTGAAGATCATGCACCAGTGGACGGAGAAGATTCAGAGCTCCCCCGCGGCGATCGAACGCTCGGTGTACGAGGTGATCGGCAAGGAGTACCGCAGCTCGCGCGTGACGCAGATCGAGCTGCGCTTCAACCCGATGAAGCGCAACCTGCACTCCGAGCTCGATCTCGATCACATCATCTCGGCGGCCATCCGCGGCATGGACCGCGCGGTGCTCGAGTACGACGTGAAGGCCTGCCTCATCTTCTGCCTGGCCCGCGAGTGGGACAGCAAGCTCAACAGCATCATGGTGGAGAAGGCGATCAAGTACCGGCACCGCGGCGTGCTGGGCATCGATCTGGCCGGCACCGAGGCTGACGCGCTCGAGCTCAAGCCCGAGGTGGTCACGCAGTACGAAGATCTCTTCGAGCGCGCACGCAAGGGAGGCCTCAAGACCACCGTGCACACCGGTGAGACCAGGGGCACCGGCGCCGAGGGCGTCATCGCGGTGGTGGAGAAGCTCAAGCCCAACCGCATCGGTCACGGCATCCGCGCGGCCTACGACGAGAGCGCGATGAAGCTGCTCAAGGAACGCGACGTGGTGCTCGAGCTGTGCCCCACCTCGAACCTGCAGACCAAGGCCGTCGAGGGCGTGAAGGAGTTCGAGCACATCGTGCGCACCTTCTGGGATCGCGGCGTGAAGATCACCTTCAACACCGACGGCCCGTACCTGCTCAACACCGACATGAGCCGGGAGATCGCGCTGGTGGAGGACAACAAGATCCTCACGCCGCACCAGGTCGATCAGACCCTGGCGTGGGCGCGCGACTACTCGTTCATCGCGAAGCACTGATGTACCGCCTGCTTCGTCCCCTGCTCTTCCGCCTCGACGCGGAGGTCGCGCACAACGTCGGCATGTGGGGCCTGTCGCTGGCGGACATTGCGCCGGGTGCGGCGGCCTTGATGCGGCGCCGGGCGCGGCCGGATCGATCGTCGCTCAAGGTGCGCGTGGGGGGGCTCGATTTTCCCAACCCCGTCGGGTTGGCGGCCGGGCTCGACAAGAACGCCGAGGCGATCACCGGGTTGTTCTCGCTGGGGTTTGGATCGGTCGAGGTGGGCACCGTCACACCGCGCGAGCAGCCGGGAAATCCGAAGCCGCGCATCTTCCGGCTCAAGGAGCATGAGGCGCTGATCAACCGGCTCGGGTTCAACAACCAGGGCATGGCGGCGATGGCGGGCCGGCTGCGTGAGCTGGAGTGGCGGCCTGCTCCGGTGGGCGTGAACATCGGGAAGAACAAGGACACCCCGCTGGAGTCGGCGGTCGATGATTACGTGAAGTGCGCGGAGTCGTTGTCGCCGCTGGCGGATTACGTGGTGGTGAATCTGAGCTCGCCGAATACGCCGGGGTTGAGGCAGCTGCAGGAGCCGGAGGCGCTGGCGGGGTTGCTCAAGGCGGTGCGCACGAAGGTGGTGGGCCGGCCGTTGTTCTTGAAGATCGCGCCGGATCTCGGTGACGAGGCGATCGATGCGGCCGTCGACGTGGCGCGCGCTTGCGGCACGGATGGGATCATCTGCACGAACACGACGATCACTCGACCGTTCGAGCATCCCTTGGCGGCGGAGACGGGCGGGCTGTCGGGGCGGCCGTTGTTCGAGCGCAGCACGGAGGTGGTGCGCCGGGCGTTCAAGCGAAGTGGTGGTGCGCTGCCGGTGGTCGGTGTTGGTGGGATCTTCAGCGGTGAAGACGCGTGGAAGAAGATCTGCGCCGGGGCTTCGCTGGTGCAGGTCTATTCGGGGTTCATCTATCGAGGGCCTGAGTTGGTCACCGAGATCCTGAACACCCTCGAAGAGAAACTCAGTGAGCTGAAGCTCGACTCGATCTCGAAAGCCGTCGGTCGAGACGCGTAACTTCTTTTCCCTCTCCCTTCGGGAGAGGGTCAGGGTGAGGGCGCAGTTGAATGGGGAAGCTGATCTGCAACACCCACGGTCCTCAATTCCTTTCGACCGTGTCGGAAGCCGTAAGCCAAGCCGTGCGCGACCAGAGAAGCTGGTCAGCAGACGAGATCGTCGAGGTTCAGTGCGATTGGTTCGAGGAGATGATCGGGTGCTGAATTTCTTCGAGTCAGTCTGGCTGGCACCGTCGGTCGTTTGCGGCGCGTGTCTCCGCGAGTGGGTTCGTGCGATTCGCCCGCCTCGAGGCCCTCACCCTGACCCTCTCCCAGAGGGAGAGGGTCACTCGTTTCGGGCTTCGTTGCCTATGTGAGCAGCTGGCCGGTGATCGGCAACGCGACGATCTTCTCTTTCGCCACGCGCCCGTCCTTCAGCCATGCCGCACCGAAGTCGCGCACGAACGTGTGCAGCACCCGCTGAATCATCGTCTCCAGCTCCGGCCCATCCAGCGCCAGCTTCGACTGCAGTGTCGCCAACGCGCGTTTGCCCGCCGACGCACGCAGCTTCGGCACCGGCCCCGCCTCATCGAAGATGCGCGAACACAGCTCGGTCAGCTTCAGCTCAGGGAACGGCGCGACATCGACCACCTCATCGACCTCAGCCCGCGCCACAGCCGCCGCGAACAACCGCTGGGGCGTCAGCTCAGCCATGGTCGAACCAAACCGCGCGATGATCTCTGCAGGCGACGGAGAGAGC
>JANODF010000813.1:0-5557 GCA_031412555.1 Archangium sp. | reverse complement strand
CGGGCAGCGCCTCGATGAGCCTTCGCACCACGCTGATGTCGAGCTCGGCGCGCAACGACTCGGGGATGAGGCCAATCGACTCGGTCTGCTGCTGCACGTAACGCTCGTTCACCTCACGCCGACTGTTCTTGCGCGAGAGTGCCGAGAGGCCGCGGTTGCGGGCGATGGAAAAGAGCCAGCCCTCGAAGGTCTCGGGCGACTTCAAATGGCCGACGGCGCGGAAGGCACGGGTGAAGATTTCCTGCACGAGGTCCTCCCGTTCATCCGCGTCGAGCTGCGCAAAACCTTCGAGGAGCCGCATCACGCCGGGACGCCAGGTCAGGTACAGCTGGCGGCAGGCAGACTCCTCCCCTGCTTTCACCCCGTCCAGCAGACGAGCGAGCTCCTCTCGACCCGTCATCAGAGTGGACTCCGGTGGCGGCGGGTCGGCCACACGGTCAAAACGCACCCCCGAGTTGAACGCCCACGCTCCCCAACGAAACACGCTGGGGTTGCAGGGGCGCTCGGCCCATCACCCACACCCGCGCGTTGAGGTACCGAAAGGGCGTGACCTCGAGCGCGAAGGAGCCGCCCAGCTCGTGACTGCCCGTCGTGGAAACCGAGGCCTGTTGTTGAAACCAGCTCACCCTCGCCAGCACCCGGAAGAGCCCCAGCGGTGCGACGTTCGTCTGCAGGTAGCCGTAGCGGCCGCGCAACCAGCCGAGCTCTTCCTGGTACCCCACGCTCACCCCAACGGGGAGACCGAGCAGGTGAGGCAACGAGAGCTCGGGGCCGAAGCGCGCCTGCAGCAACCCCGCGGTGAAGTCGCTGGCCACGCCGCCGTGCGCCGCCAGCTGCACTGAGCTGCCGAGCATCACCACCGCGGCGAGATCGGCGTGCAGCGCCTGCTGGCCCGGAGAGATGGTGCCCAGCTCGGTCAGCCCGGTGAGCGGGAGACCCCGGTAGCGCACGCCGCCGTTGAAACGCAGCTGCTGGGAGGGCCGCCAGCCGAGGTCGAGCCGCGCCGCGTCGAGGCCCGCGGGACCCTGCGTCGACCCGAAGCCGAGCTCCACGCTCGCCTGGCCGTCGAAGTCCTGCCCCTTCCACAGGCTCGCCGAGAGCCCCACTTCGGCGCGGCCCCCGAGCCCGTCGCGCAGCGCCCACCCCGCACGCAAAGCGACCTGACCCACCGTGCCGGTCGCGCCACTGCCGCTGGCGAAGTGCACGCGGGTGAAGGCGCCGGCCGTCCACTGCGAAGGGGTGATGGCGAGTCGGGCCGCGTCGGGCAACAACCCGCCGTACGCGCCCAGCTCGAGGTTCTCGCCGAAGCGCCACGCCGCCTGCGCTCCATCGAGCACCAACAACCCCGTGGGCGAACGCAGCCACGTACGGCCCACCACCGCGGAGAAGGGCACGTCGGCGCGGCGAAAACTCAGCTCGAGTTGGCGCACCAGCAGCACCGGGCTCTGTTGATACACCGTGCGCGTGACGCTCGGCCTCGCGCTGAAGTTCAGCACCGTCACATCGGCTGAAGCGCGCAGGCCCTTCCACAGCTCGACGTCGTACACGGCGGCATCGAGGCGCTGCACCCCAAAAGGGCCCTGCTCGCTGTTCGGGTTGCCCCAGGTGGTGTGGGAGAGCAGCAGCTCGGCACGTGGACCGGCGCCGTTGGCCCGAGCGCGGGTGGTGTCGAAGTCGCGCGGCTGCCAGCCGGCGGTGTCGAGCGTGGCCGCGCGCCGGGTGAGCTCGGCTTCGGTGGGCAGAGGGCCCGGGCCCAGTGGATGGGTTTTCGGCACGCGGCCGACGGGAAACCGATCACCCGGGCGCAGGCCCGTACCGGCGCAGCGGGCGAAGTGTTCGGAGACCGCATCGATGATGCAGCTGCCCGCGGGTTTGCCACCGCGCGTGAAGGTGAGCGGCTGACCGGGTGCGAGGCCTTCGGCGGCACCGCGGTCGAGGAAGGCCGCAGTGTCGGTGACGGAGCTGACGTGCCCGAGCGTCTCCACGGTCTTCGTCCGGCGCGTGGTGGCGGGCTTCTTGCGGCCCGAGCGCTGCGCGTCTGAGCCGCCCTGAGTCAGGAGAAGGAGCAGCAGCCACGTCATGGCAGCCGCCCGGTGCGCGGAAAATGACAGTCGAGGCAGCGGCGATCGTCGAACACGTAGCCCGGCGCGTCGGCGTGTTGCGCGTCGGTCGAAGCGATCTCCACGCCGGGTGTGCCCGCGTTGGTGTGACACCCGGTGCAATGCGCCGTGCCAGTCGAACAGGTGGCGGTCACTGCGCCGCCGAGCGTGCTGTGACAGCTCAAACACGCGACCGCGTGCACGCCCGCGGCGATGGGGAAGCAGACTTCGTGCGTGGGAAAACGCGCCGGGGTGAACGCCAGCGGCGTGTGGCACTCGCGGCAGTTGCGTTGATCCAGCATCAACGCGACGTGGTTGACCGGCTTGCCCACCTGGGTGCGCAACGCGTCGGCCTGGTGACAGCCCTGACAATCCACCACCGCGCGGGAGAAGCGCCGCTCGCGCGCTTCGGCGTGACACTCCACGCAGGGCAAGGCCGCGTGCGCGCCGATGAGCGGAAAGTTGGTGCGGCGGTGCGCGTCGACGTCGAAGCGCGAGCGCCAATCGGTGGTGTCGTGGCAGCTGTCACAGCGCGCGCCCAGCTCACCCGCGTGCACGTCGCGGTGACACGCAGCACACCCACGCGGGAGCGGCACCGAGAAGTCCGTCAGGTGACACGACTTGCAGGGCGTGCGCTGATGCCGGCCCGTCAACGAGAACCCGGTGCGCTCGTGGTTGAACCGCACGTCGGTCCACGAAGAGGTGGCGTGACACGCAGCGCAGGCGGTGTTCGCCCCATGCGTGCGCTTCTGGGTGAACGACTTCATCGCGCCCAACACGTCGGGTACGGCCGCCGCGCGCGGGGCGTCTTTCACTTCAGGCGCACCCGCGAGCGCCAGCAGGAGCACGAGCGCCTTCACGGCTCGAACCCCTTGAACGCGCCCTGGTGAAAGTCGGAGTGACAGCCTTCACAGGTGAGCGGCAGCCCCGTGTACTGGGTGGCGCTCACCCCGCGCGCCACGGTCACCTTGCGATGGCACGACTCACACTTCGCCTGCGCGTGTTTGCCGTCGAGAAGGAAGGTGGTGAACGGCGCGGCGTGCACGAAGCGCAGCTTCGTCTTCCACCCCTCGAGCGAGTGACAGGTCTCGCACTTCGCCGGAGCGCCCTTCGAGAACTGGCCCGCGTGCACGTCGAGGTGGCAACCGCCGCAGCCGAGCTCGAGCGGTTTGTAGCGAACGGCCGCCTCGGGCCTGGGCGCGAAGTGGCATTGTTCACACTTCACCTTCCGGTGCGCACCCTCGAGGGGAAACCGGGAGTCGGTGTCGTGCTCGAAGCGCACGGTCTTGAACGAGCTGGCCTGATGACAGGTGTCGCACGCCACATTTTTGAACTGCGCGGCGTGCACGTCGGCGTGGCAGCTCTCGCAGCGTTGCAGCGGTTTGTTGAAGTCGAATTGCGTGGTGCTGAAGAGCTCCTGCAGCTTCTTCTTCTTGAGGCTGACCAGCGTGGCCTTCGGAATCTTCGCCCGCAGTGAAGGCGTGGGCTCGTGGCAGGCGACGCAAGGCACCACCTGGTGCGCGCCCGCCAATGGAAAGCGCGTCTGCTCGTGCATCTGCACGCTGAACTTCGCGGGTACGAAGCCCTGCTCGGTGTGACAACGGGCGCAGTCGGGCGCCTTGCCGGCGACCACCAGTTGTCCCTCGTGCGCGTCGACGTGGCAGGCGTCACAGGTCTCGTGCGCGAGGCCCTTGAACTTGGCCTTCTGTCCCGGGAAGGGGCCGTGGCAGGCGGTGCAGGTCACGTCGAGGTGCGCGCCCTTCAAGGGGAAACGGGTCTTCTCGTGAAACTGCCGCTCGCCGCTGGCGTTGCGCACCACTTGCCAGCCTTCGACGGTGTGGCAGCTCTGGCAGCGCAGACCGAAGCGGCCTTCGTGCGCGTCCTTGTGGCAGTCGAGGCAGCTGCGGTGCTCGAGCGGCGCGAAGCGCAGGAAGGTCTCCGACTTCGGCGCGGGGAAACCGTGGGGCTCTCCGTCTTTGTCGGAGACGTGACAGCCACCACACTTCACCTTCGTGTGTTTGCCGCGCAGCGGATACGCGGTGTCGGCGTGGTTGAAGCCGGGTTGCGGTTTCCAGGCCTTCTCGCTGTGGCAGTACTCGCAGTCTTCCTGCTGTTGGCCGCGGTGCTCGTCGAAGTGACAGTCGGTGCACGCCTTGCCGACGCCCAACCGCGTGGTGGGCCGCTTCTCGAGCAGCTCGAGCGCCACCTTCCACACGATGCGCCGCTTCTCGTGGCACGAGGCGCACTTCTGTTCGGCGTGCGCACCGTTGAGAGGCCAGCCGGTGCGCAGGTGATTGAAGCCCTTCTCACCGCCCTGCCCCCAGTCGATGAGCGGCGCGTTGGCGCCCTGGTGCTCGTGGTGGCACGACTCGCAATTGCGCTTCTCGGTGCTGAGGCGGCCATGCAAGCCCTGCCCACTGTTCAGGCGCGGGTTGAGTTCGCCGTGACAGCTCAGGCAGGTCGCCTGGCTGAGCTGGCCACCCGCGGGATGACACTTGGTGCACTGCGAGAGCCCTTCGAGCTCTGCGTGCGGCTTCGACAGCTCGCCCGGAGAAAAGAGGTCCGCGCGCGCCGACCAGGCCAGGCCCAGCACGGCCACCATGCCCAGGCGCGTCAGCGTCACGTGAAGATCCACCGGTAGCCCAGGAAGAGCGACACGCCGATGTGCGCGGCGATGAGGATGACGAGGAGGATCGCCAACACCACGTGGAACACCCGCCACGCCGAGAGCAGCCGCTTGAGCGAACGGAAAAATGAGACCTGCGCCTGCATGGTGCGCAGCTTCTGAAAGGAGTCGGAGAACTCCCGCGCCTCGGCAGGTGACGCGAAGAGCGTGCGGGCGCGCGCGAGCTCCCGGGCGTCGGTCACCCGTTGCCGCGGCAACTGCACCAGGTAGCGGCCCAGTGAACCCTGCGGCGCGGGGCTGACCGCCGAGGCCACCAGGCCTTCGAGCAGACCAGGCGAGGTTAGGCGCGCCGCGGCCTGGCCCAGGCGCTCGGAGAGGCGGTGCCAACGCCGCGAGAGTTCACTGAGCTCGCCTTCTTTGCCCTCACCGCTGGGCACCAGCCCGTAGATGAAACGGCCCACCACGCCGGTGAGCACCACCACCGAGAGCGCGCCCGCGGTGAGCGTGGCCAGGTGGTTCTTCGACTGGAACGCCGCGTGGAAGACGATCACCAGCGGGCTCAAGAAGCCGACGAACTGGTGAAAGGTGAGCCAGGTGCGAATGGTGCTGACGCCCTTGAGGCGCGACCAGCGTTTGCGCACGGCGTAGAGAAAATTCGAGAGCATCACCGCGGTGGCGACGATGCCCACGCCGTGGCCCCAGGGGCCGGCCGGTTTCAAGAAGCGGTGCGCCACGTGCTGCAGCCGCTCAGGCCCGGAGAGCCGGTAGTAGTCACCGCGCACCACGAAGAGCGTGGCCACGATGAGCGCACCCAGCACGAACAAGCCGAAGG
>JANODF010000812.1:0-10841 GCA_031412555.1 Archangium sp. | reverse complement strand
TGATGAGCGGGTGGGGCGGCCACCTCGTCACTCGGGAGATTCACCTCACCGCAATGCGCGCACACTCGCCGCGGGTTGTTCACCGAGAGGTACAGCACGCCCTCGCAGAGCCTGCAGTGGACCACCAGCTCGCTGGGGAGGGGCCACTTCGTCGGGTTCACTTCAGCTCCTGAGACAAGGCTGCATCTTCCTCGCAAGCGCGCTGCGACCGAAACAAACCCACCTGAAAAAGACGGCGCAATTCCGACTGACAGCTGGCGCGTTGCTGGCCGCGCTCCGTGAATTCAACTTGGTCACTGACCACCGCAACTCCTGGAATTGTACGGCGACAAAGGAACAATCCACCCCCGAGGTTTTCATGACTGTCACGCGCGCTGGTTCGACCCCGCTTGCTGTCCCTTCCACAACGCCGGTGGAGCCTTCACGCGCCCCCGCAAAGCCCGTCGCCCCCGCGTCAGGCGCCGGGGTTCCGCTGTCGGGGACGATGGCGAGCCACGCGTCACTGACGGCAGTGGCCGCGGGCAACTCGGTCTTCAACTCGGCGACGATGGGTCCTGGCAGCAAAGGGCCCGCGGTTCAGGAGCTCAAGACGCTGCTGCGTGATGCAGGCTTCTACCAGGGCGTCATCAACGACGAGCTGGGGCCGATGGGCGTCGACGCGCTCAAGCGGGCCAAACAAGCGCTGCGGCTCACGGGCCCGGCTGATCAAGCGGGGCCCACGACCCTCTCGGCGCTTCGAGGCCGCGTCGCGCAAGGAGCGAGCGCCGACTTCGGGCAACAGCTGCGCTCGGGTGACGTCTCGAAGACGCCCATCTACCTGGCCATCGGTCTCGCTGAAGGCACCATCGCTCCCAACGGGCAGCCCACCGACGCGTACTTCGCCCATGGAGACCCGGGCAACGGCGCGCTCAACCGTGGCTTCGGCTCGTATCAGGTGTACCAGCACCCGAAGGGCGCCTCGCTCACCGCGGCCGAAGCCGATCGCGTGCAGGCCGACCGCCTCGCAGGTCAGTGGTCGACCATCGACACGGCGCTGACGAAGGCCGGCTTCAGCCCGGGGCCCGCGCGCAACCTCGTGGCCGCCAACGCGCTCGACGCGTGGAACCAGGCGCCCGCGACGCAGCAGGGACGCTACGGGTTGATCAACCCCACGCAGCTCGCCTCGCTCAAGGCCGACATCGCCGCAGGCACCAACCCGGTCGATGCCGTCACCCACTGGCGCGCCGAGTCGTACCGCACCGACTCGGGCGGGCTCGATGCGCCGGGTCTCGGCAACTCGATGACGCGGGTGCGTGCCGACCAGGGTCGTCGCGCAGCGGCGGTCGCGCAGGGCCTCGCGCTTCGCAACTCCGCGGGCGGAAACGTCAGCGCGCCGCCCCCGACTCCGCCCGCTGGCGAGGCGCCGGCACGCGCGCGGCCGGCGCTCCAACGGGGCGCCAGCGGTGACGACGTCACCGAGCTTCAGCGGCAGCTCAAGGCGGTGGGCGAACAGGTCGACGTCGACGGCGACTTTGGCCCCCGCACGCAGGCCGCAGTGCAGGCCTTCCAGAAGAAGAACGGGCTGACGGTCGACGGTGTCGCGGGCCCCGCGACGTGGAACGCGCTGACGAAACCCGCGGCGCGCTTCGAGGTCCGCGCCGGAAGCAAGGGCCCGCACGTGAAGGAGCTCAAGGAGGCGATGAAGAGCGCCGGCTTCTACACGGGCGTCATCAACGATCAGATGGGCCCCGATGGGTTGGCGGCGCTCCGCAAGGCCAAAGCCGAGCTCAAGCTCGGTGGCGACCCTGAGCTCGCTGGCCAGCAGACGCTCGACACCATTCGCGCCGCCGCTCGGGGGGGGGCGGGAAAGGTCGACCACCCCTGGTTGCAGAAGCTCGCGACGGCGGCCCTCGACAGCGGCGCCGACAGCTCGTGCGTCGCGACCACGCTGGGCAACCTCGATCGCCTCGGCGTTCCCTCGTTTTCAGGTGGCACCACGGCCGACGCAAACAACGCCCGCGGGGCCATGGTGCAGATGGTGAAGGGCAACCACTGGACCTCGCTGAACCTGCCGGGCAGTCAGCCGCGCACCATTCGCAGCGAGTACGGCACCATCCAGGCGCAGGTGCTCGACGCTGACTCGTACGAGCGGCTCGCCAAAGCAGGCCAGATTCCGAGCGGCGCCATTCTCTTCCAGACTCGCCACGGTTGGGACTCGCCCAACGGCCCGTATGGCAATGACATGGGCATCGTGCGCGACGGCGGCCGGGTGACGCACAACTATCGACCGATGAGCCCCATCATCTACGGCGACGCGAAGGAAGTGGTGGTGCTCGTTCCGCGCTGAGGCTCACGCCTTCTTCGGCGGCATCGCCTTCATCAGCCCGTAGAACAACGCGGCCGACAACCCGAAGCCGATGAACCACGCGTACACGTAGAGCTCGTCGAAGAAGTTCCGCTCGCCCGTGATGAAGCCCGCGCTCTTCAAGAAGCCGGGCACGTTCGGCAACACGCCCGCCACCAATGCGATGATCGCCGCCGGGTTGTAGCCGCCGTACTTGCCCTTCGGCCGGTACAGCTCGGCCACGTCGAGCTCCTGTTTCCGCAAGACCCAGTAGTCGACCACCATGATGCCGGCGATCGGCCCCAGCAGCGCCGAGTAGCCGATCAACCAGTTGAAGATGTACGTGTCGGCCGTGGCGAGGAACTTCCACGGCATCATCACGATGCCCAGCACGCCGGTGATCACCCCGCCCATCTTGAAGCTGATCAGCCGCGGGTTCAGGTTCGCGAAGTCGTTCGCCGGGCTCACCACGTTCGCCGCGATGTTCACCGAGATGGTGGCGATCGCCACGCCCAACAACGCCACCACCGCCACCAGCAGCCGCACACCCGAGCTGGCGATCAACGGCGCGTCCATGCCCGGGGGCGGCGTCGACGCGGTCAGGTGCGAGAGGATCACCACCGGGTCCCACAACTTCGAGGGATCCACGCCCTTGAGCAGCGACTGCGAGGCGCTGGTGATCACCACACCCATGGCCGAGAACAACACCATGGTGGTGGGCAAGCCCAGGGTCTGACCCAACATCTGCTCGCGCTGGCCTTTGCCGAAGCGGGTGAAGTCGGGAATGTTGAGCGAGAGCGTCGCCCAGAAACCCACCATGCCGGTGAGCGAAGGAATGAACACCTTCCAGAACTCACCCACCGTGGCGAAACGCGAGGGCTGCTGCAGCATCGGCCCCACGCCGCCCGCCTTCGAGACCACCCACCAGAGCAGCGCAGCGGCCATCACCAGCACCAACGGCGCAGCCACGTTCTCGAACACCCGAACCGCGTTCATGCCGCGCAGGATGATCACGATGTTCAGCGTCCAGAAGATCAGGAAGGTGATGGCCGAGGGAATCGACAGACCGAGCAGCCGGAAGTCACCCCCCAGGTGCGCGTAGTCGGGCCAGAGCGCCTCGACGAAGGTCTTCACCGCTTCGCCGCCGATGAAGGTCTGAATGCCGAACCAGCCACACGCCACGATGGCCCGCAGCACCGCGGGAATGTTCGCGCCCGCAGTGCCGAACGACGACCGCGCCAGCACTGGAAACGGAATGCCGTACTTCGTGCCGGGGTGCGCGTTGAGCAGAATGGGCACCAGCACGATGATGTTGCCGAGGCCGATGGTGAGCAGGGCCTGCCACCAGTTCATGCCCACCGCCACGAGGCCGCCGGCCATCATGTACGTGGGAATGCAGTGCGCCATGGAGATCCACAGCGCGGCGAAGTTGTAGGTCGACCAGTTGCGTCGAGCCTGGGGAACGGGGGCGAGGTCGGCGTTGAACAGCGGGCTGTCGGCGATGTCAGCCGGGAGTTCCGCCAGCGCTTCTTTCGCGAGGACTGCGTCGTGCATCGGCGGAAGGTACCACCGAGTCTTCAGACCCCAAGAAGTGAAGCGGACGTCCCGCGCTCACTGCACCCGTCCGAGGGTTCACGACGACATGGAGGCAATCCCGCAATTCTCGCGAGCAGCATGATCAGGCCGCGCATGAGCCGCCGCCGGAAACCCCGCCACCAGGGGATCGCTCGGAGGCTCAGCGACGCCGACTTCCTGCGAGAGGTCGCGCACCGCCGCCTGGCGAAGGGGACGTTCGACCTCGAGGAACTCGCTCCTCGACCAGGAGCGAGGCCGTGGTGTGGTCCATTGCATCCAGGTCTTGATCCCGCTGGAGCTCGAGGTTCGGGCACGAAGACTCGCGAAGAGAGCGAACGAGCTGCCGGGGTTGGGGGACGGGAAGACCACGATGCGTTTCTGCAGGTCAGCGCATCCGCCCTTGGGGACGTCTCCTTGCGAGCAGCTGACCTGCAAAAGCGCATAGTCGCACTCGCACTCGCCCGACCCGAGCGTGCTCTTTGGTGAGCCGCCGCAAAACCGACGGCCTCAACCTCAAGGTGAAAGAGCAGCGCCGGTGAGGCGGCGACGCAACTCGTCGTCCACCCCGCACCCGGTCCCGTTCCGCGGCGGTGACAACTCCCCGATGGCGTCAATGCCGAACGTCCCCTTCGCCAGTCGTCGACGCGCCACCGCTCGCAGCAAGTCGGCGTCGCGCAGGCCTCCCAGTGCTGCCCATGCAACTACCCACCAGCTAAGGTTGCTTTCATGGAGCCAGAGAACCGCACACCCGAAGTGCTCGAGGAGATCCGCGACGACGGCAGCGCACTGGCGCGCGGATCGACGAGATGAACGCGGGCCTCGTCGAGATGAACGCCCGTATCCGTGAGACGAACGTGCGCCGGGAGTCGCTTCACGACGACCTCGGAAGACGAATCGACGAGTCTGGGCTGCGGATTTCAATAGCCATCACAGACCTCTCGAACTCGGTCCGCGGCCTGATCGTGGTCATCAAAGAGGATCGTTTCCCTGATGCTTGAGCCTTTGCCTCTCGCACAAGAGGCATCTCGACTGCGCTCGATGCGAACGGTGTTCCTCAAGCCACGGGTCGCGTCAGCACGTGCACGTCGATCGCCTCGTCGCGGCCTTCCCACGCCACCATCCGCGCGCCTTCCGAGTGCGAGTAGCCACCCGCCTGCAGCTGGTTGACGAAGGTGTCGAGCAGCTCGGTGCGCGCGTGCGGTACGCCCAGCAGCAGCCGGCCGCCCGGTGAAAGCAGGCCGTCGGTCTCCACCAGGGTGAAGAGCAGCTCGGGTGCACCGGCTTCGTAGATCACATCGGACGCCACCAGCAGCGAGGTGGGCACGCCCACGCCGTCGCTCCACTCCAGCTGGCTCGCCGAAAATCCCACCAGGTTGTTTCGCAACGCGTTCTTCAGCGCGAAGGCGAGCGCGATGGGTTCGCGATCCGTGCCTTCGGTGATCAGCCCGAGGTGAGCCAGCGTCATGCTCACCAGGCCCATGCCGCAGCCCAGCTCTGTCGCGCTCGCAGGCAGTGAGCCCGCCGTCTGCTCGAGCAGCCACCGGCTGATGGCCACCGAGCTGGGCCACACGCGCGACCAGTGATTGGGGCGGGGTTGGCCCAACACCTCGAACATCTGGAAGACGAGATCCGCTCGAAGCTCGACTGAGATCGATCGGGAGGTGAGCGCGCTCAACACCGCTGGATTCAGTACGGCCCCATCGATGGACCGTAGCGCAACCAGAGAACCGCGTTCCGGTACTCCTGGCATGAAGCTCGTTCCTCAGGGCGTGGGCACTGTCCGTTTCGACGGGAGCAAGTCGTTCTGGCTCTGGTCGATGCTGCTCCTCGGCGCCGTCTTCGGGTTGCCTGCGTTGACGTTCCGGCTCACCCTGATCTCCGCGGGGCTCGCGTTGATCACCCTCTGCCTCGGTCATTCCGTGGGCCTGCACCGGGGCATCATTCACCGCACCTACGAGACCTCACCGTTCCTGCGCGGGGTGCTCGCCGAGCTCTTCGTGCTCACCGGCCTCGGAGGTCCCTTGAGCTGGGCCCGCCTGCACGCGGTGCGGGATCATTGGCAGAACCAGGCCGATTGTCCTCCGTACTTCGCGTACCGGCACTCGATGGCGCGCGACTTCCTCTGGAACCTGCACCTGCGCTTCTTCCCCGCCGATGCGCGCGCTGATCAGCGTCTTCCGCCCGATGTGCTGAACGACCGGTGGCTGCGCTTCCTGGAAAACACCTGGCCCCTGCACGTGTTGGCGAGCGCGCTGGTGATCTTCGTCGCCGGTGGACCTGACGCCGTCGCAGTGTGCATCGGGCTGCGCGTGGCAGGCGGCATCCTCGGTCACTGGGCCATCGGCTACGCCACGCACGTCTGGGGCGAACGCGTGCACGTCATCGAAGGCGCCAGTGAAAGCGGCACCAACCTCTGGCTGCTGGGGGTGATCTCCTTCGGAGAAGGCTTCCACAACAACCACCACGCGCACCCTGGCTCTGCGCGCATGGGCCTGAAGTGGTTCGAGTTCGATCTCGGCTGGTACGCCGTCTCGACGATGCGGGCACTCCGGCTGATCCGAATTCAAGGTCAGGGGTTGGTCGAGTAGCTTGGAGGTTCGGAGTGGATTTGCAGGGCGTTTAGACCAGAGTGCGGCCTCAGTCGTTTCAGCCTCGCCCTCTCGAGAAGGAACGCTCTCCATGCCCGCCATCCGCCTGCTCTCCGTCGGAGCCGTCTGTCTGCTGCTCACCGCCGGTGCCAACAAGGTCACCGACCCCATCACCACCGCGCGTGTCGGAGGGGCGACCCGCTTCCTCACCCACGTCTCCACCGACAAGCCCATCTACAAGATCGGCGAGACCGTCTACGCGCGCGGGGTGGTGCTCGACGCGAAGACCCGCGTGCCTGCGCCCAACGGCCAGTACGCGCAGATCACCATCAAGGGCCCCAAGGGCGAGACCATCACCGCGGGTCAGGCGCAGGTCACCGACGGCACGTTCGGGTTCTCCTGGGTTGTGCCGGAAGGCCAGGCCGGTGGTGAGTTCACCCTCTCGGCCGCGGGCTCGTACGGTCACGCTCCCGGCGAGCGGAAGTTCGACGTGCGGGTCTACCGCGCGCCGCGGCTCAAGAATCAGATCACCTTCGCGCGTGATGGCTACGGCCAGGGCGACACCCTGAGCGCCACGCTGGAGACCACCCGCGCGGAAGGCGGCGTGCCCACGGGCGCGAAGATCACCGCGGTGGCCCGGGTCGACGGCGTCGACGTGGCGAAGGCGCCGTGTGCGCTCGATGACAAGGGCCGCTGCACCGTCTCGCTCAAGCTGCCCGCCAGCATCGAACGCGGCGAAGGCACCCTGGCCTTCACCATCGAAGACGGCGGCGTGGTGGAGACCGCGACCAAGACCATTCCCCTGCTGGTGACCTCGTTCGCGGTGAACCTGTACCCCGAAGGTGGAGACCTGGTCGCCGGGTTGATGAACCGCGTCTATCTCGAGGCGCGCACGCTCTCCCAGAAGCCCGCCGACATCGCCGGCATCATCGTCGACTCGAAGGGCAAACAGGTCGCCACCTTCCGCACCGAACATGAAGGCCGCGGCCGCTTCAGCTTGAACCCCGTGAAAGGCGAGTCGTACACGCTCCAGGTCACCGAGCCCACCAGCGTGAAGAAGACGGTCGCGTTGCCCGCGCCGGTGAATGAAGGCGCCACGTTGATCAGCGCTTCCGAGCTCACCGCTGCTGATCAGCCCGTGAAGCTCACCGTCGCGTGGACGGGTGATCGCGTGGTGAAGGTGAGCCTGCGTCAGCGCGACCTCGAGCTCTCGAACGTCGAAGTCGATGCGCGCAAGCAGAAGGGCACCGAGGTCAGCCTCGATGCGAAGGATGCCGAAGGCGTGTTGGTGGCCACGGTCACCACGAAAGACGGCACGCCGCTGGCCGAGCGCCTGGTGTTCCGCGCGGCGAAGAAGAACCTGTCGATCGAGCTCAAGGCCGATCGCGAGCGCTACGTGCCCGGCGCGCCGGTGTCACTCGAGGTGAAGACCACCATCGACGGCAAACCCTCAGCGGCGTTTGTGGGGCTGACCGTCACCGACGACTCCATTCAGGAGCTGATCGAGAAGCGTGAGCAGGCGCCCACGTTGCCGGTGATGGTGTTCCTCGAAGACGACGTGCGCGAGCTGGCCGATGCCCACGTGTACCTCGACGCGAAGAACCCCAAGTCGAAGCTGGCAGTCGATCTGTTGCTCGGCACGCAGGGCTGGCGGCGCTTCGCGATGATCAACGTGGCCGACTTCCTCAACCGCGAGCAAGACGAAGCCCGCCGCGTGCTGGCGATGTTCGATGGGCAGTCGATGGTGCCCACCGATGTGATGTCGATGGTGGACATGCAGCCTCGCGGTGGCGTGGTGAAGCCTGCGCCCGGCCGTCCGATGCCGGCCCCGCCTCAGCCGGCGCCTCCTCCTGTGAATGCGCAGAAGCCACAACAGATGCCCGCGCCCGTCGTGGCTGCCGTCTTGCCGAGGGCTCCTGCTCCCGAGCCGGCGCTCGCGGAGAAGCCCATGATGAAGCGCGAAGCCGCCAAGATGGACATGCGCGCGAACATGGGGGCGCGGGCGATTGCAGAGGAGGATCGCGTCGTGATGGGCGAGCGCATGCGCGTGCCCTTCACCTTCGTGACCATTCGTGAGTTCGCGCACCAGGTGCGGCCGAATCGCAAACCCAACGACCGCCTCGACTTCGCCGAGACGCTCTACTGGTCGGCGGCGATCCGCACCGACGCGAACGGCAAGGCCACCGTGAAGTTCGGCATGTCCGATGCGGTGACCTCGTTCCGCGCGGCCGCTGATGGTTTCACCTCCACCGGCGTGCTGGGCGCGGCCAACGTGAAGCTCGACTCGGTGAAGGCGTTCTACGTCGAGCCCAAGCTCCCGCTCGAGGTGACCGAAGGCGACGTCATCCGCCTGCCCATCGCGTTCGTGAACGGCACCCGCGAGCCGCTCTCTGCCGTGTCGATGGCCATCACCAGCAAGGCCGACCTGCGCTTCACCGCGCCCCAGGTCTTCGCGCTCAAGTCAGACGAACGCGCGCGCCGGGTGGTGGAGCTGACGATTGGCCCGAAGACGCGGAGCACCGAGCTCACCCTCAACGCGACCGCGGGTGGGTACTCCGACGTGGTGACCCGCGAGCTGTCGATCAAGCCGAAGGGTTTCCCTGCGCAGTTGGCCTCGGGTGGCTTG
The DNA here is from genome assembly GCA_031412555.1 of Archangium sp. Taxonomy (GTDB): domain Bacteria; phylum Myxococcota; class Myxococcia; order Myxococcales; family Myxococcaceae; genus Archangium_A. Next base: position 1,729 of record JANODF010000812.1, on the reverse strand, counting down.
CTCCAGGCCAACGGCAAGGCGAGCTTCAAGTTCACGCTCCCGGCCGACACCGTGGCGGGCAGCGTCACCACCAGCATCGCCATCTATCCGTCGCCCGCGGGCAACTTGAGCAGCGCCCTCAAGAGCATGATCCAGGAGCCGTCGGGTTGTTTCGAGCAGACCTCGTCGACCGTGTACCCGATGACCATGGCCATGCAGTATTTCAACACGCACACGGGCTCCGACCCGGCGTTGATGAAGGACGCGCAAGACAAGCTGGAGCGCGGCTACAAGCGCCTGGTCGGCTACGAGTGCAAGCAGAAGGGCTACGAGTGGTTCGGAGAAGATCCCGGCCACGAAGCGCTCACCGCGTACGGCATTCTCGAGTTCACCGACATGGCGAAGGTGCGTTCGGTCGACCCCGTGATGCTCTCGAACTCGAAGGCGTGGTTGCTCAAGCAGCGTGACGGCAAGGGTGGTTTCGAGCGCAAGCGCCGCGCCCTGCACACGTGGATCGAAGACAAGGACACCTCGGATGCGTACATCACGTGGGCGCTGCTGGAGAGCGGCGAGAAGAACCTCACCGCTGAAGTGAAGCGCGTGAAGGACGCGGGCCTCGCGTCTGCGAACAGCTACGTGGTGGCGGTGGCCGCGAACGTCGCGCAGCTGTCGGGTGACGCTGCGACCGCGGGGCTGTTGCTCAAGAAGCTCGCCGCCAAGCAGGACGAGAAGGGCTTCGTGGCCGGCGGTACGCAGAGCATCGTGGGCAGCACCGGGCAGTCGTTGGCGATCGAGACCACGGCGTTCGCGACGCTGGCGTGGTTGCGCGCGGGCAATGAGTACGTCGGCAACGTGGAGAAGGCGATCAAGGGCCTGGCCGAAGCGAGCAAAGACGGCAGCTACGGCGCGACGCAGAGCACCGTGCTCGCCCTGAAAGCAGTGCTCGAATACGACCGCGTGCGCAGCGCGGGCCGCAAGCCGGGCGCAGTGAAGCTGCTGGTCGACGGCAAGCCGCTGGGTGCGGCGGTGAAGTACGACGGCACCACGCAGACCGCGCTGATGTTGCCCGATGCGTCGGAGCTGCTGTCTCCTGGTGAACACACGCTCGAGCTGGTGCAGGAAGGGGGCGGGCAGTTGCCGTGGTCGATCGCGGTGAAGAGCAACCGGGTCAAGCCGGAGAACTCGCCGGAGACCAAGGTGTCGCTCGAGGTCGCGTTGTCGAAGGTCAGCCTGTCGGAAGGTGACGTGGTCGAGGCGACTGCGCGGGTGACCAACCTGACCGATACGCAGCTGCCCACCGTCGTGGCGATCGTCGGCGTGCCGGGTGGGCTCGAGCCGCGAATTGATCAGCTCAAGGAGCTGGTGAAGGCGAAGACCATCGACGCGTACGAGATCAGGGGGCGTGACGTGGTGCTGTACTGGCGCGGGATGACGCCGAAGTCGTCACTGCGCGTGCCCATCTCGTTGGTGGCTGCGGTGCCGGGGAAGTACGTGGGGCCCGCGAGCCGCGCGTACCTGTATTACGGCAACGAGCACAAGGCGTGGGTCGAGGGGCTCAAGGCCGACGTGGTCGCGAAGAACTGATCAGCTCGAAGTGGCTCCCTCTCCCTTCGGGAGAGGGTCGGGGTGAGGGTCGCGTCACACCTCTGTGCCCCGTCCGGCCCCTCACCCCAACCCTCTCCCCGCTTCGCAGGGAGAGGGAGCACGACTCACCAACCGGGAGGCCGCACCGCACCCACCGGCAGCGGCT
>JANODF010000811.1:0-11687 GCA_031412555.1 Archangium sp. | reverse complement strand
GGCACGCCCCTCGACTCCGCTCGGGGAGATCGGGTTTGGATCCAGGTCTGCGAGGCTTTCTAGATCCAGAATGAGATGCGCCTGGTGGCAGGCTCTGGCCCGTCGCCTTCGCCGCCGTCACGCAGCCAGCCGCGCACGTCTTCGATGTCGGCGTGCAGCAGATCAGCCTCGGTGCTGGTGAAGTCGAGGCCACCCTGCGCGTGCGTCAGGCCTTCACGCTGAATGCGCATGATGTCGACGTCCTGCGTGATGACCTGCGTGGTGTACCACTTCATGAATCGCCGCAGCCCGCGCGCCAGCAGGTTGCCCGGCACGTCGAATGGCAACCGATAGGAGATCGACGTGAACACCAGCGACTCCAGCGGCCCCACCGGCGTCACCTGGCTGGAGATCACATACCCACTGCGTTGCCCCCAGAGGTAGTCGACGCGCGTGACGTTCGGCATGAAGAAATGATCAGTGTGCGTCATCGGCTCGCCGGTCGGGTTCATCAGAAGCCCCGCACCGGTGAGCTCGTCATGCTGCTGCTCGTAGGTGACCAGCACCTCACCCTGCGTGCGCGCGACGGTGGCCGGCACCTCTCGCAGCTTGCGGTTCCTGAACCAGCCCTTGTGCACGAACACCGTGTGCGGCACGTCCATGAAGTTCTCGACGAGGTTGGTCACCCCGTTCGGGAAGCGCGTCACCATGAAGTAGACCGTCCACCCCGGCTCGGCCCACTTCGGCACGCGAAACGGCTCGCGCCGCGCGGTCTCCCCCATCAACACGAAGATCAGCCCGTCCTGCTCCTTCGTCTGAAAGCTGCGCACCTGGCCCACGTCGCACGGCCGAAGCTGAAGCCCCGCTCCCAGGTCGCCCCCTTGCTGTGACGGACCCATCGAGGGGATCTCCACGCAGGCGCCCGACGGATCGTACGTCCAGCCGTGGTACGGGCAGCCCAGCTTGCCGTCGAAGCAGTCGCCCGCCGACAACCGCGCGTTGCGATGCAGGCAGCGATCGAACAACACCGCCGGCTTTCCATCTGCTCCGCGGAACAAGGCGAGCGGGGTGCCGAGGATGGTGCGGGAGATCACCTGCTTCTCCTTCAACTCGGAGGAGAGACACGCCACGTACCAGAAGTCTTTGATCGCCCCGCAGCGCTGCAGGTCGGCTTCCGCTTCGAGATCGATGCGCCGTGATGCGGCCTGGGGATCAGGCTGCTGCGGTTGGGTTCTCCACTTCATCGCGCGCCGGCCGCCTCGAGGCACGCGCTCGAGCCGCCGCGCATCGGGGGATCGAAGCAGACCGGCTTGCCCGGGCCCGAGGTGTCGCACGAGCCATCAGGCGTCTTCGCGCATGCCACCTCGTCACCGGCACGCGCGCACGCGTAGCCGCAGAACACCGAGCCCGACTGCCGAACGCACTGGGCCTTGGCCGTGGAAGCGCCCTTGGCGCAGATGACCGTCTTGTCGGGATCGAAGCAGGTCGGAGAACCACCACCCTCCGCGCAGAGGCCGAACGGCGTGCGTGCACAGGCGACCTGGTTGTTGCTCGCGATGCACCCGTACCCGCACGCGACCTGGCCATCTTGCGCCTTGCACGAGGGCGCAGGCACCGACTTGCCGAACACGCCGTACACCTCGGGAGCGGGATCGAAGCAGGTGATGCTCCCGTACTGCCGGGTGCAGATGCCCGAGGGCGTCGACGCGCAGGCCACCTTCACGCCTTCCCGTTTGCAGTCGTAGCCGCACGCGATGTTGGTGCCGTCGGTCTCGCAGACGGGTTTGGGCACTGCGCCGCCCCAGGTCGCCGCCAGCCAGAGTGGCGGGTCGAAACACATCACCTGGGTGCTGTTCTTGGCGCACACGCCGGCGGGGGTCTGGGTGCATTGCGCGCGCACTCCGTTGTCGGCGCACTCGTAACCGCAGACCCGATTGCCGCCGACCGTGACGCACTTCTGCGGCCCTTGAGCGAACACAGCCAGCGCAGCGAGCGTGAGGAGCATGGGCAGACTCTAGCGCCCCTGCCGGTGTAGACGACCTCATCGTGTGGACGCAGTGGCTGAGCTTGCTCGATGCACCCGAGGATCGGCTCTTCTGGCCGTTCCTGCTCAGCGCGTTCTTCATCGCGTTGCTGGGCGCTGTGTTCGGCAAGGTCTCGTTGCGCACCGAGCTCTTCACCCGGGCGCTCTGGTGGCATCCCAGCGCACGGGCGGACTACGGGCTCTTCGCGGTGAGGGCGCTCATCTCGCTGCTGCTGGTGGCGCCGCTCCTGTTCTCCTCGACGGCCGTGGCGGGCCACATCGTGACCTTCTGCACCAGCGTGCTCGGCGAGGCGCCTCCGTGGCTGCTGGGCCCGTGGGGCACCAGCGTCAGCTACACGGTGCTGCTCTTTCTTTCGATCGACGCCTCTCGCTTCCTGCTCCACCGCGCGATGCACCGGGTGCCGGCGTTGTGGCGCTTTCACCAGGTGCATCACTCCGCCGAGGTGATGACCCCTTTCACGCTGTTCCGCACCCACCCCGTCGAAGGTGTGCTGGTCGCGCTGCGCGGCGTGCTGGTCACCGGCATCGTGGGCGGTGTCTTCTCGTGGCTCACCGGCGCGCAGCAGGTGGCCCTCGAGGTGCTGGGCATCAACGCAGTGGCCTTCGTGCTCAACCTGGCCGGCAGCAACCTGCGTCACTCGCAGCTGTGGATCGGCTTCGGCCCGCTGGAGTGGGTGCTGATGAGCCCCGCGCAGCACCAACTGCATCACGCGTTGGAGACCAGCGGCCACGAGGTCAACTACGGCTCGTTCCTCTCCCTCTGGGACGTCATCGGCAAGAGCCTGGTGCGCGCGCAGCAGCGGCCGGTGGCCTTCGGGGTGAAACGCGATGAGCTGAACCACGATCCGTGGAACGTGTTCTCCCTGCTCGCGGGGCCCTTTCGCCGCCGGAGGTGATGCTCAATCACCGAGCAGGCGCTCGAGTTCTTCCAGGCTGGGTTGGGTGGGGGCGAAGACCGCCAGACCCAATCGAAACCGGGCCGGCTCCTCGCTGGGCTGTGCGTCGACCCAGGTGACCTCGGCGACCGCCTCCACGGTGGTGCCGTCATGCCGAATGACGTCGAAGTTCAGGTGCGTGCCCACCGCGGGCGCCTCGTCTGTCCACACCATCACCCGCAGGGGCCGGGTGGCGCGCTGAAGCGTGGTCGAGCCGAACAGCGGTTGGTGCCAGGGCCTGCACAACGACGGGCTCTGCAGTTCTCGGTAGCCGATTCGAGGTGTGGGCATGAAGGGCACGCTGCTCTTCGAGACCTGCGGCAACATCCACGGAAGCGGTGAATCGGCCCGCGAACACCGTTGGTGTCGAAGTGGTTACACCGAGCGCTCGAGGAACCGCTTCCCGCACACCTCACTCATCACGCACTCGCCACACTTCGCCTCTTTCGAGGTGCAGACGTACCGGCCGAGCAGCACCATCGCGGGCCCGAAGAACGTCCACCGCGACTGGGGCACCAGCTTCATCAAGTCCTCCTCGATGCGTTCGGGATTCTCCTCATCGGTCAGGCCCATGCGCCGGCTCACCCGGGCCACGTGCGTATCGACGATCACCCCCGAAGGAAGATCGAACGCGGTGTTGAGCACCACGTTGGCGGTCTTGCGCGCCACGCCTCGCAGCTGAATCAACGCCTCGACGGTCTTCGGCACCTCTCCGCCGAACAAGTCGATCAGCCCCTGCGAGGTGGCTTTGACGGCCAGCGCCTTGCGGCGGAAGAAGCCGGTGGGCGTGAGCACCTGCTCCAGCTCGGTTTGATCGGCACCCACCATCGCCTGAGGAGTGGGCCAGCGCGCGAAGAGCACCGGGGTCACCTTGTTGATCCGCTCGTCGGTCGACTGCGCCGCGAGGATGGTGGCGATGAGCAGCTGCCAGGGGTTCTCCCAGTTCAGCTCGTACTTCGCGTTCGGATACCTCTGCTCGAGGCGGGTGAGCACCTCGGCCGTGAGACGGTCTCGTTCCATGCCGCACAGCGTAGGCTGGCTGAATGGAAATGCTGCCTGCCGTGCTCTCTTCATTGGTGACGGGGATCCCCACGCTCCTGGTCGACGTGGCGTTGTTGTCGATGGCCATCATGCGGTGGAACCGGCACCCCCGCGTCTCCATGCTCGCCAGCATCGCAGCGGTGATGTTGATGCTGCTCGACCTCATCTCGCGGTCGATCTTCGTGATTCTGCCCACGAAGCTGGAGCAGGCAGGGCGCTCGATGAGCGAACTGGGGCTGATCTACGCGGTGGTGGGCGGGCTCTCCGGCCTGCTGCACGCCGTCGCGATGGGCCTGCTGGTGGCCGCGGTGTTCAGCGATCGGGTGGTCAGCGCTGCACGGGAACGGGCTTCTTTTTCGGAAAGATGAAGTGCCGCATGATCAGCAGCTGCGGCCCGGTGACCACCAGCAAATCGGCCGACATCTTCGCCACCACATAGGGAACGCCCAGCGCGTCACGCAGCCACACCACCACCTGGCCGTGGAGGGTGCCCAGCACGGCCTGCATCACGAAGAACTTGAGGCCCGACTTCGCCACGGGCTCCTGGTGATCCTGAAACGCGAAGTGCCGGTTGGCGAAGTAGCTGAAGGTCGAGCCGACGGTGGTGCCGCTCATCGCCGCCACCCGGGTGGATCCGCCCGCCCACAACACCAGCGCACCGGTGCACAGATCGAGCGTGGTCGAGACCGCGCCGATCATCAGGCTGCGCGAGGCCCAGAATTTCCAGACGCGCTCGGGCAGCTTCACGCCTTCAAACATAGCGGCTCCTGCACTCCGCGAGTTCCGGTAGAACGGAAGTGATGACTCAGCTGGTGCTCGGCAGCGTCGTGAAAGTCCGCTCGCGGCAATACCTCGTCGAGGAGATCATCCCGCCTGCTGGGCCTCAAGACGACACGCTCGTGCGTCTTTCCTGTCTGGATGACGATGCTCAAGGCCAGGCACTTGAAGTGCTTTGGGAGAGCGAACTCGACGCTGAGATCATCACTCCCGCACAGTGGCAACGGGTCGCCGCTCGGGGCTTCGACAGCCCAGGTCGTTTCTCTGCCTACTTGCACGCGCTTCGCTGGAACTGCGTAACCTCCACCGATCCGCGCTTCCTTCAATCGCCTTGGCGGGCGGGCATTGAGGTGATGGCCTACCAGGTGGAGCCGCTGCGCAAGGCGCTCCTCCTTCCGCGCGTCAACCTCTTCATCGCGGACGACGTGGGTCTTGGGAAGACGATTGAGGCCGGCCTCATTCTCCGGGAGCTGCTGCTCCGTCAGAAGGTGCGCCGGGTCGTCGTGGCAGTACCGCCCTCGGTCGTCACGCAGTGGCGTGATGAGTTGGCCGAACGGTTTGGGCTCACCATGACGGTGTTCGATCGTGACTACGTCCTCAAGTGCCGCCGCGACCGCGGCTACGGCGTGAACCCCTGGCAGACGCACAACCGCTTCATCATCTCTCATGCGCTGCTCCGTGATGAGGCCTACGCGACGCCACTCCGTGCATGGATGGAGCAGCAGACCCCCTATCCAGGGTCGATGCTCATCCTCGATGAGGCGCACAATGCAGCCCCAGCAAGCAGCTCGAAGTACGCCATCGACTCAAAGCTGACCAAGGTGGTGCGCGACCTCGCGCCACATTTCGAACATCGACTCTTCCTCTCGGCCACGCCCCACAACGGCCACTCCAATTCCTTCTCTGCGCTGTTGGAGATCCTCGATCCGCAACGCTTTTGTCGTGGCGTACCGGTCCGGACCGCCAGACAGCTCGACGAGGTGATGGTTCGTCGACTCAAAGAAGACCTTCGAACGGCAGGAGCGGGGAAGTTTCCCAGGCGCAATGTGGTGCAGTTCGACCTCAGCGACCTCCCTGAGGACTCGCCTGAGCTGACACTGCCAAAGCTCCTGCAGGACTACCGCGAGCTGCGAGAACAGCGGCTCGAGCTGGCCAAGGCGACGAAAACGGCTGCGGCAGCGAGCATGTTGATCGTGACCTCGCTGCAGAAGCGGCTTCTCAGCTCCGTGGATGCCTTCGCCCGCACCCTCAACGTTCACCGGTCTTCACTCGCCAAGAAGTCAGCGACGACGGAGGCGGGTGATTTCTCATTGCTGCGCGAAGCGCCTGGAGCTGACGACGAGTCGGCCGATCTCACCGAGCAGGAACTTCAGCTCGAGGAGGACGCGCAGCTGGATATGGCGACTGGCCTCTCGCAGCTTCCCCCGACCGACGCTCAGTTCGTGAGGCGCGAAGCGGAGCTGCTCGAGACGATGGGGAGCATCGCTGGCAAGCATCGCCACTTGCCCGATGCGAAGGTCCTCCGACTCATCTCGTGGATCCGCGAGGAGTGCCTGACCAGCGGGAAATGGGGCAACCGCCGGGTGCTCATCTTCACCGAGTACGTCGACACGATGAGCTATCTGCGCGACCGGCTGCGCGAGGCCTTCGGCACGTTGGGTGACGTCGACGTCCGGATCGATACCTTCCACGGAGGCGGCGCCTCGACGAAGAAGCGCGATGAACTTCGTGACGCGTTCAACGAAGACCCGACGAAGCACAAGCTGCGCATCCTGATCGCCACCGACGCGGCGCGAGAGGGCGTCAATCTCCAAAACCACTGTTCGGACCTCTTCCACTTCGACCTGCCGTGGAACCCGAGCCGAATGGAGCAGCGCAACGGTCGCATCGACCGAAAGCTGCAGCGCGCAGAGGTCGTGAACTGCCACTACTTCCTCTACCGGCAGAGATCCGAAGATCGCGTGCTTCAGGTGTTGGTCGACAAATCGGCGCGCATTCACGCACAGCTCGGGAGCTTGTCGCGCGTCGTGGATGAGAAGCTCAGCAAACGCTTGTCTGCTGGCATCCGGCGAGGGGACATCGACCAGCAGTGCACCGATTTGGCCGACGAGTCGGCTGGAGATCAGCAAGCGGTGGTCGAGGAGGAACTCGAAGCCTCACGCGAACGACAGGACGCGCTGGCGACACAACTCGAGCGCCTTCGACGTATTTTGGATGATTCCAAGAAGCAGCTCGCGCTCGACGATCACGATCTCAGGAACTCGCTCGACGAGTCACTCAGCCTCCTCGGCGCTGAGCCGCTGAAGGATCTGCACGGCGGCCTCTGGCAGTTCCCCGAGATGGCCGACGTCAAGGACGCCGGTCCAGGCTGGCAGGAGACGCTCGACTCGCTCCGACAACCGCGCAAGCCGGAAGAACGCCTCCGAGACTGGCGTCGGTCGAGCCCGCTGCGCCCGCTGGTCTTCAAGGACGTGGGTAGCCTTGAAAACAGCACAGTGCACTTGCACCTGGAGCACCGTGTCGTTCAGCGCCTCCTTGCGCGATTTCTCTCACAGGGTTTTGTGCACGATGACCTCTCGCGGGCCACGGTAGTGATGACCGACAGCCCAGTTCCCCGCGTGCTGCTTCTGGGTCGGCTGTCCATCCACGGCCGTCACGCAGCCCGACTCCATGACGAGCTCATTCAGGTCACCGCCCCCTGGGTTGACCCTCTCAAGCGCAAAGACGGGCTCAAGGCTTACCGCGACACGGCCGAGGCGCAGACGCTCGAGTTGCTGGAGCAGGCGCTTGCCGTCGAGAAGCACCGGAAGCCCCCCGCCGAGATCCTCAAACACCTGGCCCAAGAGGCTGCGCAGGATGTCAGCGAGCTGTCTGCGGAGCTGACGGCTCGCTCCCAATCAGCAGAGGCCGCTGCGCGGAAGGCCCTCGCGTCGCGGGCTGAGCGTGAGGCGCGCTCGATGCGCGACCTGCTCGAGGCACAGAAGAAGCGCATTTCGGAAACGGTCGCAAAGAGTCCCGAGCAGGCCAGCTTCGAGTTCAGCGAAGAAGAAAAGCGTCAGCTCCAGAGTGAGAGGAACCACCAGCACAAGCGGTTGGCCGCGCTCGAGCAGGAGCTGAAGACCGAGCCTGCGCGCATCCTCGAGTCCTACGAGGTGAAGACCGTTCGCGTTGACCCGGTGGGGTTGGTCTATCTCTGGCCGGTGACGGGGTGAGGTGATGGCGAACGACTACGAACTCAAGACTCACAAGGACTGGATCGGCTTCGTTCAACCGGTCGGGCTGGTGGTCACGGCTCCCGCGCTGATTCGCGCTGGCGCGTACGTCAACAGAGGCAAGGCGCTGCTGGCGGAGCAGGAGTGGTTTCGACGCTTCGTGGGTGACGCGCAGCTCGTCGAGAGCCTGCCGAGGCTGCTCAAGGAGCTGCTGCGCTGGGGTGATGCTGACGTCGTCGAGCCGGGAACGGCGTTCGACGTCGTGCTCGCCGAGTACCAGGAGACGTTGAGGCCGACGCACGTGGCTCCGCTGCCTGAGGGTGGCCATGTGCTGTTGCAGCAGCTCGCCGCGCACACCTCGTTCGATGAACTCCCGGTGAAGCCCGAAGGCTGGCACGCCTCTCCGCAGGTGCGTTTCGAGCGCCTCCTGCGCGAGACCGGAAATCCTGTGGGCGTGTTGTCGAACGGCGACGCAATTCGACTGGTCTTCGCGCCGAGCGGCGGGGAGACCGCGGGTTCAGCCACGTTCAAGGTCGCCGACATGTGCGAAGCGAGCGGCCGCGACATCCTCGGGGCGCTGCAGATGTTGTTGCATGCCGACCGGGTCTTCACGTTGCCCGAAGACCAGCGGCTGCTCACCATTCTGAAGGAGTCGCGCCGCTACCAGAACGAGGTCTCCACGAAGCTGGCGGAGCAGGTGCTGGCTGGGCTCCAGGAGTTGCTGCGTGGGTTCGAGGCGGCTGATGCCGCGGTGAAGGGCAATCTGCTTCGGGAGCTTCGGCGGGCCGAAGCGAGTGACGAACTCTACGGCGGCTTGCTCACCACCATTCTTCGGCTCGTCTTCGTCCTCTACGCAGAGGATCGCGGGCTGATGCCGCAGACGGCGACGTACCTGCAGCACTATTCCGTCACTGCCCTGTTCGAGTCGCTGCGAGACGACGAGTCGCGCTACCCCGACGTGATGGATCAGCGCTTCGGAGCCTGGGCGCGGCTGGTGACGCTGTTTCGCCTGCTCTATCGAGGCGGGTCGCACGCAGACTTCGCGCTGCCGAAGCGGCACGGCGAACTCTTCGATCCCAACAGCTATCCGTTCCTCGAAGGCAGGCCGCGCGGTTCGGCCTTCTCAGCAGACAAGCGAGAGAAGCTGCCCTCGATTCCTCGCGTGCCTGATGGCGTGGTGCTGAAGGTGCTGCGCAACCTGCTCGTGCTCGATGGGGAGCGGCTCTCCTATCGTGCGCTCGACGTCGAGCAGATCGGCTCGGTCTACGAGTCGATGATGGGCTTCGCGCTCGAGACTGCGACGGGTCCTTCCCTCTCCCTGCGGCCGAAGCACGTGGTGGTGAATCTCGAGGAACTGCTGGCCTCGAAGAAGCGTGGCGAGTTGCTGAAGGCTGCGGAGTCTGAGGTGACCGGCAACACGCTCAAGGCGGTGCAGGCGGCGAAGACCGTCGATGAGTTGGTGGTTGCACTCGACCGCCGCATCTCACCGACCTCGACTTCGGTGCTGCCGCTCGGAAGTCTGTATCTCCAGCCGGGCGAGGAGCGGAGGCGTTCGGGCTCGCACTACACGCCGCGTTCGCTGACCGAGCCCATCGTGAGCAAGACGCTCAGGCCGATCATCGAGGGTCTGGGATCGAACCCAACCCCCAATGAGATCCTGGCGCTCAAGGTCTGCGACCCGGCAATGGGGTCTGGCGCATTCCTGGTGGAGGCTTGCCGCTTCCTGGGGGACGCGCTGAAGGATTCCTGGGCTCGCCACGGAGAAACCCCGAAAGTTCCGCCCGATGAAGACGTGGTGCTGCGTGCACGGCGCCTCGTCGCGCAGCGCTGTTTGTACGGCGTCGACAAGAACCCCTTCGCGGTCAACCTGGCCAAGCTCTCGCTGTGGCTCTTCACGCTCGCGAAGGACCACCCGTTCACGTTCCTCGACCACGCGCTGAAGTGTGGGGACTCGTTGGTTGGGCTGAGCAAGCAGCAGATCGCCCGCTTCACGTGGGAGAAGGAAGAGGCGGGCCCGTGGACGACGGTCTTCACCTCGCACGTCGCGAAGCTGGTGCGCACGGCGGAGGACCTGCGCATTCAGATTCACGCCATCGGAGACCCGCCGGACACCACGGAACTGGAGTCTCTCCACCGCCTCTCCGAGGAGTCGCTGGAGGTCGCGCGCGGTATCGGGGACCTGGTTGTGGCGTCCTTCTTCGCTGAGAAGAAGGAGAAGGCCCGTAAGGCGTTGTTGGCTCAGTTGTCTGGCAAGGTTCATCTGCTCGCTCCGCGTGAGGCGAAGGAAACGACAGGGCCGTGGGCCTTTGCGATCCGCGAACTGGTCGCGGAGTTGCGTAACGAGCACCCTGACGTGCCGACGCAGCCCTTCCACTGGGAGCTGGAGTTCCCCGAAGTCTTCGGTGAGGGCCGCGACGGGTTCGACTCCTTCGTGGGGAACCCGCCGTTTGCCGGGAAGAACAACATCTCGGCGTCGGGTGGCGATTCGTACATTCCCTGGCTGCAGACGATTCACCCGGGCTCGCATGGGAACGCAGACCTGTCGGCGCACTTTTTTCGGCGCGCGTTCGATCTGCTCTGCTCTCATGGAACGTTTGGTCTCATCGCGACCAACACAATCTCGCAGGGTGACACGCGAGCGTCGGGGTTGAAGGTGATCGTCGATGCCGGCGGCGTCATCTACGATGCGACGAGGAGCTTGCTGTGGCCGGGCCTCGCGAACGTGGCAGTGGCGGTCGCTCATGTGGCCAAGGGCCGTAACGTGGAGGGGCTGGAGAGCACGAATCACGAGCGTCGGCTCGACGACCTCGTGGTGTCGGTCATCAACTCGCGACTGCGAGGGAAGCCTGAGCGGCCCGATCCGGTCGTTCTGAAATCAAATGAGAATCTGAGTTTCGTTGGAACGTACGTACTGGGTATGGGCTTTGTGCTCACGCCCGAAGAGCGCGATGAGCTCGTGAAGAAGAACCCGCGCAACGCCGAGCGGATCTTCCCGTACATCGGAGGCGAGGAGGTCAACACCAGCCCGACGCAGGACTTCAGTCGCTACGTCATCTGCTTTTCTGATCTGCCGACGAAAACGGGCCAGAAGTTCCTGTCGCTAAGCGAAGAGGAGGCGAAGAAGTGGCCCGACCTCTACGAACGCATCGAGGAGTTGGTAAGACCTGAGCGGTTCGCTCAGAATCGCGAGATTAGGGCCCGATACTGGTGGCTCTTTGGGGAGCAGACTCCGGCGCTGTACGAGACCATCGCTGAGATGCCACAGGTGCTGGTCACCTGCATCGTCACCAAGCACCTCATGGTGTCGTTCCAACCCGCCGGCAGAGTCTTCTCCCACAAGCTCAACTGCTTCGCGTTGCCTCGAATGGCGCAGTTTGCAGTCATGCAGTCGCGGATGCAGTCTGTCTGGGCCTGGCTGCTCTCGTCGACGATGAAGCAAGACCTGAACTACTCCCCGTCCGAGGCCTTTGAGAACTTTCCCTTCCCCGCTGCAGATCCGCGCAAGGAGTGGCCGTTGCTCGAGGCTATCGGCCAGTGCCTCTACGACGCGCGTGGGGCGTACATGGTGGAGAAGACGCAAGGCCTGACGACCACCTACAACCAGCTGAAGGATCCAAACTGCCGCACGCCAGAGTTGGAAGCGCTGCGAGCACTCCACCTCGATCTCGACCGCGCGGTACTCGAAGCCTACGGCTGGAC
>JANODF010000810.1:0-1816 GCA_031412555.1 Archangium sp. | reverse complement strand
CGAAATGGTGGGCAACCAGCGCGAGCTCTTCGAGCGCTCGGACGTCCTGAGCCTCTGCGTGCGCCTCATCGACGAGACGCGCGGCATCGTGGGCGCGGCGGATCTGGCTGCGATGAAAACCGATTCGCTGCTCGTCAACACCGCGCGGGCAGAGCTCATCGCCCCGGGCGTGCTCGAGCATGCGCTGTCGCAAGGCCGACCGGGGTTCGCGGCGGTCGACGTCTACTACGACGAGCCCGTGCTTCGCGGCGAGCACCCTTTGCTGCGCCTCCCCAACGCGCTGTGCACGTCACACAGCGCGTGGCTCGAGCATCGCACCTACGAGCTTTACTTCGGAGAGGCCTTCGAGAACGCCGTTGCGTTTGCCGAAGGGCACCCGCAAAAGCTCGTGAACCCACAAGTGAACAGCATCAACCGTGATACGCCATAAGAATCGGTCGGGGCCGAGCTTCAAGCTTCGGCCCCGCCGCTTTGGCCTGGCTTTGGCCGGCGTGCTGATCACCATGGCGGCGAGCGCGAGGGCGGCCGAGAGTTATCCGACGAAACCGGTGCGCTTCATCGTCGGGCCGGGACCCAACAGCGGCACCGACATCATGGCGCGCAGCATTGCGCAGAAGCTGAGCGAGCGCATGGGCCAGTCGGTCATCGTGGACAACCGCCCGGGCGCGGGCGGAACCATCGCAGTCGCGACCACGGCCAAGGCAACGCCCGACGGCTACACCATATTATTCGTCTCGGGATCGCTGGTGATCCATCCTTTCGTCTACGGAAAATTGCCGTACGACGTCGTACGTGATCTGGCGCCGATCACCCTCATCGGCATCGTGCCGCAGGTGCTTGTCGTGCATCCTTCATTGCCGGCAAAGAGCATGGCCGAGTTCCTCGCGCTCGCGAAAGCCCGCCCCGGCCACATCAACTACGGTTCGGGCGGCGCCGGCAGCACGGGCCATCTCGCCGGCGAGCTGCTGCAGAAGATGAGCGGCGTGACGCTCACGCACGTGCCGTACAAGGGGGCGGGTCCGGCAGCCGTAGACCTGATTGCCGGGCAGATCGACATGATATTCACCAGCGCGGTCAACGCCCTTCAGCATTCGCGCACCGGGCGCCTGCGCCCCCTCGGCGTATCGACGGCAAAGCGGTCCGCTGCGATGCCCGACGTTCCGACGATCGCCGAGTCAGGCCTGCCGGGCTACGAGCTGATGACCTGGTACGGGCTGCTCGCGCCCATGGGCACGCCGCGCGAAGCGATCGATCGGTTGAATCGCGAGACTGAATCCGTGCTCAAGCTGCCCGACGTTCAGAAGCGGCTGGCGGCGGACGGTGTCGAGGCTGCGGCAAACTCACCCGAGCAGTTCGCGGCATTGATCAGGACAGAGATGGCTCGCCTGGAAAAGATCATTCGCGAGGCGAACATCCGCATCCAGTGAGAAGCGCGGGGGCTAACCCTTCACTGCGGAGTAGATGCGCGTCGCCACGTTGGGCGCTCCGGGCGAATGCACGACCTGGCCGGTTATTCTCTCCGACCACTCCAGTTTGTCCGGGTGTATTTCACGCTCGCGATTGACGAAGTTCTGGTTGCGTGCCGCCACGGACGTGAACTCGTGCAGGATTGCGTGCTTCGCCCAGCCCGACACCGAGACGAGCTTGCGCACGCCGACGCAGCCGGGAAGCTCGGTCATGGAAGGCAAACGCCACTGCGCGTACCACCCCTGTAGCTCCTCTTCATCGCCTTCGAACACAAAGCTTCCAAGCTGGATGCACGGGCTCTAGGCCATATCGTCCTGCCGCGCGGCCGCCTCCGGCCCTTCGACACGCG
>JANODF010000809.1:0-7133 GCA_031412555.1 Archangium sp. | reverse complement strand
TGAGCTCGAGGGTGCGCTTGTTGTTCCGGGCGAGACCGCGCGCGCGGATCATCTCGGTCCACGTGAGGCTGGCCCCGCGGTCCCAACACAGCCGACGGTAGGCGCAGTCAGAGACGCTCTCGAGGGGCGCGAGGATGAAGGGGCTGGAGAGCTCGAGGCTGCCGAGCTTCAACGGCTGGGTCATGATGAATCCGTCCGTAGCGTTCCTCCGCGGATCAGTCGAGCGCTCGGTTTCGGTGCTAGACCCACTCGATGAAAACGACCTCGCTCGAGCTGATCGCCCTCATCGAAGGCGACATCACCGCCGCCACCCTCGCGAGCCGTCACGGTGTTTCGGAGCAGGAGATTCTGGGCTGGCGCGCTGCTTTCGTCGGCGGCATGAAGGCGGCCAGCACGGGTGTGGTGGCCCCTCGCCGGCCGCGTGCGCGGTGGTTCGCGGCGCTCGCCGTGGTGGGCACGGTGGCCTTTGCACAGCTCACGACCTTCAGCCCCAACTCGCCGGCCCTCGCCAGTGAGGTCAACGGCAACTTCAACACCCTGAAAGCCTGGCTCGAGCAGAAGGTGGGCGCGGTCGGCACGAACAACATCGCCACGGCTGGGTCGGTGAGCGCCGGTTCGGTGAGTGCAGGGGCCATCACCGGAACGGGCGCGGTCACCGGTGCGTCGCTGGTCACTGGGGGAAATCTGACCGCCAGCGGAGACAGCTCGCTCGGGGCCAGTGGGAGGACGCTCGCCGTCACGGGTACGGTCAGAGTGTTTGGCGGCTCCCAGTCGATCGCTGTGAACGCGCAGTACAGCGCTGGCTCGGACGGTTTCCTGCTCGTTCAGGTCACGGCGACCGGCACCTGCAACAGCGGACTCGTGCAGATCGGCGGTCTCATCAACTCCACAGAGCTTCGCCAGCACGCCTCTGCCTACGGCGGCTGCAACGGCATCGACTACCCGCAGCCCCAGTCCGGCTTCACGATGCCCGTCCGCAAGGGGGAAACTTTCCAGATTGTGCAGAACGGGCCCGGGAACCTCTCGGCCGTCTTCATGAACCTGGGCCACTAGGCCAGTTCGTCGGCCAGCAGCGCCGCCTTGCGCTCCGGGCCCCAGCGGTAGCCGCCCAGGGCTCCGCTCGATTGAATCACCCGGTGGCAGGGAATCAGGCAGGCCAGATGGTTCGCGGCGATCGCGCTGGCGACGGCGCGCACGGCGCTCGGCTTCTTCACCTGCGTGGCGAGCTGCGCGTAGGTGGCGACTGCTCCGCTGGGGATCTGGATCAGGGCTCGCCAGACTGCGACTTGAAGATCGGTTCCGTGCAGCACGACCGCGAGCGGCTTCGTGAGGTGCTCGCCCTCGAGCAGGCGTTCGAGCTGGGCCGTCTCGGTGCTCAAGCCCTTCGTGTCGCGGACCAACGTGCAACCGGGCCAGCGTTCTTCGATGCTGTCGAGGCCCCAGAACGAGATGCCGCAGAGGCCACGCGAGGTCGCGGCGATGGTGAGCTTGCCGAGGCCTGTGTTCGCTTCGCTCCAGCGCAGGGCAGGGCCGGCTTTGAATTCGCCGGGCGTCATGCGCTCGATTCGCAGCATCGCGTCGTGAAGACGGCCAGGGCCGCTGAGGCCCGCGTCCCAGGCGGCTTCGAGCACGCTGCGTGATTCACGCAAGGCCTCCTTCGCCGCTTCAACGCTGATCACCTGGTGGAAACGGAGCGGGGTGACTCCGACGAGTTTCTGAAAGGTGCGTTGGAAGTGGAACGGGCTCATGCCCGCGCGGCTCGCCAGGTCGTTCAACACCGGCGGGCGGGTGGCGAGGTCAGTGATGCTGCCGGCGATGCGTTCGAAGGGGCTCATGCGGCCACCGTAAGAAGCTGAAGCCTTCTCGCCCACCCGGTTCTTGCGCACGTCTCCCTCTCCCTGCGCCAGCGGGGAGAGGGTCGGGGTGAGGGGCCGTTCGGGCTCTGGAGTCGAGCCCCGCACCCGGCCTGCGGCCGACCTCTCCCCGCTCGCGCAGGGAGCGGTTTTCAAAAGATGACGACGGTGACGCCGTCGCCGCCTTCGCTCGCGTCACCGGGCCGGAACGACTTCGCGTACGGCGATCGTTTCAGCGAGTCGCGCAGGTCGCGCTTGATCGCGCCCGTACCGTGACCGTGAATGATGATCGCTGCCTCGTCACCGTTGCGCGTGCAGCGATCGAGGAACTGATCGATCTTCCGCATCGCATCTTCCGTCCGCTCGCCGCGCACGTCGATGGTGGGGCTGGCCAGGGTGAGCACCTGGGCCGCGACCTCCTTCACCTTCTCGAGCCGCGCTTCCTTCTTGTTCGCACCGGGAAACTTCGCGACCTCTTTCGCCCTGGTGGCGGGCCCCAGCTCACTGACGGGCACCCGCATCTTGAGCGCACCCGCAGCCACCGTCGCGGTCTCACCGTTGATCTCGATGATCTCCACTTCCGCATCCATCGAACGATGCCGCGCCCGCGCTCCGACCTTCAGCTCGAGCGGCGCCAGTTCACGTGCATCGCCCTTGAGCTCTTGCCGCGCTCCCCGCTCGGCGGAGGTCTGCTCGTTGATGCGCGCGGTGAGCTCAGCACCCACGGCCTGCGCGCTCTTGAGCGCCTTCTCGCCTTTCTCCGTCTCGAGCTTCTCGACGATCGCGCGGATCTGATTTCGGGCGAACTCCAGCTCAGCCCGCAGTGCCTCGCGAAACTTCACTTCTTCCTCTTTGCGCTTCTTCGACGCCGCGGAGAGTTCGGCCTCGGCCTGCTCGCGGGCGATCTTCGCTTCGCGCGCATCACGCTCAGCCACGTCGCGCTGCTCGTGCAGCTTGCGGCGCTCCTCTTCGGCCGCCGCGAGCGCCTTGCTCAGCGCTCCGCCGGTGTTGATCGCCAGATCGTGCGCACGCACGCAGATCGACTCGGAGAGACCGACCCGCCGCGCGATGTCGATGGCCGACGAAGCACCCGCGAAACCGATCTGCAGCCGGTACGTGGGTGACATGCGCTTGCCGTCGAAGCCTACGCGCGCGTTGACGAAGCGGGGATCGAGGTGAGCCAGCGCCTTGAGCTCCTCGAGGTGCGTGGTGACCAGCACGATCGCGCCGCGGGTGAGCAGATCTTCCAGCACCGCCGTGGCGATCGCAGCGCCCTCACGGGGATCCGTATCGGCCGCGATCTCGTCGATCAGCACCAGCGCGCCGCGTTTGGCGACGGTGGTGATGTCGCGCAACATCGTGACGTGCGCCGAGAAGGTGGAGAGCCCCGCCTGGAGATCCTGCTGATCTCCGATCGCCGAGTGCACCTGATTGAAGAGCGGAATGCGCGACCCGGGATCACACGGAATCGGCAACCCCGCCCGCGTCATCAAGGCGCACAACCCGACGCCCGTGAGCGTGACCGTCTTGCCGCCGGCGTTCGGGCCCGAGACCACCAGCGAACGCGCGTCACCCAGCTCGACGTCGTTGGAGATGATCTCTCCGCCCTTGAGCATCAGCCGTGGGTGGCGCAGCCCCTTGAGCACCAGCACACCATCGGCGGGCTCCAGGTGGGGTGCAGCGGCTTTGAGATCATTCGAGAGCGAAGCGATCGCCTCGAGTTCATCGAGTGACGACAGCGCGTCGACACCGTCGACCAGCTTGCCTGCTTCACGGCCCACCAGGCCGGACAGCTCGAGCAGTACCTTGCGCTCTTCTTCGAGCACGATCGACTGCGCGATCGCCAGCTCGTTGCCCATGCCGATCATCTCGGCCGGCTCGACGAACAGGGTTTGACCGGACTGGCTGGCGTTGTGAACGATGCCCGTCACGTCACGCTGGTGACTCGACTTCACCGGCACCACGTAGCGATCGTTGCGCACCGAGTAGTAGCCCTCGCGCAGGGTCTCGTTGAACTTTTCGTCGCGCAGCAGCTCGTCGAGGCGCCCGCGAATGCGCCGGTGAAGACCGCGCGCCGTCTCTCGCGCGTCACGCAGATCGGTGCTGGCGCGATCCGAGATCTCGCCGCTCGCTTCGAAGCTGCGATCGAGCCGGGTGGCCAGCTTGGTGAGCACGGGCAGGCGTTGGCCCAACGCAGCCAGACCCGGTAACCGATCACGGCGGTCGACCAGCAGCTCGTGACTGCGCTCGAAGCTGAAGAGCACCTGGCAGATGTTGATGAGCTCGCGGGGCTCCAACATGCCGCTCTTGGAGGCGCGATCGATGGAGGTGCGCACGTCGACGATGCCGGTGATGGGCAACGTGATCGGCTCGGCCTTCAGCGCGCGGGCTTCTTCGGAGAGGGTGAGCGAGGCCTGCACCTCGTCACGGGTCTGCAGGAAGCCGCGAGCGCGGGCGCGCTCCTGGCCGACTTCGGTGCGGCATCGACCGGCGAGCGCCGTGCGGATGTCGTCGAAGCCGAGGGAGGCGAGGGTGCGATCGCTCACTTCCATGGCGGGACCTGGCGGGTCGGGTAGCTGAGAATCGGGCGGCGACATGCGGGAGCTTGTCGCAGCGGCACTGAGTTCCTGACGAGCGGCATTCGCGCGCTTGTGGCCCGTGACCGGCTCGAAGGCAAGTGCCCGCCCCGGAGGAATGCTGTAGGTCTGGTCCCCCATGCTGGCGCTCCTGCTCATTCTCGCCGCCTCTCCGCTCGACCGGGCGTCGGTGCTGGAGCAGAACGGCGACGACGCGGCTGCCCTCGAGGTGTTGCAAATCGCGGTGGCAGGCGACCCCCGCTGGGCGATGGCCCGGGTGGAGCTCGGCCGGCTGCAGCTCAAACAAGGCGCCTCGGAGCAGGCCTTCGAGCAGCTCGACATCGCCCGTTCATTGGCTCCGGAGAACCCGCGCGCTCACTACCTCTTTGCGCTCGCAGCGGATGAAGCGGGTCGGCGCAACGAGTCGCGCCGGGCGCTCGAGGTGGCCCTCATGCTGCGCGAGGGTTACGCCGATGCCCAGGTGCGGCTGGCGGGTGTGTTGAGCGCCGAGGGTGATGACGTGGGGGCTGCGCGGTTGTTGCGGCCGTACGTGGCGGCGCACCCCGAGGCGAACGGCGCGCGCCTGCAGCTGGCCGAGGCGTTGGTGAGGTCGGGTGACGCGGCGGGTGCGGAGAAGGAGTTGAGGGCCCTGTTGATGGTCGGGCCGCTCAAGGTGCTCGCGGGGCGGAAGCTCTTGGCGCTGCTTGATTCTCAGGGGCGCAGCGGTGAGGCGCAGAAGCTGCGGCTGGCCATCGATCCTCCCGCTCGGCAATTGCGCGAGCTGAAGCCGAGCAGCCGATGAGCACCGTTCGCATCGAGCGAAGTCGAGATGCCACCTCTGCTTCGTGCGGCAAGTGCCCCCTCGACTTCGCTCGGGGAGACCGGTGTGGGGGCCTCTCCCTGTTTCACCCGCAGCCTTTAGTTGCGTCTGGCGCCGTCCCGTTCTTCGCTAGCCCGGTGAGAGTGTTGGTCACCGTCCTGTTGGTTGCGAGTGCGGCGCAAGCTGCTCCTGAGGTCCTGCCTCCCGTCGCGCCGACGATGGCCGAGCTTCAGAAGATCGAAGCGGCGAGCTACCGCGGCACCGTCGACACGCTGCGCATGAAATACCAGGACGCGGCGCGCGCCAAACCCGGTGACGCCATGCCCCGCGTGTTCGTGGCCTGGTG
Organism: Archangium sp.; assembly: GCA_031412555.1. Lineage (GTDB taxonomy): Bacteria > Myxococcota > Myxococcia > Myxococcales > Myxococcaceae > Archangium_A. Next base: position 1,538 of record JANODF010000809.1, on the reverse strand, counting down.
CACGCTGCCCAGTGACGACGCGTGGAATCAGCTCAAGGCGATCGCCACGATCTTCCCCGACAACCCGTGGGTTCGGTACGGCATGGGCCGCATCTATACGCACTGGAAGGGCATGAGCGATCTGGCCCGCACCGAGTTCGAGGCGGTGCTCAAGAAGGATCCGAAGTTCTACCCCGCGCTGATCGGCCTGGGCGACGTCGCCCGCGTGAAGCAGGACTACGCGCTGGCGCAGCAGAAGTACCGGGCGGCGCTGGCCATCAGTGAAGACGCCTTCGCCCGCGCAGGTCTCGGCCTCACGCTGGCCGCCGAAGGCAAGAGTGACGAAGCGCGGGTCGAGCTGCGCAAGGCCATCAAGGCGCAGCCCGAACAACCTTCGGCGTTGGCGGTGCTGGTGAAGCTCTCGCAGGAAGCGAAAGATCCCGAGACGGTGCTCGCTGCGCAGGCGCTCGCCGATCTTCGCCCGAAAGATCGCGAAGCGCGCAGCATGCTCGCTCAGCTCCGGTACGAAGCGGGCGACAAGGCCGCCGCCGCGAAGGAATACGACCGGCTGGTGCGTCTGGGCAATCCAGAGCTCCCGGTGCTCGAGCGTCTCGCGGGGCTGTACCGCGAGCTCAACGACGTGGAAGGCGAAGAGCGAATCCTTCAGACCATCGCGGCGGTCGACGCGAAGAACCCGGTTCCCAACCTGCGCATCGCCGAGCTTCGCTACGCGCGCAAAGATCTCGAAGGTGCTGAAGGCCAGTGGCTCGAAGCGCTCGCGCGCGATCCGAAACGGGCCGAGGCCCACGAAGCGATCGCCCGCCTGCGCATGGACGCAGGGGTGCTCCACGAAGCGCTCGAGGAGTACCGCAAGGTGGTGGCCATCGACGCCGGCCGCACCGAGAGCGTCGCAGCCGTCGAGAAGCTGGAGGCCGACTTCAAGCTCCCCAAGAAGAAGGCGAAAGGTGCGCCGACCAACGTGTACTGGTCGGTGCAGGCGTCACTCGGGAAGTTCTTCGACGAGCGCAAGCTCACCAACCGGGCGCTCATGGGGAAGTACAAGCTGCGCGCCCGCATCTCGAAGGAGGGCGTCGCAGAAGGCGTCGACGTGCTCGAGGACACGCTCAAAGATCCGCTCCTGCTCGGCCACGTGTACTTCGGGCTGCGCGACGCGGAGTACTCCAAGCAGAAGGGCGAGCCGGTGTTCGAGTTCGAGCTCGGAGCGAAGAAGAAAGGCAAGTGATGCGTTTCGGCATCGATGTGCAGTCGGCGAACGGCTTCGCGGCGCTGAAGGGCAAACGGGTCGGCGCGATCGTCAACCCCACCAGCGTCGACTCACGCTTCGTGCACTTGATCGACCTGCTGCACGAGGCGCCTGGCGTCACCCTGGGCGCATTGTTCGGCCCGGAGCACGGCGTGCGCGGCGAGGCGCAGTACATGGTGGCGGTCGACGACGTGGCGCGTGATCGCCGCACCGGCGTGCCCGTCTACAGCCTCTACGGTCACACCTTCGAGTCGCTCACCCCGCGCGCGGAATGGCTTTCCGGCCTCGACGCGCT
>JANODF010000808.1:0-3099 GCA_031412555.1 Archangium sp. | reverse complement strand
CAAGGCCTGGGCCGCGAACTGGGACCAGGTCCGGTACTGCTCCGATGCGTGTCGGCGCCGCAGAGTCACCGACGGCGACCGGGAACTCGAAGCAGAGATCCTCGAGCTGCTCGACCAACGGGCGCGCTCCGCGACGATCTGTCCGAGCGAGGTCGCTCGTCGGATCGGCGGCGACGGCGACACGTGGCGCACACTCATGGAGCCGACGCGCGCGGCCGCCCGACGCCTGGCCGACGCGGGCGTCGTGCAGATCACCCAGTCCGGCCGGGTCGTCGACCCGTCGACCGCGAAGGGGCCGATCCGCATCCGCCTCCGGTGACCTCACACTGGCCCCTCGACTGCTCTCGGGGCGAACGGTGTTGGAGACCGATTTCTATTCCCGCCAACCCTCTCGAGGCGAACGGTGCCACCCAGTTTGCGCACCTGCGTAACGCATGAGCACTTGAGGATGGGCCCGGAGCTTCCTACGAGCGCGTCCCGTGCGTACGCAATCGACCGTCACCCCGAACAACGCCCTCCTCGACGCCGTGCAGGCCTGCATCGGTCCGCGCGGTGTCGGCATCGGCTGCAACGCCGTCTTCGCCGCGCTCACCACCGACGCGTGGCTGGAGCAGCTGCGCTCCTTGCCGCTCGGCCGCCTCGGTCACCGCCTGGTGTCCTTGCGTTTCCTCATCACCAACGGCGAGACCTGGCTGCGGCACTTCGCCTGGGAGCCGCCGCTGGCCCGCAAGCACCCTGAAGGGCCTGCCCGGTTGTGGCGGCTCTGGGCGCGGGTGCAGGTCGCGCGCACCGTCATCTCGGAAGAATCAGTCTGGGCGGAGATCGTCGCCACGCGTTCGCTGGCTGCGTTCGGAGACGTGCTTCAGGGTGACGAGGGCCTGGGTGAAGAGGCGCTCAACCTGCTGGTCGCGCTGCACCGCCACCCGCACCTGGCCCAGGTGCTGCGGAAGCGCCTCGCTGCGGAAGCGGCGTCGCTCATGGCCAGCGCGCCGCACGCGGCTGACCTGATCGAGCTGGCCACCTACGACCTGGCCCGTTTGCCCCCCACCACCGTCGGGCGAGGCGACCTCGCCTGGGTCATCGTGGCCGACAAGGGCGAGATGGGCGTGCGCGCGGTGCGGGAGGCCATCAGGTTCGGCGCGAACCCCGTGGTGCTCTTCAGCGAGCAGGACGACGCCACCTCGTTGCAGGTGCGCCTCGCGAAAGCTTCGGGCGGGTTCACCATCGGGCTCCAGGGCAGCTTCCGCGAGAGCTACGCCAACGCGCGGCAGATCGCCGAACGCATTCACGCCGCCTACGCAGCCCGTTTCGGAGCGATGGCCGAGGCCGAGCTCGCGCGCTCAGCGCTCTACCCGGGCTACGGCCCGCTCGCCGAGAACAGCGCTGCCATTCAGCTCTTCCGCGAAGAGGGCATCGTGTTCATCGGCCCCATGCAGGACGTGGTCGAGCGCGCCGGCGACAAGCGGAAGTTCCGTCAGCTCGCGCAGGCCATCGACCCCGCGGCGGTGACGCCGGGCATCGTGCTTCAGGAGACCGAAGCCGAGGCCATCATCGCGGCCATCGCGGCCGGTCACGCGGCGGGCCACTTCACCTTCCCCGGGCGGCTCAAGGCGGCCAACGGAGGCGGCGGGCGTGGACAGGCGGTGATCGCCGAGCCCGCGGGTGTGCCTGCCGCGGTGCAGCGGGTGCTCGGGGAGATCAAGACCAACGGGTGGGACGCCGGCGTGATGTTCGAGCAGAACATCCCCGAGACGATTCACCTCGAGGTGCAGGTGTTGCGAGATCGGTTCGGCAATACGCGCCACTTCGGCATGCGCGATTGCACCGAGCAGCGGGCGAGCCAGAAGATTCAAGAAGAGGCGCCCCCCGCGCTGCTGCGCAACGACCCCGCGCTGACCGAGCGCATCTGCGCCATCGCCACCCGCATCGCCGACGACTGCGGCTACGTCGGCGCGTGCACGGTGGAGCTGATGTACAAAGACGACAAGTTCTACCTGCTCGAGATGAACACGCGCATTCAGGTGGAACACCCGGTGACCGAAGAGGCGCACCGGGTGCGGCAGCCCGATGGTTCGTTGGCGCCGCTCGACTTGCCGGGGCTCCAGTTCCTCATCGCCAGCGGCCGGCCGATTCCTTTCGCGCAAGCCGATGTGATCAACACGCACGTGGCGCGCGAGTTCCGCATCAACGCCGAGTCGTGGCGGGGTGACTTGAAGGATCCGCGCGATGGGCAGAAGGGTTTGTTCCTGCCCAACGCGGGTATCTTCGATTCGCTCGAGGTGCCCCAGTCGGCCGAGGTGCTCCAGGCAATGCACGCGGCGGGCGTGAAGGGCCTGGCCGAGGTGAACGTGCGCTTCGACGTGGGCTTCGAGGCGGGTGACGTGCTGGTCAACAAAGACCCGACCTTCGGCAAGCTGATCGTCGCCGTCTCGGTGCAGCCGGGCTTCGAGGCGCAGCGCTACGAGTTGCTGCGGCTCACCTCACTCGAGGTGCTCTCGCGCATGCGCATCATCGGCCGGCAGGTGATGCCCAACGGCGCCATCATTCCGGGCTCGGTGTTCCACACGAACCTCGAGGCGCACGCGCGGGTGCTCAACAGCGACACCGTGCGTGATCATGGGCTCTCGACGGCGCGCGGCCGCCACGTGGGCTGGGTGGTGTCGATGTTGCGCGGTCAGTGAATCGGAGGCGGGTCCGGCTTCTTTCAGATCGTCGACGGCAAGATCCGAACGCAACGGGGCCACTGGGACGACGGTCAAGGGGGCGTCGGGCGGAAGCTGAGACCGTCGAGCGGGAACAGGAACACCATCACGCTGCCGGGGCCCATGTGCAGGTAGATGCTCGGCGAGAGCGGGCGCACCAGCGTGTATTCGCAGCGGTAGCGCTCCTGAAGGCGGGTGGCGACTGCCTTCGCCTTCTCGGGCGCGTTGCCGTGCGCGACTGCGAGCCACACCGCCGTCTTCGGGTCGAGGCGAGAGCTCACGTAGTCGTCGATCTTCTGCACCACGTCGGCCTTGCCGCTCATCTTCGCCACGGTGCTGATGACGCCGGCGTTGATGCTGATCATCGGGCGGATGTCGAGGAAGTTGCCCACCCAGC
>JANODF010000807.1:0-14286 GCA_031412555.1 Archangium sp. | reverse complement strand
CGCCCGGGCCACCCGCACCGCCCTCGCCTCCGATTCCTCCGATGATCGCGACGTTGAAGACGTTGACGTGGCTCATGACGCCGGCCTGGTTGCCACCGGCACCGCCTGGGCCGCCCGCCCCGCCAGCGCCGCCGAGCCCCGCGTTGCCCGCGGTGCCGGTGACCAGGCGCACGTCGTTCAGGCTTGGGCGTGAGTTGATCAGGACCAGGGCGATGGTCGCGCTCCCTGACTGCCCGCCCTGACCGCCGGTGCCTCCCGCGCCACCACCACCGCCCCCGCCGCCGCCGGCACCAGGCTCGTTGTCGGCCGCACAGACGACTGCGCCGCCGCCGCCACCACCCCGACCTGCGCTGCCTCCCTGCCCGGTGAAGCCGCGTGCCCCGGAAGCGCTCACGGGCGACCACCGCCCATCGGCACCCAGCTGACCTTGCCCGCTCATCGCCCCGCCCCCCGTGCCCGGGGCGCCCGCGTTGCCCGCGGCCCCGTTGTCGGCACGCCCCCCGCGACGCGCTCCCCCTTCGACGGTGCACGCGGCTGCCCCCGCCGCGCCGCCCGTCGAATTCGGTCCGCCGGCACTCGCCGCAGACGCGGTCGTCCCCCCAGTCCCTCCGGAGCCACCGCCCGGCGTGCCACCCGAAGACAGGCCCCCAACGCCACCGCTCGTGCCGCTGCCGTTCGAGCCGCGATTGCCCGCGAGGCCTGCTGCACCCGCGGCACCGTCGGCCCCTGAAAAGCCACTGCCCGCTGCGATCGTCGCGAAACGAAGTGAAAGCGAGGCGCCGCTGTCGATGACCCGAAGCGCCTGCGCAGCCTGGGTGGCGCTGGTGGCGCTCATCCCCATGATGTTGACGCGCTCGATCAGCGTCGACGTGGTGAGCCCCGAAATGGCCCAACCCGTGGGCGGAGCCGTCAGCGTGGCGCGCACCGTCGAGCTTCGTTGCCACTGCAAGTCGTAGCCCCCGAACAGATTCACACCGCTCGTCCAGCCCACCGGAGACCAGTAGGTCCCAGCCGCGAGGAGAATGTCGGGGCGGTTGATCGCGTTCGCCAGCTGCAGTGCACGGCCCAGGCTCGCGACGGGCGCCGTCCTGGTGCCGGCGTTGGCGTCGTTGCCGGTGGTCGACACGAAGACCGAGCGGCTCGCGTTGCCGTCGATGCCGTCGCAGTTCGTGTCCTGAAAGAGATCGTCGGGCGAGTCGACCGTGCTGTTGCACACGCACTGCAGCTGCTGCCCGCAGCTCTGGAACACGCCGCAGCTCTGCCCAACGCCACACGAAGTGATGGTGCCGCCGCAGCCGTCGGGGAGGTTCGTTCCGCAGGTCGCTCCGAGGTCAGCGCAGGTCTTCGGCCGACAGGCGCACTGATTGATCGTGGTGTCGCAGAAGAATGGGCCTCCACCACAGCTCAGCCCACTCCCGCAGAAGGGGATCGTTCCTCCGCAGCCGTCGGCGACGTTGGTGCCGCAGGTCGCTCCGAGGTCGGCGCAGGACTTCGGTGCACAGCGGCAGGAGAACGAGGTGCGATCGCAGGACCACTGCCCACCGCCACAATCAGGAGCCACTCCACAGGAGGCGATGACTCCGCCGCAGCCGTCGGGCACGTTGGTGCCGCAGTTCGCGCCGAGCGCTGCGCAGGTCTTCGGAACGCAACCGCACTGATGGGGCGTCACCACGCCGCAGGTCTGCGGGCCGCTGCAGGTCCCGCAGTTCGCCTCGCCACCACAGCCGTCGTCGATGGGGCCGCACGTCGCGCCCACGTCGGAGCAGCGCCGCGGCGTGCATGACATTCCGGCATCGAAGGGCATCACCGGCAGGCCAGCATCGAACTCAGCGGCGCCTGCATCGGCCTCGGCGCCCGCGTCGACACCGGCATCACGACGTGCGGTACCGCCATCCGAAGTGTTTTGACCTGCATCCGCAGACGTCCCGCCGTCGGAGGTGACGCAGAGCGCACGGTCACGGGCACAGACCAGCGGCCGAGGGCAGTCGGCATCGACGCTACAGAGAACACCGCCGCTCTCTTGAGGACCGCACGCTGCGAGGGAGAGACACAGGAAGAGGAAGGGCTGGCGCATGGCGACTCCGAAGAGGGTGAAACCGCGACGGCCCCTCAAGCGGCATGCGTGCCAATCGTTTGGCGAACCGATTCAGGTGGTTGCCTCGTTGTCCCCGTCCACCAGGCGCTGGCTGCAGTCCATGTGCAGCACCGCTTTGGGGCAGCGTGGTTTGCGATGTCTGGCCTGCGGCTCACCCCGATCTTGCCCGATGCGCCGCAGACCGCGAGTGCACTTGTAAGCTGCGATGAGTAAACAAAATCCACGCGCTCGAGGGGCACTCGGCAGTGCGCCCCCTCATGATCAAAGTTTACAAAGCGCGACTTGGCTCAAGCCTTCTCGAGGAAGACTCGCAGATTCGTCGACGTTCCCGCCGCGACGTCTGACCAGCGCTCGACCGGGCGAAAGCCTTCCAGCTCGATGCGAATGCGCTGAGGGCCGGCGGGCAGGGTGAGCGTGCAGGGCGTCACCGCTTTCTTCTCCCCGCCCACGAACACCGAGGCCGCCGCTGCACGACCCTTCGCGGTCACCACCACTCGCAGCTGCCCTTTGGTCGGCGTGGGCGCATCGATCGGGTTGCTCGCGCGTGTCTCCACCTCTGAGGGGCTCGGCCCCACGAAGGTGCGCTCGTTCTTGTCGAAGCGATGAATGACGGTCTTCTGCTCACCCGACTGGCCGGTGGCCGACATCGATCCACCCAGCGGCACACCGGGCACTGACACCACGTCGCTGTTCGAGGCCTCCGGCACTTCGCGGCTGTCAGCGCGGATCGGCTTGGGCGGATCCTTCAGCTTCGGCACCAGCCGCGTCTTCTGCGCGGTGATCTCCGGCGCCACGTTGAACGCCCTGGCGAGATCGATCTTCCGCGCACCGGCCGCGGCCTCGAGATCCGTCACCAACTCGGTGACCGAGTCATGCCTTTCATCGCGCCGCTTCGACAGTCCCTGAATCAGCACCTGCGACACACTGCGCGGCACCGTCTTCACCAGCGCGGTGGCATCGGGCGGCGGCGTGTTCTTGTGGCCGTACAGCACCTCGAAGTTGTTGTTCCCCAGGTACGGCGGCCGGCCGGTGAGCAACTCGAAGGTGACCGCGGCCAGCGCGTACACGTCGGTGCGCTGGTCGATGTCTTCCACGCCGAGAATCTGCTCGGGCGACATGTAATACGGGGTGCCCACCATCGCGCCGGGGCGGGTGAGGCCGGGGTTGGCCTGATCTCGCACCACGCCGAGGTCGAGAATGATCACCCGGCCGCCGACACCCAGAAAGACGTTCTGCGGCTTCACGTCGCGGTGCACCAGCCCGTTGGCGTGCAGGAACGCGAGGCCCGAACAGATCTGCTTCACGATCGCGATCGTCTCGTTGATCCCGATCTTCCCGCCGTGTTTCTCGAGCACGTCGGAGAGCGTGAGCCCTTCGAGGAACTCCATCACGATGAACGGGAGCACCCCGCGCCGCCCGTGCCCGTGAAAAGCCACGATGTTGTTGTGGCGCAGGCTGGTCATCTTCTCGGCCTCACGCTCGAAGCGCGCGACCACCTTCGGCTTGCGGCAGTGCTCGGGCGCGAGGATCTTGATCGCCACGATCTTGTTGGCCTGCAGGTCGCGGCCGCGGAACACGCTGCCCATCGCTCCCTGGCCGATGCGCGTTTCGATGCGCCACCGCTGATCGAGGATCTCCCCGGGCGTGACGTGGACGACGACGGTGTGTTCGGGTGAGTCAGCAGCCAAGGCGCCGGGACTCTACCGAAAAGATCACACCTGCTGTTGAACCCCAAAGAGTGTGGCGGCGTTGTCGCGGGTGACGCGCCGAACCACCTTGGCGCTCAGACCCCCCTTGGCCAGCCGGTGGGCGGCCCGGCCAAGCGCGAGAATGTCGCTGGCGCCGTCGCCCCCGGCGGTATCCAGCACCAGCCGCTCCGGGCCCAGCGCCCGCACCAGGGCCACCGCCTTCTCCACGGTCAGGTGATCGGGGTGGAGCGTGAGGCCGGCGTAGAAGCCCAGCTCCCGAATGATGCGCACGGTCTTGCCCACCGCCCCGTCGACCAGGATGCGGCTGGCCTCCAGCTCCGAGCGTTGCAGCACCGCGAGCAGCTTGCGGGTCAGGCGTTCTTTCTCCATGCCGGGCGCCGACACGATGGCGGGCCGGTTGAACTGATGCGCGAGGGCGAGCTGTTCGAGCAGCGCCTCTTCTTCGCGTTCATCACCCTTCGACAGCCCCAGCTGACCCAACGCGAGCACCTTGCCGCCCTTGAAGTAGCCGGGCAGCGCCTCGAGCACCTGGCCCAGCCCGCGGTGGGGCAGCACGCGGGGGTGAACGCCCAGCGCCGCCCACGCACGCAGCCCCGAGCGCTCCAGCCGGGGCAGCTGCGTACCGAGGAGCTCATCGAAGTGGGCGAAGATCCCCTCGGGGGTTGCGGGGTGCGCCGTGGCGTCGGCGACCGCGAGCACCGCGCGCACACCGAAGATCTGCAGGGTCTCGAGATCCTGGTCGGTCAAGGTTGCAGGGTGAATGCGCGGATCGAAGAACACGGCGGGGTGATTGAACCACGGCGCTCAACACTCCGGGTCGCCGGCGATGCATTCGGTGACCGAGAAGTTGTACTCGGTGCCCGAGGTGGCGCTCAGCGCGTCGACGGCGATGTAGTACGTGCCCGCCGCCAACGTGGTGCTGATGAGCCGCGGGTCGCTCTTCACGCAGCTTCCCAGGTCCGTGCCGGTGAGCAGGCTCACCTGATGTCCACCCAGGCCTCCGTTGAGCACCAACACGCGCAGCGCGGTCGAGCGCGTCAGCACCAGCCGGTACAGGTTCTGCGGCCCCGTCACGGCCGGCGCGCCGGGGCAGGAGAGCGTTCCTGACGCGGTGACGGTGGCACGTCTCAGGTCACGCAGCTCACCCCAGGGCACCTGGGTGATGGAGATGGGCGAGGCGACCGTGCCATCGCCTGCGACGCGCGGCGCTCCGGGATCGAGGCTGGGCACGCCCTCTTCGAAGACCTGCCGCATGCGATCGAGCGCCTCGAGGGTGATGAGGTTGCGAAGGTTGGCGCCCCAGGTCGCGAGGCTGGTCGGGTCGAACCAGCAGCAGGTGTTGTAGTTCTGCTGGCTGGGGTGCGTGCGATCGCTGCGAAGGCCGTAGGGCGCACCCATCGCGATCATCTCCTTGTAGAGATCGATCATCGGCACCTGGCGGCCCTGGGCGATCGCGCGCACCACCCCAGCGAAGGCCGGCACGTAATTGAAGTAGTCGCCATCGGGCGGCATCGTGTTGAGGATCGGAACGACGCCCCTGGAGATCAGGTGGTCGGTGAGACGGCGCATGTGCTTCTCGTAGCGCTCGACTTGATCTGCGACCGGGTAGGCCTCCATGCCGCCCCAGCCGATGTCGTTCGAGCCGTAGAGCACGACCGCGAAGCGCGGGTTGATCGCGGCGAGCTCCTGATCAATGGGCGAAGGCGTGCTTGCCATCGGCCAGCTCGCGGTCACGCCCACCCGCGTGGCGAGGCTGATGCGCGACCAGCACGTGTAGCCAGCGGGCATGGGCGTGGTCTTGAAGAAGTGGATGGTGGGTGCCAGCGCGGCGTGGCTTCCCAGACGGATGTTGACGTCCCACGAGACGGTGCCCTCGAGAATTCCGTCGAAGCAGTTGAGGAAGTTGCCGCCCGTCGCGCCGCCGGAGTAGCCGATGGAGACCGAGTCACCCACGCGGGCGAAGACGTCGTGACGCCCCGTGCCCGCCGAGGTGATGTCGCGAAGCCGCTGCACCAGCGCGCGGTCGATGGGCGACTGCGTGCGATCGGGCGAATACACGAGGCCCGCTGTCGTGAGCACGACGCCAGCGTCGACCTTCGTGCCGGCGTCGAAGCCGCTGCCCGCGTCGACCTCGGTGCCTGCATCAACACCCGCGTCTCCCGCATCGAACGCCTCACCTGCGTCGAAGTCGGCGCCCGCATCAGCGCGCGTTCCCGCGTCGCGGATCTCTCCAGCATCGGCTCCTGAATCGCTGATGTTCGGGGGCGGGGTGCCTGGCAGCTCGCGGCACCCCCCAATCAACCCCGCCACGACAACCAGCCTCGACCACCTCGCCCATCGGATCTTGTCCATGGGCGAACGGGTAAGGCCGAATTACCCGGTGCGCCCCGCCAGAAATCAGGGGAGTCGGCCAATCGGATAGGGGGACGCACCTTTCGCAACGTCAGATCGAGTTGCGCGGAAATCGTGCGTCGATCAGGGGCCTGCGCCCGAGTCGATCCACTCGAGCAGCGCATTGAATGCGGCCGGGTCGAGCAAAATGTCCGAAGGCATGCGCCGGCTGGAAATGGCCGCTCGCAATCGGGGCACGTCGGCGGTGAGCGTGGCGTAGGTCGACAGATCGCGCGCCACGGCCCGGCTGTGACACCGGGCGCAGTTGGTTTCGTAGAGCGGGGCGATGTCAGCTGCGTACGAGAGCACGGAGCCGCCGTCGTTCGAGCCACCATCACCCGGCGTGGACTGCACAAAGAAGGTCCGCGTTCGATTGAGCACGCCTCCATCTGCGAGCTGCACCTCGACGTCCACGTGATGTGTACCCTCGGTGAGGCCCATCAGGGTTCGCACTGCCTCTCCTGTCGTGCCCCAGCCGAAGGGCGCTGCGGTACGGCTCGCCAGGGCAAGCCCATCGAGCGCGTAGCTGACACTCAGTGGGGCGAGGGCGGGTTCGACCACCGCATCCAGCGGAACGTCAGCGGCCGAGGTGATCCAGCTCTCTTCCGCGAGACCGCGCAGCCTGAGCGCTTCTTGCGCGAGCACCCGCCACGCCTGTCCGTCGGCATCGATCAACAGCGCAGCGGCCCCCGAAACATCGACCGAAATGGTGGCCGTGGGTCCGAACGCGGCATCGCTCAACAAGGCTTCCCAGCGCGTGCCGTCGGTGCGCAACAACGAGCCGCCCCACAACAACCACGCAAAGCCTCCTCCGCCTGACACGGCGGTGGGCAGCAGCTTTCCTCCCGCTGCTTCGCGCTCGAAATGCGTCACCTCATCACCTCGGAGAATCGAGACGCCGAGGTCGGTGATCGCCACGACCCGCCCATCGCCCATCGAAGCGAGGTGGCTCGCCTTCAGGCCGGTGCGCGTCCACTCAATGCCGTCGTCGAGCGAGACCCGTTGCAACGAAGCGCTGCGCAGCACCCAGGCGCCCTGGTCTGAGCCGATCAACGTGGTCGCGTCGATCACGGGCCCAGCTGCATCATCGAGCCGCACCCAGGCGCCGTCGATCGTGGTGTGCACCCCTCGTCGCGAAGCCCAGAACACGCGTCGCCCGGCGTGACCCAGGCCGGTGGGGGCCGAGAGGAACTCCGGGAGCACCGCCGCGCGTGAACCATCGGTGAGCACCCACTGCGCCTCGGGCCCCAGGGCGAGCACCGTGTTCGCGTCTCGCTCTACGAAGCCGGTGGTGGGGCGGGTCGTCGAGGGCTCACCTGCTGCGGGAAGTACGAACAGCGTGTTGCCTGCGGCGTCGACGCGGAGCAGCTCGCCGCTCTCCAGGGCCAGCAGCCCGTCACCCTCCGGCCCGGCCCACGCAGCCGCGGCTCTCGAGGGGGTCGCCAGCCGCTTTACCTGCAGCGGCGCGCGCTCCACCGGCTCGACCCGGAGGGCGATGGGGCCTGGGGCGGAGCACGCCGAGACGCACAACAACGCGACGGCAGCTCTCATGAAATGAGCGCCCACAGCGGCGACTGGCGCAGGCCGGTGTAGTCGTACTCGAGGCCAGCGCTCGCCAGGAGCGTCGCCGCGATGTGTTCGGGTACGAGGTTTTCACCGCCGGTCTGCACCACCCGCCGCGCGGTGACGTCGTAGCGGCCCACTCCCATGCCGATCATCGACGACTCGCCGAGCACCTGGTTGCCCTTGATGCCGGCGCCCATCAACAGACACGAGCTGCAGAGGTGGTGATCGCGGCCGTTGGTCTGGTTGAACATCGGCGTGCGCGCGAACTCGCTGAACGCGAGGATGGTGGTGTGGTCGATCCACTTGTCGCCGCCCAGCGCCTGCAGCGCAGGAGGCGCGTCGGACTTCGAGAGGTCGTCGAGCAGCGCCGCGAGCGCGCTGATGCCCGGGTAGAGACTTCGGGCGTGGGCGAGGTTGTTGCCGCCGTGGGTGTCGAGACCCAGGCCCATGCTCACGGAGACCACCTGTGACATGCCCAGCTTGATCGCCTGCGCGGCGAGCGCTGCGCGCGCACCAGGCGACTGCGCCTCCCCACGGCTGAAGCCGTACTGCGCACGAATGGCCTGGCTCTGCGCGTCGTCGGCGGTCGCGAAGCGGAACTTGTCGACCACCTTGTTGGTGAAGAGGCTGCGCGAGGCATTGCTCGCGTGGCGCATGTTGGTGACGAGCTGCGTACGGTCGTAGAGATTGATCGCACAGTCGGCCGCGCGGTTCTCGTATTCGGCGAGGGCGGCTTCCACCACGTCGCTCTCCTGCAGCGCGGTGGGGCGCTCGAGCACCGCGAGCAGATCGTCGATGGAGTTGACCGAAAGTGCGCCTGCCGCCGCAGGGTACTTGTCGTTGTAGCTCTCGATCTGCAGCGCGAGGTTCGGCATCGGCGCGTTCACCCGCATCTGGCCGGTGAGCTCGGTGGCGAGGCTGCTGCCGCGCGCGGTGATGCCTTGCGGAAACTGCGCGGTCAGAAAATAGCGGTAGCCGACCTCGTGCCCGAGGGTGCCCATGTTGAGCCCACGCACGATGGCGATCTTCGAGGCGAAGTCGGTGAGCCGGGGGCGCGTGGCGTAGCGCGGCTCGAGGTTGTGCACCGCGGGGCCGAAGGTGAGGTTGCCTGCGGTGACCGGCTGCTGGGGGAACTCACTGCCCAACTGGGCGTAGTTGACCTGCGTCTGAGTGCGGGCGACGTCGATGCCGGGATCGCGCGGGTCGAGGAAGAGCAGCTGATCCCACCCGCCACCGAAGTAGCAGAAGATGAAGCGGCGGCTCGTCTGCGGCAGCACCTGAGCGAGCGCTGTGTTGCCGGCGCCGAAGCGCGACACGAGGCCGGCGCCCGAGAGGGCCCCGAGCGCCTGGAAGAACGTGCGCCGATTGAAGTTCGTGCGGTTCATGAGGGCCCTGTCAGTAGGTGAGGAACCGCGTATCGGTGGCCATCGCGATGCAGACCGCCCGCCAGCCATCCAGCGGAGTGCCCGCCAGGCGCGTGGTGCCCGCATCATCCCGACTGGCCGAAGCGGTGGAGACGCGCTCGAAGAGCCGGACCAGCTGATCGACCTCGGCCGATTGCGGCGCGAGGGTTCGACCCCAGAAGGTCAGCGCGAGATCGGCGACGTTCGCGCGAATGGCGGTCTCGGCGGTGGCCACGGTGTCGGTGGGCGCGGCGCCGTGCAGAATGAAGCGGCGACGGGCGTCTGGCTCGAGCACGTCGGCGGCCACTCCGGCGCGACAGGTGAACCGTGCGGCATCACCTGCGAGCTTGGAGAACGTCACGCCGGGCTCGCGGCCTTCGTTGACCGAGTTTCGATAGTCGGGCCGGCCCAGCGAACTGGCGAACGCCTCGAGCAGATCAGCGTCATCGACGAGCGTGCTGCCGCTGGGAGACTGCGGGTCTGCCACGGTGAGCCGGCCCACCCAGGACTGACCCGTCGCGCGGAGCAGCGCGGCACGCAGTTGATCCACGCTCAAGCGCGCTGGCTGGTGGCCTGAGCCGTTGCGAGGAAGGGGGGTGACCGAACCTGCAGGCTGTCCGGCCACGTCGACCGCGGGATGGCCCGGTGGCAGCGAAAAACCAGTCACGTCGACCGGCACCGCGGCGCCCGCGACGACCTTCTCTTCCTTCTTGGCGCACCCACTGGCCAGCAACACGCAAAGGAACGCCTGGGCTCGCATCAGTTCACCTTCCTGAAGGCGGGCTGCAGCACGATCTCGCGGACCAGCGCCTTGTAGCGATGACCCGATGCATCGAACGACTTCACCAGCGCGGGCAGCACCGTCGCTTCTTCTTCCGCGGTGAGATCGCGGCCGATCAACCGCTTCCACGCGGTCCTCGCCGTGCAGCTCTGCAGCTCTCCCGATTCTTCCCCGAGCGCGGCCAGACCCGCGGGCCCGATGTCGATGCGCTGCGCTTCTTCGGGTGTGCGGTAGAGATACGCCCGCAATTTTCCCCAGTACGGCGTGCCCTCGGGCCCGATCGCGCTCGAGTCGACCCGATGCACGTATTCCGCGCAGTACGCGGGGTTCCAGCCGTTGCCGTCGGGTGGGTTCACGTTCGCGCAGACGGCGTCGTACGAGGCGTAGCGCGCGGGGTCGAGGTACTCCGGGCTGCGTTCTGCCCAGCGGCCGAAGAAGGCGCCCAGCGGCTCGAGCGCGGCGTGGCACCCCTGGCAGCCGCAACGTTTGGCCAGGTTGGGCTCGAGCGAGCAGGTGTCGCCGGGGGCAGGAAGCGCATCGCTCGCCGGAGCGAACGGCCTGCACATGAAGGCCTGCCGAAACTGCGAGACGCGTGAACGCCAGGTCGCGAAACGAAGGTTGTAGACCGGCGTGGTGAGAATGCCCGCGTTGTGAGCGCCCCGTTGGTAGTCCTGCCAGCCGTCTTCTTCGAACGGGAGATCAGGAATCTGGGCTTGCGCGGCCGGTGGGGTGAAGCTGAAGGGTGAGCTGCCGTTGAAGGCTTCGGTCTGGTAGCGATACGCGTACGCGAGCGCGCCGTTCACCTGGGCCCTGCGGGTTTTGAAGATCTCGAAGTAGTCCTCATCTTCTTCGATCACCCGGCGGATGATTCGAATGGGCTCTTCGTTGAGCGCGTGCCGGAAGCGGTTGATGGAGCGCGACTCGAGGTCGGTGTTGTAGCCAGGTACGTAGGGATTGCAGAAACGGCCCAGGGGCCCGCAGCCGCAGCTGGGATCGTGGCCGAACG
The DNA here is from genome assembly GCA_031412555.1 of Archangium sp. Classification (GTDB taxonomy): domain Bacteria; phylum Myxococcota; class Myxococcia; order Myxococcales; family Myxococcaceae; genus Archangium_A. Next base: position 3,335 of record JANODF010000807.1, on the reverse strand, counting down.
AGCTGAGGTTGGTACCGGGGGCCGCACACGAGGCGCCATCTCGAACACCCACCAGCCGGTCTTGCGCTTCGTAGGCACAGGTCTTCACCTTCACGCCCTTCGACCAGTAGTGCTCGACCAGGCGGTAGCCGTCTTTTCTGAATTGGTACTGCGCCTCGTGGTGCCGCCCCCAGAAGGTCGTGAACTGCGAGACGAGCGCGGTCTGGCAGGGGTTGATCACCCGGTGATAGCCCGCGGCGCAGCGCTGATTGGGGCGATCGAGGAAGTGGGGGCTGGCCTCGGCACCCGCGGTCGTCTGATCAGCGAAGTCATCGACGGTCATGCCGTCTGCGCCGTCTTTGAGGCAATAGTTCGGGCAGTGTTTGGCGTCGTAGTACGGCTTCGGGACACCGTCGGCGTCGTAGTAGGCGTGCGGTTGACCATCGGCGCCCACGTAGGTCGGCTGCGGGCCGTTCGTCACGGGGTCGGGGTAGAGCAGCTGCGGATCACACGCGGCGTGACCGGGATAGTTGCTGCCGCGTTCGGCGCCCAGTGAGTCGTTGCCCACGCCGATCGCCAGCGCGTAGTCGGCGTAGTCGGCTCGATCGGGACCGATCATCGCGGGGTCGGGAGAGATGTCGTCCTTGTTCCGGTAGAAGCCGTTGCCGGTGCCCGGGCGCACGCCGACGAGCCCTGCAGCGCGGATCTTGAATTGATCGATGTTGGGCCAGAGCAGCGCGCGGTGCCAGGTGCGCACCTGGTCGAGGAACTCCGGCGATTGGATCATGGCGTCGATCTGCGCGGGTGTGACATCGCCCGCGGCTCGCACCGCTTCGAGCTCTTCGCGGGTGGGGGGCGCCCCCCGGAGCGCGATCGACGCGTGACGCAAATATTCCGTTGCCGACTCGCGCTCCCCTGCGCAGCCGCCATCGTCGAGTGGGCCCGCGTCGGCCGTGTCGCCGGCATCGGTCATCGCCCTGAGCGGCGCACCCGGAGGAGGCTCGAGGCTGCCCACGCTCGCGGTGCATCCCGTCAGCATCAGCAGTGTCGCCAGCTTCTTCACGTGGACCTCCGATGCCGGGGCGGCAGGCAGACCGTAGTGGCGGCCTGCAGCCACGGAAAGGTCACTCTTGTCCGGCGGGAGCGCCTTCGTTGCGTGGATCCGATGCGGCCGTGCGAAGGCCGGTGAGCGGATCGACCATCACTGCTTCCGCATCGCCCCGAACGGCTCGTGGGGACGCGGGCTTCGCAGCGCAGAGGGAACCCGTCACCAGGTGGCGCAGACACCAGCCGAGCACCCGCCGATGGAGCACGGGGTGCCGTTGGGGCGAATGGGGTTGCTGCAGACGGCCGTCACGGCGTCGCAAACCCCAGGAGCGTGACACTCATCGAGCGGCGAACAGGTGACCGGGTTCGCTCCGGTGCACGCGCCCGTCTGGCAGACATCGGTCTGCGTGCACGCGTTGCCGTCGTTGCACGCGGAGCCATTCGCTTTGCTGGGGTTGCTGCACACGCCGGTGGCTGAGCTGCAGATGCCGGCGGTGTGGCACTGATCGCTCGCGGCGCAGGTGACGGGGTTGGCCCCCGTACACGAGCCCGCCTGGCAGGAATCGCTCTGAGTGCAGGCGTTGCCATCGGTGCACGCGCTGCCGTTGGCTTTGCTGGGATTGCTGCAGACGCCCGTGCCCGTGTTGCAGACACCCGCGACGTGACACTGATCGCTCGCGGCGCAGGTGACCGGGTTGGCCCCGCTGCAGACGCCCGTCTGGCAGGTGTCGCTCTGGGTGCAGGCGTTGCCGTCGTTGCAGGCGCTCCCGGTGGCTTTGTTGGGATTGGTGCAGACGCCCGTGGCCGGGTTGCAGCTGCCGGCGTTGTGGCATTGATCGCTCGCGGTGCAGGTGACGGCGCTGCCTCCGGTGCAGGTGCCGGTCTGGCAGGAGTCCGACTGGGTGCACGCGTTGCCGTCGTTGCACGCACTGCCATTGGCCTTCTCAGGGGTGCTGCACACGCCGGTTGCGGCGCTGCAGGTGCCGGCGTTGTGGCACTGATCGATCGCCGTGCAGGTGACCGGGTTGGCGCCGGTACACGCGCCCACCTGACAGGAGTCCACCTGCGTACAGGCGTTGCCGTCGTTACAGGCGGCTCCATCGGGTTTGGGGGGACCGCTGCAGACGCCCGTGCCGGGATCGCAGGTGCCGCCGAGGTGACACTGGTCGGTGGCGGTGCAGCTGACGGGGTTGCTTCCGGTGCACGAGCCCGCCTGGCAGGAGTCGCTCTGGGTGCAGGCGTTGCCGTCATTGCAGCTGCTCCCGTCAGCCTTGTTGGGGTTGCTGCACACGCCGGTCACCGGGTCGCAGCTGCCGCCCACGTGGCACTGATCGATCGGCGCGCAGGTGATGGGGTTGTTGCCGGTGCACGTGCCCGCCTGGCAGGCGTCGCTCTGGGTGCAACTGCTCCCGTCGCTGCAGGCGGTGCCGTCGGCCCTGGTGGGGTTGCTGCAAGTGCCCGTGGCGGGGTCGCAGGTGCCGCTCTGGTGACATTGATCGAGCGCTGAACACGTCAGCACGTTGCTGCCGGTGCACGTGCCGCTCTGGCACAGGTCGACCTGCGAGCAGCTGTTGCCATCGTTGCAGGCAATTCCGTCGGCCTTGTTGGGGTTGCTGCAGGTGCCGGTGGAGGGGTTGCAGGTGCCGCTCACGTGGCACTGATCGATCGCGCTGCAGCTGAGGGGGCTGGCGCCGGTGCAGGTGCCCACCTGACAGGTGTCGCTCTGGGTGCACCCATCGCCGTCGTTGCACGTGCTGCCGTCGGACTTGCTGGGGTTGGTGCAGGTCCCCGTCGAGGGATCGCAGGTGCCTCCGACGTGGCACTGGTCGAGCTGCGTGCAGGCCACGGGGTTGGCGCCGGTGCAGGTGCCGGCCAGACAGGCGTCGCTCTGGCTGCAGGCATTGCCATCGTTGCAGGTGGTGCCATCGACCTTCGGCGCGGTGCCGCAGGTGTTCGTGGTGCAGGTGGCGACGAGGCAGGCGTTGGTGGGGGCCTGGCAATCACCCGCGCCGACGCAGCCCACGCACTGGCCGGTGGCGTTGCAGACTCCGGCGCTGCAGGCGGTGCCCGTGGCGACCGGCGTGTGCGTGGCGGATCCAGCCAGGCACGCGTCGACGGTGCAGCTGTTGCTGTCGTCGGAGAGGTCGGTGGCGTCGTCGACTGCGACCGACGCGCCTTGTCCGTCACACTGATTGCGTTTGCAGTCGCCGGCCAGCTGCATGCCGATGACGGTGCCTGCCGCGGTGGGGCTCAGGCCGCAGGCGCCCATCGTGCAGGCGCGTGACTGGCACTCGCTGTCCTGGCCGGGG
>JANODF010000806.1:0-31170 GCA_031412555.1 Archangium sp. | reverse complement strand
GGAGAGGGTCGGGGTGAGGGCCTCACGAGCTGATCAATTCGCGCCATCTGATCAGTCCGTGAGCGCATCGATGATGAAGAGGCCCACACCGGTGACCGCGAGCCCGCTGCCCACGCCGAGCATCACGTTGCCTGTGGTCGCATACGCCTCGGCCTGCGCCTGCTTCGCCTGCACCTCATCGAGCGTCTGACAATCCCGCTTGTCGCCCTGACACGATGCCAGCCCCGCAGCGGTTCCACGCCCGAGCGCACCGGCGACCAGACCGCCGGCAATGGCCGCAGCCCCCGCCACGAACACGCCGTAGCTCACCCCGCGCAGCGTGCTGGTGCCTTTGGGCGCGCGGCCGGTGATGGCCTCGGCGGGCGAGAGTGCCTCGACCTTGACCCTGCTTCCTTCGTCGACCTGCACCCGCTGCAACACCGCGTGGCCCTCGGCGAACACCACGTCGACCTGGTGCATGCCGGCGGGCACGGCGAGCACGTCGCCCACCTTGCTGGTGGCCAGCCGGCCATCGACCTTCACCACGGTGCCGGGTTCGATCTGCAGCCGCAGCCCTCCGAAGCCTTTCCGCGCCCACGCCGGGAGCAGCAGCTCGAGCACCGGTTTGACCGCCGCTTCGAAACCTTCGATCGACCCTTCGCCCTTCTTCACCCCGACGCGTTCACCGTCGATCCACAGCTGCACCTCGACCGCCACGCGGTCTCCCTTGTTGTCCATCGAGCGCAGGTCGAGCAGCACCACGCCAGCGGCCGTCAACGAGTTCGCCAGCTCGCGTGCGCAGTCTTCGCCGCACTTCCGGGGAGCGCCCTTCTTGAAGGCGGGCCCTTCTCCCACGGCGAGACTGGAGACCTGCTTGAGCGCGGTCTCGGTGGCCCGTTGCGCGCGCCGCAAGGCTGCGTCGGAGACACCATTTGAATCGAGGATGGCGCTGACCAGGGCTTGCGCGTGCGCAGCGACCGGGAGCATGCAGAGGAGCACGAGAAGACGAAGCACGGGATCCACGGTCTACCATGGCCTGACATGGACTTCGTGCGCGGCTTCGGGGACAAGAGGCCCCGTGACTCCACCCCGCACCTCGAGTCGCGAGCAGCATGAGTTCTTCAGTGCGCTGGGGCTGCAGGTCGAGCTGCAGGCCGAGGCCAGCGGTGAGCTCTCCGAGGTGGTGAGTGCGCTCATCGGCTGGTACGCCGACTCAGCCCGGGCCGCCGAAGCGAAGGTCTTCGCGTTGACCGGCCGCCAGCCTCCGCCCCGCGAGCTGCTCGCCGGGTGGGTGGGCCGCGCGCTGCCCTCCGACGCCGAAGGTGACGCGTTGATCGGCTACGCCGCCGACGCCTTGTTGATCGCCGGAGACCACGGCGCTTCGACTTCCGCGTTGCAGCTGATGGTCTTCGAATCGGGTGACGCGGGGTTGTACCTGCTGCGCCCGCAGACCCAGCGCAAGCTGCTGGGCTCCGCAGGCTGGGTGCCCATGACGTTGCACTCGCCCGACACCGAAGCGGCGCTCCACGGCATCTACCGCTACGAGGGCTGCACCCGCGCTTTCGCGGAACACGCGCGCGCCTGCCAACCCTGCCTGGCTGCATTGGAGGAGTGGGACTTCGAGCACGGCCTGCCTGCCGGTTTCGAGGCGTTCCGCCGCGCTTTGCCCGCGAAACGAAAGCCGTTGCTGGAAGAGGGCGAGCCTGAAGAAGGGGTGGCCATCTTCATTCCGCGCCCGCCACCAGAGCCGCCCCGACCCGCGCCGTGGTGGAAATTCTGGGGCTGAGGGGCTACCTCGCACCCCATGGATGCAGCCATTCAGTGGCTCGAGGCTGTGTTCCGCGCGATCCCCCTGCCGGTGTTGGAGGTGTGGGGCCGTTTCGGGGCGATCGTCGGCACGCTGTTGATGGTCTGCGCATTCGGCGGGCTCACCTTCAGACCGGCCGGTCACTGGGGTCTCGGGCGCGAGCTGCAGAGCTGGGACGTGAAGGCCCTGTTGGGCATCGTGATCACCTTCCTGGTGATCATTCTCTCGGGCTACCTGGGCTCGTTCATCGTGCTGGTGCCCGGCGCGCAGACCTTCGAGTCGCTCAAGGACCTGGCGGTCTTCGTCTGCATTCTGATCTTCGGTTACCCCGCGCTGCTGGCCGTGCCGTTCGCTTACGGGGTCTCCGATCTGATCGAAGGCGTGCCGCCCGGCTTCCTGCTCGACTGGCTGCCCGGCTACTTCATCAACCCCGCCTGCTTCTGGGTGGCGCACCAGCTCATCGGCAAAGACCCCGACTTCCGCAAGCTGAAGACCTGGGGCTGGTACGCGGTCTTCGTGCTCGTCTTCATGAGCATCGAGCCGCAGCTGTGGGGCTACCTCTGCGCCGACAAGTTCACCTCCGAGCTGTCGTACCGGAACATCACCCCGGCCCTCTTCTTCACGACGTCCATCACCTGGCTGCTCGCGCCGTTCGCGATGCTGGTGGTGCTCCCGGTGGCGCGGAAGATCGGCGTGTTCTGGGCAGAGAGCCCCGGCTCGGTGCGGCACCGGTTGATTGGCCACGACGAGTGGTTGTGGGAGAGCGGCCCGGGTGAAGGCGCCAGCGCGCCGCGGCGGGGTCTGCCCATTCGCGCGTTCCTGGTCGCGCCGTTCATCGTGCTCATCCTCACCATGGTGGGTGCCACCGCGTCGGTCACCTCGAGCAGCTCGGAGCGCGCCGCCAACCAGCTCGCGGGCCGCCTGCACGTGGAGATCGCCCAGAACATCGCGCACCAGCTCGACGGCGCGCTGCAGAAGAACCCAGAGCTGGCGACCCTCGAGCTCGACCTGTTGCTGGGGCAGCTGTTGATCGCCTCGCACGGCCGCGCGTTGATCACCGATGCCACCGGCGTGGTGCTCGGCTCGACCACCCACGACGAAGTGACCCGGCGCGCGGTGGAGAACCTGGGCGCGAGCCCCGGGTCGTTGCGCGAAACGAAGTCGTACCGGTTCGACATCCTCACGGCCAAACCGCTGACCCGTGAGACGTGGCTGGCGCAGGCCACTCCGTATGCGGCCCGGCCTGGCTGGGTGGTGATCACCGCCGTGCCCGAGAGTTACTTCCTGGGCGGCGTCAGGGCAGGCAACAGCCGCTCGGCCATGTTGTTCGCCGTGGCCCTGGTGCTCTCGCTCATCGCGGCGATGTTGCTGGCGGCGATGGTGACGAGCCCCATGATTCGCATCGCCGAGACCACTCGTAAACTCGCGGCCGGTGACTTGAGCCAGCGGCTGCCCTCCAGCCCGCTGGAAGAGCTGCAGACGCTCTCCACCTCGTTCAACGAGATGGCCAGCCAGCTGCAGACGTCGTTCGACAGGCTTCAGCTGGCCACCCGCGCCGCCGACCTGGGCATCTGGGACTGGGACATCGTCAATGACACGCTGGTGTGGGACGAGACGATGTGCCGGCACTACGGCATCACCCAGCCCGAGTTCACCGGCGACCTCGAGAGCTGGACGAAGTTCGTGGTGCCCGAAGATCAACCCGGCGCCACCGCGGCGCTCCAGGCTGCGCTCGGGGGCGACGGCGGGTACGCGGCGGAGTTCCGGGTGCGCTGGCCCGACGGCACCGTGCATTACCTCCGGGGCGTGGCGCAGACCCTGAGAACACCCGAAGGCAAACCGCTGCGCATGGTGGGCGTCAACTCCGACATCACCGCGCCCAAGTTGGCCGAGCTCGAGCTGCTGCGGCACCGCAATCACCTCGAGGCGCTGGTGGCCGAGCGCACCACCGAGCTGCAGAGCCGCACCAGCCAGCTGGAGATGAGCAACAAGGAGCTGGAGGCGTTCTCCTATTCGGTCTCGCACGACCTGCGCGCGCCGCTGCGGGGCATCGATGGGTGGAGCCTCGCGTTGCTGGAAGACTACGGTCACCTGCTCGACGAGAAGGCCAGCGGCTACCTGCAGCGCGTGCGCAGCGAGACGCAACGCATGGGCGAGCTCATCGACGATCTGCTCAAGCTCTCGCAGATCACCCGCTCCGAGATGAAGTTCCAGGAGGTCGACCTCACCCACCTCGCCGGCGTGGTGGTGCGTCGGCTGGAAGAAGGCAGCCCCGCACGAAAGGTGGCGTTCACCCTCGAGCCCGGGCTCATCGTGCAGGGCGACGCGCACTTCCTCGAGGTGGCCCTCACCAACCTGCTGGGCAACGCCTTCAAGTTCACCGGAAAGATCCCCGAAGCGAAGATCGGCTTCGGCCGCACCTGCAGAGACGGTGTGCAGGTCTACTTCGTGAAGGACAACGGAGCGGGGTTCGACATGGCCTGGGCCCGCAAACTTTTCGGCGCTTTCCAGCGCATGCACAAGCAGACCGAGTTCCCCGGGAATGGCGTGGGGCTGGCGATGGTCAAACGCATCGTGAACCTGCATCAGGGCAAGGTCTGGGCAGAGAGCGAGGAGGGCCGCGGTGCGACCTTCTTCTTCACGCTGGGCGATGTGCCATGCTGAACGCGATGACCCGGCCTCTGCGGTTGTTGCTGGTGGAAGATTCTCCCAATGACTCAGCCCTGCTGCTGCGCCATCTGCAACGAGAAGGGCTGACGGTGGAATCCCGCCGGGTGGAGACCCGGCCCGAGATGATCGCCGCGCTCCAGGAAGGTGCGTGGGACCTGGTGGTGTCCGACTACGGGCTGCCCCGTTTCTCCGGCCTCGAGGCCATCGCCACCGCCATCGCGTTCGATCCCGATCTGCCGGTCATCCTGGTCTCCGGTACGGTCGGCGAAGAGACGGCCGCCGAGGTGATGCGTGCGGGCGCGCGCGACTTCATGCTCAAGGGCTCCCTGGCCCGGTTGGGCATGGCCATGCAGCGCGAGCTGAAAGCCGCGCAGCTGCGGCGAAGCCAGCGCCGGGAAGCGCAGGTGATGCTGCAGACCCAGGCCATCGCGCGCGCCGGCGGCTGGGAGTGGAACCGCGAAGGCAACGACCTGTTCTGCACCGAAGGCGCGGTGCGGTTGATGGAAGCCCCGGCTGGAACGCAGTTCACCGTGCAGAGCGCCTCGCAGTGCCTGATGGCCGGCGAGCTGGCCAAGGTCGAGGCGCAGCTCCACTCCACGCGTGAGGTGATCGACCTCGACGTGCGCGTCACCACCCGGACGGGCCAGCCGCTCACCTTGCGCCTGGTGGGCCGGGCCGAACGCAAAGACGGCACGCTGGAACGGCTGGTGGGCGCCATCCTCGACGTGAGTGAACACCGCCAGCTCGAGGAGAGCCTGCGCCTCAACGATCGGCTCATCTCGATGGGCACCATCGCGGCCGGCGTGGCGCACGAGATCAACAACCCGCTCACGCACCTGGTGGCCTCGCTGCCTCTGGTGCTGGAGGCGGTGAAGAAACAGCCGGGCGTCGACGCGGAGGTGTCCGAGCTCATCGAGGGCTGCATCGAAGGCGCCCAGCGCATCACCACCATCGTGCGTGACCTGAAGGTCTTCTCGCGCCCCGATGAGTCGGAGGCGTCCAGCGACGTGAACGCGGTGCTCTCGTCGGTGCTCAACCTGCTCAACCTGGAGTACCGCCACAAGACACGCATTCAGCGCGAGGTCGCCGCGGGGCTGCACGTGGCCGCGCCCGCCGCGCGCCTGGCCCAGGTGCTCACCAACCTGATCATCAACGCAGTGCAGGCGATGCCGGCGAGGCCGGCTGATCAGAACCTGATCAAGGTGCTCGCCACGGTTGATCAATCGATGATCACCTTGAAGGTGGCCGACAACGGTCAAGGCATGTCGGAGGCGGTGAAGGCGCGTTTGTTCTCACCCTTCTTCACCACCAAGCCGGTGGGTGAAGGCACCGGGCTGGGGCTCTCGGTGTGCCGCAGCATCGTCAGCGCGGTGGGGGGCAGCATCGAGGTGGAGAGCGAGGAGGGCGCGGGCACCACCTTCACCGTGAGGCTCCCGCTCGCCCGGCAGGCCGTCTCCGTCGAGCCGCCCGCGCGGGTGGAGGAACCCCGCAGCCGCGCGTTGCGCGTCTTGATGGTGGATGACGAGCCCTTCTTGCGCCGGGTGACGCAGCGGTTGATGCGACCGCATCAGGTGATCGAAGCGGGCTCGGCCGACGAAGGGCTCTCCATTCTGGCGAAGGATCAAGCGTTCGACGTCATCTTGTGTGACCTGATGATGCCCGGCCTCTCGGGCAAGGACTTCTATCGCGAGATGAGCGCGCGTTCTCCGCAGCTGGCCAGTCGTTTTCTCTTCGTTTCGGGAGGCGCGGTCACCGCCGAGACGCAGGCCTTTCTGGATGAGGTCGCGCCCGATCGGGTGGTCTTGAAGCCTTTTACTTCCGTACAACTGCGCTCGGCGGTCGAACGGCTCGCGGCCCAGGAGCTGCCGGGATGAACACGAACTCACCCATCTTGCTGGTCGAAGACAACCCCAACGACGAGCTGCTCACGGTGCGAGCGCTGGCGAAGAACTTCATCGCCAACCCGGTGGTGGTCGCCCACGACGGGGTGGAGGCGTTGCAGCTGCTGCATGGAGAACCGCCGCTCAAGCCGATGGTGGTGCTGCTCGACTTGAACCTGCCGCGCTTGAGTGGGCTCGAGGTGCTGGCGAAGTTGCGCGCCGATGAGCGCACCCGGCGGTTGCCGGTGGTGGTGCTCACCACGTCGCGCGAAGAGAACGATCTGATCGCCAGTTATGACCGCGGGGCGAACAGCTACGTGCGCAAGCCGGTGTCGTTCGAGGAGTTCGTGAAGGCGATTGGGCAGCTGGGCATGTACTGGCTGGTGCTCAACGAGCGGCCGCCGGAGCGCTGAACCCCGTTCCTCCTCCGAAGGAACCGAACGGTGGGTCGCGAATTTTTCCTGCGCGCTCGTTGCAAGAGCGCTGCGATCGGTGAACATTGCCGCCCATGTCCTCCCGCATCGGCAGCACCCCGCGCCCTCCGCCGACGACTGCACCTGGCACCACCCCCACGAATCAGCCCGCGACGCAGACGCCTGCTGCTCCGGCCGCCTGGGCTCCGAAGACGAACGACAAGGTGCTCTTCGTCGCGATGAACAACTCCGCCGCGCACCGCTCGACGCTCGAGTCAGACGCGCTGACGGCCCGGGGCACCAATGTCGCCGTGGTGAAAGACGCCGCCAAAGACGACACCATCGGCGGCCACGACCTGAGCAAGCCCGAAGGCGCCCTGTCGTTCGCGCTGACGCTGGGCCTGCCCGCGGAGCAGACCAGGAAGATCGCCGACGTGCTCACCAACGCGGGCGCCGATTCGCGTGACGAGCTGGCCGGCATCGCGCAGCAGTGGGCGCAAGCCGAGCGGGGAGGCCAGGCGCCTTCGCGGTTGGTGCTCTCCGGTCACCACGTCGGTTACGGCGTGTACGGCGAGAACAACGGCAAGCTCGATTGGCCCACCGTGGGCGCGCTGGCCGAAGCGATGCCCAAAGGTGCCAAGAGCGTGCAGGACGTGCTCATCGCCGGCTGCTACTCGGGCGGCGAGAACATGATGGAGAAGTACACCGCGATGTTCCCCGAGGCGAAGACCATCGTCGCCTACGACGGCTCGTCACCCGGTGCGGCCTCGGGCGCCACCGCGCACCAGAAGGCCTGGGAGAAGCTGACCCGCGGCGACAGCGAGGCCATCACCAAGAAGGCCTTCGAGGGCATGCGCAAGGGCGAGAACGTCACGGTGTGGACGAAGACGCGCGGCTTCGACAACGGCCAGCCGCGCCCGGCCATCGCCGATCTGAAGACCCGGCAGAGCGAGCTGACCGCGGGTTTCGAGGCGGCGCTCAGCGGCAGCACCCCCATCCCCGACACGCAGCGCGGCCCGGTGCGCGACTTCTACAACGCGACCCAGCGGCTCATTCAGCACCCCGAGACCACGCCCGCCGAGCGTAAAGAACTCGAGGCGACGCGCGACCAGACCATTCGCCTCATCTTCTACGGGCCCGTCTCGCAGCGTTTCCAGGAAGCGTACGCCCCGAAGATCGACGCCGGCTTCCGCGAGCTGGGCCTGACCCCGCCGAACTTCAAGACGATGACGCGCGCGCAGGCGCTGACGGCGATCTCCGAGTACCAGACGAAGCTGGCGGCCACCCCGGGTGCAGGCGACGCGGCCACGAAGTTGGGGCCCGTGCTGAACGACTTCCGCGACCTGAAGGCCAGCCTGATTCCCGAAACCTGGATCTGAAGGGCACAAACACTCCCGAAGTTCGGAATGCGGCTGTGCTAGCGATGCACCTGTCGCATGAGTTCCCTCCAGGAGTTGTTCACCAAGCGAGTGGTGTTGATGACCGGCAAGGGTGGCGTGGGCCGCTCTTCGCTGACGGCCGCCCTCGCGACCCAGGCCCAGCGCAAGGGCGTGCGGGTTCTCATCTGTGACATCGGTGATGACCCGAACGACTACTCGCCGCTGGCCCGTCACTTCGGCCGCGATCGTTTCACCGCGGCCCCCACGCTCGTCGCGCCTGGAATTCACGGCGTGGTGCTGCTGGCGCGCTCCGGCCAGGAGCTGTTCCTCAAGTCGGTGCTGCGCTCGGGCACGTTGGCGCGCGCGGCGCTGAGCTCCGATGCGTTGCGGCGGCTGTTGTCGGCGGGGCCCTCGTTCAAGGAGATGGGCGTCTTCTTTCAGCTGCTCACCTTGCTGCGCGCGAAGCTCTCCAATGGCGAACCGGAGCATCAGCTGGTGCTCATCGACATGCCCGCCACCGGTCACACGCTCTCGTTGACCGGCCTGCCCGAGTTGTTGCTGCGCCTGGTGCCGCGGGGGCCCATCGCGGCGGCGCTGCGTGAAGGCCAGTCGTATTTGAACGACCCGAAGCTGGGCGCGGCGTGGGTGGTGGCGATCCCCGAGACGTTGCCGGTCAGCGAGTGCCTCGAGCTGCTGGAGGGTTTGCAGAAGACGGGCATGCCCACGGGCGGTGTGTTGATGAACCGGGTGCCGGTCGATCCGTTCAGCGCCGCCGAGCGGTCGGCGTTGCAGAGCCCGTTGGAGCGCATCAACCCGCTGGGCGCCGAGGGGTTCCGCCGGCCGGTGCTGGCGCGCCGCGAGATTGCCCGCCTGCGGGCAGGGACGAAGTTGCCCATCATCGAGCTGCCTGAGCTCGCGCACGGGGCGGCGTTGATCAGCGGGCTGGCCGACGTGCTCGAGAAAGAAGGGCGCACCTCATGACGAACGAGCTGGTGCGCATTGGTGAGCTCATCCGCAATCGCCGGGTGATCGTGTGCTGCGGGGCAGGTGGCGTGGGCAAGACCACCACGGCCGCTGCGCTCTCTCTTGCCGCAGCGCGTGCAGGGCGCCGGGTGTTGGTGCTGACCATCGATCCGTCGAAGCGGTTGGCGGAGACCCTGGGTGTCTCGCGCAATCCCCCCACGCCGGTGGCCGTGCCGCCGGATCGTCAGATCGCCGCGGGCATTCACGCGCCGGCTTCGCTCGATGCGTGGATGCTGGATCCCAAGCTGGTGGCCGACGAGTCGGTGCGAAGGCTCACCAAGACGCCCGAAGATGCCGAGCGGGTGTTGAGCAACCGCATCTACCAGCAGGTCTCGTCGATGGTGGCGGGCATGCACGAGTACACCGCGATGGAGGCGCTGCACCGCCTCGTCAACGAAGGCCGCTACGACCTGGTGGTGCTCGACACCCCGCCTTCGCGTCACGCGCTCGACTTCCTCGAGGCGCCGCGCAGGCTCTCCGGGTTGGTGGACAGCTCGGCGCTGCAGGCGTTCTTGCCCAAACGGGACAGCTTGATGGCGCGGGCAGCCTCGAAGGTGATCGAGAAGATCCTCGGCGCGGTGTTCGGCGAGGAGTTCGCGCACGAGCTGGTGGCGTTCATGATGACGTTTTCGGGCATCTTCTCGGCGCTCAACGTCGACGTGAACGCGATGCGCACGTTCTTGAGCGGGCCTGACGTGGCGTTTCTACTGGTGACCTCGCCTGCGCCCGCGACCCTGGCCGAAGCCCACTTCTTTCAGGACAAGACGAAGGAGCTGGGGCTGCCGTTCAGGGGCTTCGTGCTCAACCGCAGCCGCGCGCGCAATACGAGCAAGCGGTGGCCTGATGAGACGTCGCTGGAAGATCTGCCGGCCGAAGCGAAGGCCGCGCTGCCGCGGTTGCAGGTGATGGCGCAGGGTGAGCTCGACGCAGCGAAGCGGGATCTCGCGTTGTTGACCGAGCTCGAGCAGCGCGCAGGTACCAGCGCGACGGCCATCGCGGTGCCTGAGTTGCCTGAAGGTGCTGATGACATGCTGACGTTGCTCACCATCGCCGACGCGCTCGCTGCGTCGTGACGGCGGGCGAGACCGCAGCGCCTTTGCCGCTGAAGGGAGCTGGTGGGCGTGCCGCTTCGGTCAATCGTCGACCGAAGGAACGCAGCCGAAGAGTGTGAAGTCTTCGTTCGCGTTGACGCACGCGAAGCCGGCAGGACACGGGACTTGGGGCGGCGCGCATGACGGATAGCAGACGCTCGCAGTGCCACTCCCCATCCCACAGACGTGACCACCGGGACAGCTCCCCGCGTCGAGCGGCGAGCAGGGCTGAGCACACCAGAATCCGACCAGGCCGGGTTCCAGATTGAGCTCGCACACGGAATCGGCCGCACAGGCGTCCAGCAGACAATTCTTGCCCACCTGGACTGCGCAAAGATCTCGCCAGCCGATGTTGATGCACTGCCGGTTCTCTCCCTTGCAGTTGTCGGGGCTGCACTTCGTAAGACACAGCCCCATCGTGTCCGGGTTCTGGTGCGCGCAGTGGTCGCCCGCTTCGCAATCTGCGTCGGCCTGGCAGGCACTGCTACAGGTGCCACGGGAACAATAGAGCGGTGCTTCACATTGTTCGATGGGATCGAAGGAGAGTTCGTTGCAGGCCGCTCCCTTTGGCGCGCGACCCTTTGGGGTGCACATCATGATGCGCTTGGATGATTGACTCATCTGAAGGGGACGACAAGCGACACCCGTGTCGCAGTCGCGATCCGAGGTGCAGGTTCCGCGTGAACAATAGCGCCAGCGTCTCTGTGCATCGAACAGACACGCTTCTTCTTCTCTGCAGTCGGCGTGTGAATCACACGGTTGCGCGTTCGGCGGCAGCGGCAGGCGAAATTCGGAAGTCGCTTGCGAGACCTGCTCTGGGAGGACCGAGGCTGAGGAATCAGGGGCCTGGTCAACTCGATCGGTCCGAACGGGAATTGAAGCGTCAAGGACCAGCGGGAGCAGCGATTGTTTCGCAGCGATATCGACGATCGTGGGATCGCTGTTCTCGGCTGAGATCGTCGAGCGATACCAGAAGAGACAGCAGACCCCTAAAAGGACGAGGCCTGCTGGTACCGAGAATCGCTTTGCTACTTGCAGTAGCACTGCAGATCGCCGGTCGTCTTATTCACTTTGCAGACCATCGTACCGCCGTCACACTGACTCGTTCCCCCGCCGCCGGGCGTCGTAGGATTCATTCCCGGAACGCCTGCGCAACTCTGTGTGAATGGATTGCACGTCGGCCGCGGCGTGACGCCCCCATCAATCGGATCTGCTGGCTGCATTGCCTGTGTGAACCCAGAACTGCCAATCACCACCGCGACCACCACCGCCCAAATCGTCTTCAATAGAAACTCCGGTTGTTTCCATGGCTAATCCATGGATTGGCTGTTGGTAGTTCGTGCAATGAAAATGCGCAAGCGTTGCGGGGAAGCCCTCGTTCTTGAGCTGTCAACCTCTCGCAGTTGCTCCTCCACCGAGAACTCCGCGAGCCCAGACCCATCCATGCACTCCCGAATCATTCGTTCGAGCAACGGATGACCGAAGAGCGACCTGGCGACAACAAAGTTCGACCGAGGCGCATGGGCACAACATCGCGAAACCCGGCTTCGGCCATGCACGGTTGAAGTACTCGGCCCAGTCGTTCGCTGTGCCGTCGCGGGTTGGCATGTCCTCTATTGAGTAGCGCAATTCGAGACGACCGCGTTCTTCACGGCTCAGCGTGAACGACGCCGCTTCGCGAGCAGCAGGAGTGCGAGTGCGGCTCTCGTCGCGACAACCTGTGATTCAGCCGTCACACCGCCCTCACCCTGACCCTCTCCCGAAGGGAGAGGGAAAGAGTTGTCACACCGTTCCCGCGCTCAGCCACGAGATGATGAGCGCTGCGTGCAGCAGCAGCCACAGCACCACCGCCACGATGACGCCGGAAAGGGAGAGATCGATCGCGACCGGCGCGTCAGCGACTTCGAGCTCGAGAGGTGGAATTCGGGTCAAGGCGTTCATGATGGGCTCCTCGACTCGAAAGATGTCCACGGCCTGACTGTGCCGGTACGGGGCAGCGGTGCAGAACGCTCATGCCGAGCTGGAATGGCCGCCGCGCCCGCTCCAAGGCAGAGTCCGCGCATGGATCGCATCGAGCTCATGCGCGCGTTCGTGCGGGTGGTGGAGACCGGCAGCCTGTCTCGCGCCTCGCGCGAACTGCGCACCACCCAGCCCACCGTCTCGAAGTGGATGGCCCGCTTGGAGGAGCAGTTGGGCACCCGGCTGCTCCAGCGCAACACCCGCGGCATTCGCCTGACCGACGGCGGTGAGGATTACTTCGACCAGGCCCGGCGCATCGTGGCCGACATGGACGCGCTGGAGGCCGCGGTGAAGCGGGGCAACAAGGGCGGGGTGTACGGACAGCTGCGGCTCAATTTCCCGCTGGGGCTGGGGGCGCAGCATCTCTCCCGGTTCGCGCTCGACTTTCAGGCGCTGCACCCCGGGCTCTGTCTCGACGTGGTGTTGACCGATCGCGTGGTCGACCTGGTGCAAGACGGAGTGGATCTCGCCGTGCGCCTGGGCGGCGTGTTCAACCCCGCGGTGGTGGCCAAGCCCCTGGGGGCGTTCGGCTACGCGGTGGTGGCCACGCCGGAGTACCTGGCTCAACACCCGCGCCCGCGCACGGTGCAAGACCTGGCCGATCACAATTACCTCGCCTACGGCTACGAATCGCCGGAGATCTTCGAGACGCCGCGTGGGCAGGAGCGGTTCTGCGTGCGCACGGATCTCCAGATTCACGATCACTTCACCCTGCGCATGGCGATCCTCTCGGGGCGGGGCATCGGGCGAGCGGCGCGCTGGCTGGTGCACGACGACTTGATGGCCGGCCGGCTGGAGGAGCTGCTACCCGGGAGCGTGCACGTGCCGTTCTCAGCGCACGCGGTGTACCTGCCCGCCAGACCGCAGCCCGAGAAGGTGAAGGCCGCCCTCGTGTACCTCGCAGAGCGGGTGAACGAGATCCCCGGTTGGGTGAAGGTGGGCCGATAGACCCCTCACTCCGACCGTCTCCCGAGGGCAGCGGGAGCACTCAGGCGGCTTCACCGGTCAACGAGAAGATCAGGTTGCGCCGGTTGTAGGGCTTGGCGAGGAAGCGGCCGCCGGTGGACTCCAGCGAAAAGAGCTGATCATCCGTCGGGGCCTGCCCCGAGGTCACCACCACGCGCAACCCGCTGCGGCGGCGGGCCAGCCGCTCGGCGAAGTGGATGCCGTCTTCCGTGCCGCCCAACACGCGGTCGACCAGCAGGTGACTGGGCGCGGCGCGTTCGAAGAGGATCATCGCCGCCTCGATGTCAGCGGCGTCGTTCACCTCGAACCCTTCGGCCCGCAGCAACCGCACCGTCATGCGCCGCACGTGCGGATCATCGTCGACCACCAGCACCCGGCGGGCCTCCTGCAACTCCAGGGGCTTCATGGGCACCGGTGCACTGGCGAGCCCGGCCACCTCGCGCAGCGCCTGCTTGAGCGCGAGCAGCGTGACCGGCTTGGACACGAAGTGGTTCATGCCCGCGGCCAGGCAGCGCTGCATGTCTTCCGCGTAGACCGAAGCGGTGATGGCGACCACCGGCCGGCCATCACCCGCCGCGCGCAGTCTGCGCGTCGCCTCGAGCCCGTCGAGCACCGGCATGTGACAGTCCATGAAGACGACGTCGGGCTGGTGCTGGGCGACTGCGGCCAGGGCCTGCTCCCCGTCGCGTGCGACCACGCAGGTGTGGCCCAGTTTGCCCAGCAGCGTCACCGCGACCTTCAGGTTGATCTCGTTGTCGTCGACCACCAGCAGCTTGAGCGGCTGGGTTTCCGCGGCCTGCACCGTGGGAACGGGGGCCACGGCTTCGTGTTGCGCCAGCGGCAGCACCAGCTCGATGCGGAAGGTGGTTCCCTTGCCGACGGTGGACTCGACGTCGAGTTTGCCCTCCATCAGGTCGACGAACTGCTTGCTGATGGCGAGGCCCAGCCCGGCACCTTCGACGCGATCAGAACGCGGCCGCGCCTGCGTGAACGCGGTGAAGAGCCGGGAGATGGCTTCGGCGTCGATGCCCGGCCCCGTGTCTTCCACCGAGATGCGGGTCAGCACGTGGCCATCGGCGAGTGTGCCGCTGCCCAGTCGCACCACCACCTCGCCACGTTGGGTGAACTTCACCGCGTTACCCACCAGGTTCTGCACCACCTGGCGAAGGCGCAGGTCATCGACCTCCACGTGGCACGGGTGCTGGGGCTCGAGCGCGAGCCTGATGGTCACGCCCTTCCCGGCGGCGCGCGCCTTGAACAGGTCGACCACCTCGCTGAGCATCGCGGGCAGATCGGTCGGCGTGGGGAAGAGATCGAGCCGGCCCGCCTCGATGCGGGAGAGCTCGAGCACGTCGTTGATGGTGCGCAGCAAGCTCGAGCCGCTGCGCTGAATGATCAGCAGCTGTTCGCGCACGTCGGGCGCCAGGTTGCCCGCGAGCAGCCCGTCGGCGGTGCCCAACACGCCATTGAGGGGCGTGCGGATCTCGTGACTGAAGCTGGCGAGGAACTCGCTCTTGAGGGCGTTGGCGCGGTTCGCTTCGTCGCGCGTGGCCACGAGGGAACGTTGGGTGCGCTCGCGGCTCAGGGCAAAGACGAGGGTGAGGGCAAAGAGCGCGACCAGGAAGATCACCACCCGCGAGAGGATCACCAGGTGGCTGGCGACGTGCAAGCGCGCGGGTTGAGCGACGAAGAAGAACGAGATGGCCGCGATGACCGCCGAGTTGAGGATGAACCAGCGCATCGCCATGGGAATGCGGGTCAGCAACAGCAGCACGAACGGCACGATGGCCACCCAGGTCAGGAACGAAGGGTCACCGGTGTAGAGCGCCCAGAGGCCGTAGAAGCCGGTGAGCGACGCGGCGAGCACCTCACTGGCCTCCTCGAGCGAATGGCTCCATCGCAACACCAGCAACGGCACCAGGCACGCGGTCATGCCCGCGAAAGGCTCCAGCGCTTCAGTCGCGGGTCGAAACACGATGGAGAACACCATTGAGGTCGCTGCTGAAAGACCACCCGCCAGCAACGCGACGACCATCAGCTGAGCACGGGCGCGCTGATCCTCCGCGGGGTCCTTGACCGCGTAGAAGACCCTCGTGATCCGATCCAACATGCAGAACGGTAAAGAACGTCTTGGCCGAAAGCTTGCCTCCTGCTCGCCAGAGTTTTGACGCACGCCCACGCCGCCCGTGCGCGGTACGGTGCGACCCATGTCGCCCCTCAGCTACACGCTCGAAGGCAGCACCGCCGTGCTCCGCATGGATGACGGCAAGGCCAACGCCTTGTCGGATCAGATGATCACCGCCCTCCTCGAGTCGCTCACCCGCGCCGAGAAAGAAGCGAGCGCCGTGGTGCTCACCGGCCGCCCCGACCGCTTCTGCGCGGGCTTCGATCTCAAGGTGATGACCGCCGGCCCCGAAGGCGTGAAGAAGTTGTTCCTTCACGGCGCCGATCTGCTGGTGAAGCTGTTCGGGTTTCCGATGCCGCTGATCATCGCGTGCACTGGACATGCGCTGGCGGGTGGGGCGCAGTTGCTCCTGACCGCCGATGTGCGTTTCGGTGCGGTGGGCCCGTACCGCATCGGCCTCAACGAGACGACCATCGGCATGCCCCTGCCGGTGCTCGGCGTGGAGTTCGCCCGCGCCCGCCTGGCCCCCACCGAGTTGTCCCGGGCCACCCTGGGCGCGCGGATCTACACGCCGGAAGAAGCGGTGAAGGCGGGGTATCTCGATGAGACCGCGCCCGCAGCCGAGGTGCTCGCCCGCGCCATGGCTGAAGCAGCACAGCTGGGCGCGCTTTCACGCCAGGCCTACGCAGCCACCAAGGAGCGCCTGCGCGGCGCCACGCTCGCCCAGGTCACCGCCACCCTGGAGAGTGACATGAGCTCGCTGCTCTCGATGTTCGGCTGAATGTCACCGGACGGGGGAGATCCCGCGAGCGCTGCGTACGCGAAGCGGGTGCTGCGACTGACCGGGGGGTGATTTGTGCCCTCACCCGACAGATCAGAAGCTGATCAACGCCGAGTCGCCCTGCTGCACCACCCGGGTGGGCAGACGCACGAGGTCGATCACCAGCCGCGTGCCCTTGCCCTGCTTCACCACGGAGATCTTCCGCAGCTCCGAGTCATTGAGGCTGACCACGTGCGTGGAGATGGGCGGCAGGCCCATGACGTCGATGATCAACCGGGCCGGGTTCTGCAACGTCGTCACGCCAGTCACCCGCGCGCCGGCCACCGTGTCGATGGCCACCCGCAACGCGCCACTGACGCGCGAGACGTTCACCAGCCGCGCAGCGCCCGAAGGAATGGGCGTGCTGGAGAACTGCCCGGGCTTCACTGCTGACGCCACCGTGCGCGCCAGGGTGGGCACCGCGCGCGGCTTCTCGGCCAGCCGGTTCGTCTTGGGCACACGCTTCTTCGCCACCACCGCGGTGCTCACGATGGGCTCGGCTTTGGGCGCGGCCACGGCCAGAGGCACGTGCGGAGCGGCCGCGGGCGGCACACACACCAGGCCCGCCTCGAGCGCGCTCGACTTCGCAGGCGCTGCTCCCCAGGTGATCAAGAGCGCGACCACCGCGGCCAACACCGCGAGCCCCGACCAGCGGCGCAGCGGGCGAACCTTCGCGGGTGCCGGTTGCGGCTTGAGGCTGCCGTTCTCCACGTTCTCGGCGAGGAAATCGACCAGCGCCTTGGCGCGCGGGTGCAGATAGCGGGTGAAGCGCACGCCGAAGCCGCCGCGCGCCTGGCTGCGCCGCCACGCCACTTCCCCTTCGGCGAACGGCAGCACCTTGCCGCCCGCCTCGAAGGCCAGGGTCACCACGGTCCCAGGCTCCGGCGGCTCAGCCATCATGAGAAACATGCCGTTGGGCGAGATGTCGCCCGAGAGCACGCGCACCACGCGTTCGCCGGCGATGGTGACCCGCACCGGGTGCTTCAAAGGGGCGCGAGAAGAGCGTTCCTGGAGGGATTCGACGGGAGCGACGTGATGCATGGGGACCTCGGAGGGACGAACCGGAGAGCTGCTACAAGTGTGTGGCGGCCTGTGAAACCCGCAAGTTTTTGGATCAGGATGAAGCTCGTCGAGCGACCCCGGCGCTGGCGGCTTACACTCCAAGTTCAGTGACTGAGTCTGAGCGTGCCGAGCAGCTGGTGGGTCGATCCCGGCGCGCCGCCGAACAATTCCGCGGTCACAGCCGGGTGCTCACCCTCATCGAACCCCTCGTGGCGGCGACCGCCGAGTTCGAGGAGCTGGAGAAGCTGGCCCGGGCCACCGAGGCCGGTTTCAACGCGCTGGTGCTGCTCCAGGGGAACGAGCTCGATGATTCGTTGCGCAAGCTCGAGTCGAACGTCTCGGTGGTGGAGCAGAAGCTCGAGGCGCTCGAGGCGCAGATCCCCATGGGGTGGTTTCGCGCGCACTTCGATCCCTCGCACGCCAGCTCCGTGGCGCTGGCCGACTACGCCACCCTGCTGGGCCGCAACGCCGGGGTCGACCCCTCCCGGCTGGATCGCATTCAGTTTCTCCTCACCCGCCTGGTCAGCTTCTTCGTCAGCCCCGAAGACGACACGCCCGGGCGCCGCCGCCAGTTGTTGGCCGAAGCGTTGCCCCCGCCCAGCCTGGCCCCCGCCACGCGCGAGGCGGTGGTGGCCTTCTGTCACGACGCCATTCGGCGGCTGGGCAGCTTCACCCGGCTCAAGGAGCTGATCGACTCCGGCTTCTTCGTCGACGTGCGCGGCTACAAGCTCTCGTTGCGCCAACAGCTGCTCGACCCCGACGTGATGACCGCGGTCATCGAGCTCAACGAGGCCACCAGCGCCACGCTCTCGCGGCTGGCCGAAGCAGAACAGCAACAAGGCACCGAGCTCGAGCAACACCTCGCCGAGGTGGACCTGCGCATCAAGGCCATCTTCGCGCAGCTGCGTGACGACGAGTCGGAGAAGATCAAAGAGTTCGAAGACTGGCTCGAGCGCAGCAAGGGCGATCGGGCCGCCGGCCGCGCGCCGGGTGCACGCGAGTTCCTGGCGCTCCACGCGAACCGCCGTGAAGACAAGCGGCTGCTGCTGGGTGCGGTCGCGCTCATCTTGTTGCTGGTGATGATCTTCCGCCTGCCCAGCACGGGGGCTCTTCACGAGCTGAGCCCGGCGGAGTGTGCCGCGCTCTCTCCGTTGATCGTCTCAGGCGCCATCACTGAGAAGACGCCGGCCATCTTCGTGGGCACGGTGGACAAGTCGCGCTGGGCGCTGATGGACGCCGCGTCTCGCTCCGAGGTGGCGCTCGAGCTGGCCAGACAGGTCAACCAGCGCGGCTGGTCGGCCGCCACCGTGATGCTCGAAGAGCAGGTGGTGATGCAGATCGAATCGGGGAACGTGCTGGTGGTGCAGTGAAGCGCCTGGTGGTGCTCATGGTCGCCCTGGCGCTCGCGGTCGCCGGCTTCTTCATCGCGGTGAGCGCTTTGAAGGAGACCATCTCGGCGCGCAAACACCTGGTGTCCGAGCTCTCCACCGCGATGGGGCCGGCGCGCGCGCTCGACGTGGTGGGCCAGCAGCTCAAGGTCGAGGCAGGCACTGCGAAGAGCGCCCAGCTGCTGCTCGCCGATGCGGTGAAGACCGCGCGCACCCCGAAACAACGCGAGCTGCTGCAACACGCGCTGACCTGCGTGACCGATGGGGGCTGCGCTTCGACTCAAGACGTGCTCACGCCGGTGAACCTCGACGCGACGCTCGACCTTCACCAGACCTGGTCGCAGGTCGACGCGGTGGAAGAGAAGTCGCGCAGCGCGGTGTGGCTGGGCCTGGCGCTGGTGCTGGCAGGGGTGTTCGGCATGTTGGCGGCGGGTGGAACCGGGGCTCCGGCGGCAAGGCTCGAGGCACCGCCTACCGACACCAAGGAGGTGGAGCGGCTGCTGCGGGAGCGGCTGGAGGCGCTCTATTCGGCCCGCGCGCAGCTGGGTGAAGGCGCGCGCTTCGGTGCGTTCGGTGAGCTGGCCGCCGCGCTCTCGCATGGGCTCAAGACACCGCTGGCCGGCATCTCGGCGGCCGTGCAGCTGGCGCAGCTCAAGCTGGGTGAAGGCAACGCCGCGCGCTCCGAGTTGGATGAAGTGGTGAAGCTGACCGAAGGGCTCACCGAGCAGGTGCAGCGTTTTCTGCGCGCGGCGGGGCAGGTCAATCCCTCCCGCCAGCGGGTGCCGGTGCAGAACTTTCTGACGCAGGTGCAGGGCGCGTACGGCTCCGAGGCCACCCGGCATGGCGTCACGCTCACCACCCACGACGAAGCGCCCGGCCTCTGCGTGGAGGTCGATGGCTCGCTGCTCGACATGGCGCTGCGCAATCTGGTGGAGAACGCGCTCGCCGCGGCGCAGGGCAAAGGCGCCAGCGTTCGGCTCTCCGCCCGCATTGTGCCGCCGCCGGTGCGGGTGGGTCTCGATGGCGCGCGGCCCACGGTGACTTCGTTCGTCGCCCTGGTGGTGGAAGACGACGGCCCCGGACTGCCCAGCGCGGCGCGGCGTGCAGAAGCAGGCGTCACCACGCGCGCGGCCGGAAGTGGGCTGGGGCTGGCCATCGCGCGCCGGGTGGCCGAACGTCATGGCGGCGCGCTGGTGCTGGAGGATCGTGAAGAAGGCGGGGCGCGCATCTCGTTGGTGCTGCCGTCGGTGGGCCTCGAATGATCTTCATCGTGGAAGACGACCCGACGCTGAACCGGTTGATCGGCGACTACTTCGCCACCAGCGGTCACGAGGTCACCCGTTTCACCAGCGCCGAAGACGCGCTCGCCGCCGCGAAGCTCGCGTCACCCGATGCGGTGGTGACCGACGTGCAGCTCCCCGGGATGAGCGGGGTGGAGCTGGTCTTCGAGCTCAAGAAGCTCGAGCCGAGCCTGCTGTGTGTGGTGATGACCGCGCACGGCAGTGTGCAGCTCGCGGTCGAGGCGATGCGCGCCGGCGCGTTCGAGTTCGTGGAGAAGCCGGTAGACCTCGCCCGGCTGGTGCGCCTGGTGGATCGCGCGATGACCGGCCGCCGCATGCAACGCGAGCTCGCCTGGGCGCGCACCGGTGCGACCCACACGCTGCTGGGAGAGAGCGCGGCGATGCGGGAGCTGCGGGAGCGCATCACCACGCTCGCCCGTCTTCCCGTCGGTGGCCCGCCGTTGTTGCTGCAGGGTGAGACGGGGGTGGGCAAAGGCGTGGTCGCGCGCGCCCTGCATCAAGCCCGCTTCGGTGAGGCCGCGCCGTGGATCGAAGTGAACTGCGCGGCGTTGCCCGCCACGTTGATCGAGTCGGAGCTCTTCGGCCACGAACGCAGCGCCTTCACCGACGCCAAGCAAGCCAAGGCCGGGCTCTTCGAAGCAGCCGACAAGGGCACTCTGTTCCTCGACGAGCTGGGAGAGCTGCCGCTCGACGTGCAGGCCAAGCTGCTCAAGGTGCTCGAGTCGGGCCTGGTGCGCCGGGTGGGCGGCTTGCGAGATCGCCAGGTGCACGTGGCGGTCATCGCCGCATCGAACGTCGATCTCGAGCAGGCTTCGCGAGCGGGCCGCTTCCGCCCCGACCTCTACCATCGGCTCGCGGCGCTCCCGCTCTTCATCCCACCGCTGCGGGAGCGGGGTGGTGACGTGCTGTTGCTCGCGCGGGCTTTCGTCGCCGAGCTGGCCTCCCGGTATCAACGTGAAGGCCTGCGGCTCTCGGCGGCGGCAGAAGCACAGCTGCAGGCCCATGCGTGGCCGGGCAACGTGCGCGAGCTCAAGTTCGCCCTCGAGCGCGCGGTGTTGTTGTCGCCCGCGGGGACCACCGAGCTCAGCGCGCTTCCGGGGCTCGGGCCCGCTCCGGCTCCCGTCTCTGCGGCGGCTGCGCTGGTGGAAGCGAGCGCGAGTGGCGTGCGGGTGGAGCTCCCGGCGGAAGGCATCTCCTTCGAGGTGCTGGAGAAGGCGATCCTCGAACGCGCGATGGCGCTGGCCTCGGGCAACGTGAGCGGCGCGGCGCGGCTGCTCGAGCTCTCGCGGGACACCTTGCGGTACCGCCTGCGCAAACATGGGCTGGAGTCACACCTCGACACCGACCCGGGTGGGTGAAGAGCCCCAGGGCACGCTGGGTGACCTCACCCAGCCCCGATTCTCACCCGCGCCAAGTGGCTGAAAGCGCAGCGAAGGCGGTTGGTCCCCGGGCTGCAAAGGGTGGTGCCGTGCGCCGGACTTCTCGCCGTGGTTTCACCCTGATCGAGCTGATGCTGGCCGTGGCCATCATCGGCCTCCTGGCGGCCATTTCGATCAACGAGTTCAGCGCCCAGATCATGTACGCCAAGCGCACCGAAGCCGTGACGGGCCTGGGCGCACTGTGGACCGCGCAGCAGGTCTATTTCATGGAGCACGGTGTCTACGCGGGCAACTTCGGGGAGCTCGCCTTCGACATCAACGGAGGCACGCGCCTCTCGCCGACTTCCTACAAGGGTGGTCGCTACACGTATCAGCTGAGCCAGCCCTGGGGCTCGACCTCCTATTACTGCATCGCGACCGCGCAGCTCGACGCGGATCCGTGGCCGGACATCCTCGAGGTGTATGAGTTTGGAGAATGAAATGAAGCGTCTTGCCATCGCGGTTCTGGTGTTCGCCTCTGCCGCTGCCTTCGCTGACAAGAAGGCGCACGTTCTCTACGACGACATCGGCAACCAGCACACGCCGCGCGCCATCCTGCCTCCGTCTTCCTACGGCTCCGTGTCGAGCCCCCCGGCTGCGTCCGCAGCTCCCAGTGGCGCCACGGGTTCCTCCGGCTCATCGGGTTCCACCGCTTCGAGTGGTTCGAGTGGTTCGACGGGTGCGAGTGGCTCGACGGGTTCGAGCGGCTCGACGGGTTCGAGCGGCTCGACGGGTTCGACGGGTTCGAGTGGTTCGAGTGGTTCGAGTGGTTCGAGTGGTTCGAGTGGTTCGAGTGGTTCCTCAGGGTCGAGCGGGTCGTCGGGCAACAACGGCAATGGCAATGGCAATGGCAACGGCAATGGCAACGGCAATGGCAATGGCAACGGCAACGGCAACAGCGGCTCGAACAGCAACAACTCGGGTCAGGCGGACGGCACGAACCCCGGCAACACCACGCAGAACAATGGTGGCACCACCAACCCGAGCGCGAGCGGAACGAGTGGCACCGGCGGTACGA
Source organism: Archangium sp. (assembly GCA_031412555.1). Lineage (GTDB taxonomy): Bacteria > Myxococcota > Myxococcia > Myxococcales > Myxococcaceae > Archangium_A. The sequence goes on along the minus strand of JANODF010000806.1, from coordinate 8,811 downwards.
CGGGCGGAACCGGCGGCAACGGGAACGGCAACGTGAACAACCGCTCCGGCCAGGCCGACGGCACCAACCCGGGCAACACCACGCAGAACAACGGTGGAACCGCGAACCCGGGCGGAACCAAGAGGTGAGTGAGAGCTCGCCAAGTGGCATCCGAAGCTCGGCGAGCGGCACCTACCGGCCTCGTCCGTCCATCGCCCGGTACATCGAGTCGTCCATCTCGGGTGTCTTCACCACGTCGACGCAGGTCCGGCTCAAGCTCGACGTCTTGTCCGATCACCAGGTCTACGCGGGGGACGACGGCTCCATCCGCGGTGTGTTCGTGGTGACAGGCACGCCTTCCGCGGTGGGCACCTCGGTGAACCTCGACGTGCTCTTGCCCTGGGGTGAAGTGCTTCAGGTGGAAGGCATGGTCGAGTGGACGAGGGCGATCCCCAGAGTCTCGTTGCGGCATCGGCCGGGCATGGGCGTGAAGTTCGAGCTGCTGCCGTCGCATCGCATGTTGCTCGAGCGCGCGATGGTACTGCGTGAGCCGATGGCCATTCCGTCCGATGTGACGCGTTAGTTCAGCCGCCGAATCGTTTCAGCAGCGCCAGCAGCTCGTTGAGCTCAGCGCCCATGTGGATGATGAAGTCGCGGCTTCCTGCGGGCGCGACCCAGTGGATGGCGCCCGTGCCCTTGTTTCGGTCGGGCGTGTGCAGTTGCTGATTCGCCTCGAGCTTCTGCAAGAGCGTCCACAATTCACCGAGTCGCGCATCGTCGGCGGCGAGGTCTTCTTTTCGCGGAGGGCCGCCGTCGTACATGCCGCTCGAGCTCTGCGCCTTCGTCACGGGCTCGTAGAGAAACTGAACTCGACCGGTCGCCTCGCGGGTGAAGCGGTACACGTTGGCGGCGCCGTCGGCGATGACGATGCGGCTCCAGGGGGCGTCGGTCTTCGAGTTTTTCATGTCGCTGTGGGCGCAGGCGGCGAGGCTCAAGGTGAGGCTGACGCAGAGGGTTCGGGTCACCGGAGCAGCATAGTCACGCGACAAGTGGCATCTCGACTTCGCTCGAGGGGACCGGTGATGGAGTCCGATTCCTATTTCAGCCAACCCACTCGATGCGAACGATGGTGGGCCCTTGTGCGCGACGCGCGTTCCGGTTGAGTTGCGCCGCATGCGCCTGCTCTCCTTCGCCGCCGTGCTCATCCTGGGGTGCGGGCGAACCGAGGTGGTGCGGTACTCCCTCGATGCCTCCGTCGACGCCGGCCCTCTCGACGCGGGCCGCCCTGATGCCGGACCTCCCGACGCGGGGCCGCCCGATGCCGGTGCGCGTGATGCGGGTCCGCCCGACGCGGGGCCCTGTCTTCCCCGGCCGCTCCCGCTGGTGCCTGCGCTGCCCACCGCGATGTTCGTCATCGATCGTTCGGGTTCGATGCTGTGGGATCTCGACGGCAACGACGACGGAGGCATGACCCGCTGGGACGTGCTCGAGGCCTCGTTGCGTTCGGTGCTGCCTCCGCTCGACCAGAAGATCGCCACAGGCGTGCTGATGTACCCGGTGGCCTCCGCCAACAGCTGCTCCGCGCCCGCCGCCATCGATCTCTCACCCGCCCTCGGCAACGTGAGCCGGCTGCTCAGCCTCTTCAGCACCACCGCCCCCAATGGAGGCACCCCCACTTCAGAGGCGCTCACCGTGGCTGCCAACCACTTGCGCACGTTGCGCACGGCCACCTCAGCCCGCGCGGTCATTCTCGCCACCGATGGCGCTCCCAACTGCAACGAAGCGCTGATGCGAACGAGCTGCGTGTGCACCAGCCCGCCCGCCGGTCCCTCCAACTGCGACAGCGCCTCGCATTGCCTCGACGACCGGCGCACCTTCGACGCGTTGCGAGGTCTCTTCAGCATGGGCCTGCCCACCTACGTCATCGGCATCGGCTCATCGCTCAACCAGTTCGCCGGAACGCTCGATCAAATGGCCATCGCCGGTGGTGTGCCGCGCATGGGCATCGGGCCGCGGTACTACTCGGTCGCCAATCAGACCGAGCTCACCGATGCGTTCTCCCGCATCACCGCGCAGCTGACCCGCTGCACCTTCCTGCTCAACGGCTTGACCCTGAACGACACCTTCGCCGTACAGGTCGACGGTGTCGACGTGCCGCAGGGCCCCGACGGCTGGGAGTGGCTCGATCAGGTCAACGGTGAGCTGCGGTTGAACGGCATGGCCTGCGATCGTGCCGCCGCTGGGTCCGTGGCTTCGGTGCTGGTCGACTGCCACTGATCAGCTCGCGTTCAGCACCTCATCGATGCGCCGCACCAGCGTGTCGGGGCTGAAGGGCTTGGGCAGAAACGCAGCGCCCGTGGCGACCAGCTGATGATTCCACGCCGTGTCTTCGGCGTAGCCGCTCATGAACAACACGCGCATCCGCGGGCGCAGGACCAGGATGTTGTCGGCCAGCTCGCGGCCGTTCATGGTGGGCAACACCACGTCGGTCAGCAACAGGTCGATGGTGTCCATGTTCTCCGAGGCGATCGAGAGGGCCCCGTCGGGCGTGTTGGCCTCGAGCACCTTGATCCCGGCCGAGGTGAGGATGCGCGCGGTCGCGGCGCGCACCATCGGTTCGTCTTCCACCAGCAGCACGGTGGCGGTGCGTTTCTGCGCGCGCAGCACCTCTGACAAGGCGGGCAGCTCTTCGACCCGGCCTTCGACCCTGGGCAGGTAGATCTCGAAGGTGGTGCCGCGGCCCACCTCGCTCTCCACCAGCACGTCGCCGCCGCTCTGCGTGACCACCCCGAACACGGTGGCCGCGCCGAGCCCGGTGCCCTGGCCGCGCGGCTTGGTGGTGAAGAACGGCTCGAAGACGCGCTGCTTGGTCTCCTCGTTCATGCCCACGCCGTCGTCGCTGACGGTCAGCCGCACGTAGTCCCCCGGCTTGAGCGGCACCGGGGGCAGCCTCTCGTCGGGTAACGAGACGGGCCCGATGGCGATCTTCAGGTGACCGCCGTTGGGCATCGCGTCGCGGGCGTTGATGGAGAGGTTGAGCAGCACCTGTTCCATCTGCGTCGCGTCGGCCATCACGCAGCAGGTGCCCGGCTCGACCTCCACCTGCAGCTCGACCCGTTCACCCAGCAGCCGGCGCAACATCTCCGTCATGCCCGAGACCACGTGGCCCACGTCGAGCACCGTGGGCTGGAGCACCTGCTTGCGGCTGAACGCGAGCAGCTGGCGGATCAACGCGGCGGCGCGTTCACCGGCGAGCACGATCTGTTTCACGTCTTGTTGCCCCTCGGCGTCGGGCGGTAACGAGAGCGCGAGCAGCCCCGCGTAGCCCAGCATCGCCGAGAGCATGTTGTTGAAGTCGTGCGCGATGCCGCCGGCCAGCCGGCCCACCGCCTCGAGCTTCTGCGACTGCTGCAACTGCTCCTGGCTCAGCAGCAGCGCCTCTTCTGCGCGCTTTCGATCGGCGATTTCTTTCTGCAGCTCTTCGTTGGCGCGCTGCAGCTGGGCCGTGCGCTCGGCCACCCGCTGCTCGAGGAGCGTGTGCGCGGCCTCCAGCTCCAGCTGCGCCGCCTTGCGCGCGGTGATGTCCACCGAGATGCCCAGGAGGAACTCGGGGTTGCCCTTGCTGTCGAGCACCGGCACCTTGCGCGTCGCCAACCAGCGCCGGCCCGATTTCACGTCGATGGGCTCCTCGGGAATCTCCACCATGGTTCGCCCGGCCAGCGCCTCGCGGTCGCCCTTGATGAACGACTCCGCCTGCTCACGTGGGAAGAAGTCGGAGTCGTTCTTGCCCATCAACGCTTCGCGCGGCAGGCCCAGCAGCTCTTCACCCGCGCGGTTCAAACGTTCGAAGCGCAGCTCCCTGGCCTCCTTGACGAAGATCATCGCGGGCACGTGCTCGATGATGTTGTTGAGGAAGGCGTGTGCCCGGGTGGTCTCGTCTTCCAGTTGCTTGCGGTCGCCGACGTCGCTGAAGACCTCGACCGCGCCGATGATCTCCCCGCTCAGGTTGAACCACGGCCCCCCACTCAGGCTCAGATGCCGGCCTCCGCCATTGCCGGGGTTCTTCGCGAAGACCCGGAACGGTGCGGTCTCTTCACCCGAGAGCCCACGCACCAGTGGCATCACGTTCGGGTCGATGGGGGTCAATTCGTCAGGCTGGAAGTACGACATCTGCGGGGTGCCTTCGAGGTGCAGCGGCCCCAGCAGCTTGATGGCCGCCGGGTTCAGGTAGACGTAGCGCTGCTTCAAGTTCAGCACCGCGATGCCGTCGATGATGCTGTCGAGCATGCTCAGCAACTCGGCGGCCGGCATGTCGCCGCCGGGCTTCATGCGCTCACGGCCAGCGCGGGCGTCACCCGCTTCAAGGCGATCAACGTGAGGTCGTCGTCGAGGTGCGCCATGTGGCCCTGCACCTCGCGCGAGATGTTGCGCACGATGGTCTCCACGTCGAGACAGGCGTTGTCGTGCAGCGCGCGCTCCAGCTGCTTCTCGCCGTACATCTGGCCGGCGGCGTTCATCGCTTCGGTGACGCCGTCGGTGAAGAGCAGCACCACGTCGCCTTCTTCCACGTGCAGGCTCTCGTCACGCAGCTTGCCTCGCAGGTCGCCCAGCACGCCCAGCCACGTGCCGGTGGTGGGCACCACCTCCACCAGGTCGCTGGCGCGGCGGTAGACCAGGATGTCCTGGTGTTTGCCCGAGAAGACGAGCTCGCTCCCGCGCACCGAGACCGCGGAGATGGACACGTAGTGATCCGCTCCCAGCCGGGCGATGTTCTCGGTCACCACCCCGTTGACCATCTCCAGCATGCGCGAGGGTTGCAGCGCGCGTTCGTTGCTGACGGCGGTGAAGACGCTGGTCTGGGTCATCATCATGATCAACCCCGACTCCACCCCGTGGCCCGACACGTCACCGATGGACACCCACAGCTCGCCTGCGTCGGTCTCGATCACGTCGTAGTAGTCGCCGCCCACTTCTGCGGCGGGCAGCATGGTGGCCGCCACGTGGTAGCCCGGCAGCTGGCGCACCCGCGGCAGGAGCGAGGTCTGAATGCGCTTGGCGACCTCCATGTCGCCCCACAAGACGTCGCGCGCCTCCTTCAGCTGCGAGCGGGCCCTGAACTCTTCGCGCACCAGGCGTTCCCGCGCGGTGGTGGCCACCACCGAGATGATCGCGGTGGAGACCAGGAAGTAGGCGTTGTTGATCAACCCCCCGGTGGCCAGCCCCCCTTCGGCAGGGAAGAGAAGGTTGAGCCCGAGGTAGAGGCCGATGGTGATGAGGCAGTTGATCGCCGAGTGAATCGGCCGCCACGGCAGCAGGGTGTTGGTGGCGATCATCACCAGGTTCAGGCCCGCGTAGTAGGTCGAGTCGAAGCCGTGCAGGTCGGTGGTCATCAGGGCGATCATGCCCCCGGTGATCAACGTGAAGACGTAGCCGTGCCACTGGGAAAAACCGCGCGGGCGGGTGTGGCGCACCACCAGGTGTTGACCCAGCACCAGCGCGGTGGCCACCAGGCGGTACACCGCGAAGCGCTCGAGCAGCGCCGGCGGCATCATGAAGAAGTCGAGAATGAAGAAGAGCGGAATGAGGGTGAAGCCCAGCGCGGTGAGCGTACGGGCGTGCAGGTGAATGAGCGACTGCACGTACGGCTCGAAGCCGGCGCGTTGGGGCTGGCTCTCCTGCACGATCTCGAACTCCCCGGTCTTCATGGCTTGCGCACCTGGAGGAACATCTGACTCCCGGTGGCTTCGTACGTGAGGCTCACTTCGGCGCCGCTCAGCTCGCTGGCCAACTCGAGGAACTCGGCCTCGTCGCGGTAGTAGATGACCCAATCCATCCAGTACTCCATGTAGACGCGGCTCGGGTTGCGGGCGTGGAAGTTGCCGATGGTCAACACGCCGCCGGGGGCGAGCAGCTCGGAGAGCCTCCCCAGGACCGCCTTGGCGACGGGCGGGGTGAGGTAGTCGAACAGCCCCATGGCGTAGACCACGTCGAACTGGCCCCAGCGCGAGGCGAGATCGGTGGCGCCGATCATGGTGCGCACGGAGTCTTTGACCAGCCGCGCATCGAGCCGGGTGCGAAACCGTTGCTCCAGCTCCATGATGGTGTCGCGCGCGTCGTCGAGCGCGAGCGGGTCTTGATCGAGCAACACCAGCTCGAGTTGTTCGAGGTCGCGGGGCGCCTTGATCAGATCGCGCAGCTCCCACGCGGGGCCGCAGGCCACCGAGAGCACCCGGGTGCGTGCGTCACGTTGGGCGCAGCGTTCTTGCGCGGCGCGCACCGTGCCTGCCACCAGCTGACGCCGGTGACGCACGGCCTCGGCAGCGACGGTGTCGAGCGGGTGGCGGTTCATGAACTTCGAGAACAACGAGCGGCCGCGGAACTCGCGCTGGTAGATCATGCGCATCATCACCGAGTCACCCGAGTACCCCCGCGGCTTCAAGTTGGTGCGCGCGAGGAACTCGGAGGAGTGAATGATGTCCCACAGCTGCTTGCGGAAATAGAAGCCGTGGCGTTCGTGGTCCTGGCGGGTGAAGTGCCGAACCGCGCTCTCCAGGTGCTCGAGCTGCGTGTCGAAGAACGCGCTGAAGTTTTCGTACTCCGCGCCGATGGCCACCTCGTGCACCGAGGTGCGCACTTCGGGCGGCTCGTTCTCCAGGCTGCGATCGAGCCCGTCGAACAGGCCCCGGTAGACCTGGAAGTCGTAGAGCAGCTGAGAGGTGAAGTCGCGAAACGCGGGTTGGATCGAGCTCTTGCGGCCCCACACCAGCGGCAGCTGCCGCACCCGCTGGCTCAGCTCGGTGATGCGGCCGTGCGCGAAGAGCTGGGTGAAGTCGTAGACGTGCTCCAGAAACACCAGGCGGCCATCACTCGAAGGCGGCGCGGGTTCGCTCGGCTCGGCGATGGCGGCGCCCGATTCGTAGCGGCAGGGGCCCAGGGTGGCGCGCCGGCCGGCACACTGCAGGGTGAGGCGATCGAACACCGCGCCGTGCACGGGCAGTTGTTCCCGCCGGTCGAACCGCACCAGCAAGGAGTGCGGCCGGGCCTGCTCGACCTTGAGCATCAAGGCGGCGTTGAGCGCTTCGGCGCTGCCTCGTACTTCACTTCGTTCGAGCGCGCTCATGCCTCACACTCCGCGGATCTCGATGCGCTGATCAGGCGTCTGGAACACCTCGAGCGCGGTGAAGCTGAGCTCCTGCCACTTGAGCTCCTTCTTGTAGATGACGCACACCTTGTTCACGGTGCGCATCGCCTTGCCCAGCAGGCGGATGATCGGCGTGATGGTCGACGAGTTCATGTAGGCCATGCTCTGAAAGTCGAGCACCAGGGGCTTGTTCTGCGAGCGGCCCAGCTCGAGCGCGCGCGAGAGCACCGGCACGATGAACACGCCCGGCTCGCGGCTGGAGCTGCGGCCCGACCAGACCAACGAGATGGCCTCGCCTTCGTCGTGCAGCTCGAGCGTGAGGGTGTGTTGTTGAAACGTCTGGTAGGGCATGGGTCGACCTCAGGCCTGACTGCGGTGCACTGCCGACACGGAGAGGACGTTCTGCTCGGGCATGAAGAAGTCGAGGATCGACTGGCCCTCGTAGGCGATGCGCACCAGGCCCAGGCCGCTCTCGCTGCTCTCCAGCGACTGGGCCGAGACTTCTTTGAGGCGCTCCACGTAGGCCTCGAACGGGTTCTGGAATCCGCGGATCCACTGCACCGCGCGATCGAGCCTGCGCAGGTGTTCGTCGTTGGGAGAAGCCACCGGGCTGCGCACCTCCACCGTCACCGTGGCGCCCTGCACGGTGATGGCGATGGTCACCGGCCGCGCCGTCTTCTCCTGGAAGGCGCCGTACTTGGTGGCGTTCTCGGTCAGCTCACACATCACCATCTCGGTGGCCTGAATGGTCGCCTCGCCGAACGCGTGCCCGCGGAGAAACGACACGGCCTGGTTGCGCGCCGCGTCGAGCTCGTCCCACTGCGGTCGAACGGTCAGCTGCAGAACAGGTTCCATGTGATGCGCTCCCAGGGGAAGGTGGGTCTCACGTGATCGTGACGGGGGTTGGCAGCGCACAAAGCACCATGCGTGCCAGCTGTTTTTGCGGGGAAAGCGGGGGTCACCCGCGCAATTCAGCGCGCTGACGTGCGCGGAGCCGAAACTCCTGCGCGCTGGAGCCCGTCATGAGGCAGGCGGGTAACGCGCGGCGTCAGTCAGCTCGTGCGCCGCCACCCCGCGCGGATGCGTGCCCGCCGGAACAGGCCGCAATGAAGTGGCGAACAGCGGTCGAGTTTGTAGAGGGAGGCGATGGCCTTCTTTCCGTGGGTGATGGTGCTCCTCGCGCAGCCGCACGCGGCCCAGCAGTGGACGTTTGCGTCTGTACAGGGCCAGGCGACGCAGGTCCGCTATGCCTTCGAGGCCCATTCGCGGCTCCGGCTGATTCCGGGCCCGCTGGCGCTGACCGCGGTGCAACTGACGCCGTCCCTGGGCGTGAACCTGCCCGGCGACGTCTCGCTGTGGGCAGCGTACTCGCGCTTCGAGCAGCTCGACTTGAGCCGGCCGGCTGAGAACCGGCTCTGGCAGCAGGTGCTCTTCGACCGCGACACCGAGCGGGTGCGGTTCGTGATGCGGGCGCGCGTGGAAGAGCGCTTGTTCGTGGGCGTTCCCCGGCCAGCGGTGCGCCTGCGCTTCCTGGTGCGGGGCTCGGCGCCGCTGCCGGTGAGCGGCAACCTGCGGTTGCTCGCGCAGAACGAGACCTTCATTCACGTCGTGGGCTCGCCCGACGTCGTGCTCTCGGGCTTCGACCAGAACCGGAGCCAGGTGTCGCTCCAGTGGCGCCCCGTGAAGTGGCT
>JANODF010000805.1:0-2268 GCA_031412555.1 Archangium sp. | reverse complement strand
CCAGCGCGCGGGTGCGTGCCGCGACGAAGCTGGCGAGGCGCTCCTCGAAGCTGCCGCTCGTCAGGGCCGGCTCGACTGAAGGCAACCGCGCGAGGTGCTTCTCGGCCAGCGCCGCCAACAACTGCTCGCGGGTGTTGAAGTGTTGAGCGATCGAACGCAACGCCACGCCCGCACGTTCAGCGATTTCAGACGCGGTCGGCTCAGGCCGGCCTTCGTCGATCAACTCCAACAAGGCCTCGAGAATGCGGGCACGCGTTCGCACCGCCCGAAGCCGACGACCATCCACTGGAAGCGCAACGCTGCTCATGGAGGGACACACTACACAGCGCGTTTGCCCACTCAACGGCGTTTCCCTGACCGGGGAGCGCGGGTCTCAGATCATCGCTGCGCTTTCCTGCTGGTTTAGGCGAAAGTCCGCGCTCCTCATTTCCACCGGAGCATCATCCATGCGTTTTGCCGTCCTGCTGCTGGCCGCCACCCTCTCGTTCTCCGTCTTCGCGCAGGCCCCCGCCGGAAAGGGCCCCGAGAAGGCCGCCGCCAAGAAGGAAGAGGCTGCGGTGAAGAAGGAGGAGAAGAAGGAAGAAGTCGCGGTGAAGAAGGAAGAGACCAAGGAAGAGAAGGCCGCCGCCAAGGCCGCTCGTGACGAGAAGAAGAAGGCCTCGAAGAGCAAGGCTGACGAGCGCAAGAAGGCCGCGGGCGAGAAGGTCGCTGCTGCCAAGGCCGCCGCGAAGACCAAGACCGACGAGGCGAAGGCCGCCAACAAGGCGCTCGTCTCCACCGTGAAAGAGGAGTGGTCGAAGAAGGTCGGCGCCGCCAAGGCCGCCGCTGCGCAGGCCGCTGCCGACGCGAAGACCAAGAAGGACGCGCCGTCGAAGGCCGCCGCCGCGAAGGCGAACGCCGAAGTGAAGCGCGCCACCGCGCTCGCTGCCGCCGAGCAGAAGAAGGCCGAAGCGCAGGCCGCCGCGAACGACGCGAAGACCGCGGCCGATGCAAAGCTCGAGCTGGCCACCGCTGACGCTGACGCCGCCGCCGAGAAGGCGAACGCCGATGCCGACCGCGAGACGGAAGACGCCGACACCGACGCGAACTGAAGTCGTCTTAAGGCGCGCGGTCCTTCCCCAACGTCCAGGCGGGGGGATCGCTCGCTGGGAAACTCTCGGCGGACGCTTCGTCGACCCGGTCCCTGCCGTCTCCGCCTGATGCACCGTGCCGCACAGCGGCCGGCGTCGGGCTGACGAGCGGCTTCGCGGGTACCGGAGAGACCCCCATCGCCAGGTTCCACGCCGAGTGAGCCGTGGTGGGTGACCAGCCCAGCGTCGCGTCTTCGATGGCCTCGCTCGCAGGTTCAGGCCGGCGGAAGTGCTGCTGCGCGTGCTTCACCGAGAGGGCCGGCGCATCGCTCGCGGGAAAACTTTCCCGCAGCGCTTCGTCGAGTGCGTCTTCGTCTTCGATGCTCGGCCGCGAAGGCCGGGGCGGCGGAACGTATTGCTGGGAAGTGATCATGTCGGCTCCTCTCCCCTCGTAACCAGCGGGGGTGAGTCCAACCGCACGACAACCTGGGCCGCTCGCCCAAGAGGGCAGCACGACTGCATGGACCCGTCTGCGGATGTTCCGGATTAAGACAGGGTGGTGCGACAGAGGGAACGGTCGGTGAGACAGGGTCTCTGGAGTTCGATGGCATGTCTCCTGGTGGTCGCGCTGTCGTCATGCAGCGTGCATGAGGACGACTGGGCCCGGGAATTCGGCAGCGCGCTCTGCAGGCATGAGCAGCAGTGCGGCACCGTCTCGATGTCGATTGATTGCACCCGTCCGCGATACTGGAGCGAATTCCCCGAGGAGCTCTGGGCCGTTCGCGAAGGGGCCGTCAGGTACTCTCCGGGCAACGCGCGTCGCTGCATCGATCTGCTTGCGACAACGGGTTGCATCAACGACCTCAAGCATCGTGTTTGCTCTCGACGGAGTGCCAGGCGACCTTCAGGGGCGAGTTGGCGGAAGGAGAGCCCTGTCGGGCGTCGCGCGTAGTTGACGTGTGCGCGCCCGGTTTGAGGTGCACCCCAGGCCAACAGTCCCCGGCGTGTGGAGTCTGCGTTCCGGTCGCCCTTGCCGGCGAAGAGCACGGCAGTTTGTTTCGCGCAGACAACGGCAATACCTACCGCAAGACCTGCGACGTCGGATTGTTACCTGTCTCAGAGGATGGAGGGATCACTGAGCTCTGCCGACCAAGAGCAACGTTAGGTGAGTCGTGCAGGAGTGGCTACGAGTGTCTAG
>JANODF010000804.1:0-14290 GCA_031412555.1 Archangium sp. | reverse complement strand
GCAGTGGTCTACGCGGCCATCGGCAACGGCGGCCGGGTGTACCAACCGCAGGTGGTCGAGCGGGTGGAGACGCCGGAAGGCGAGGTGGTCGAGCAGTTCGGCCCCAGGCTGGTGCGGGAGATCGAGATGACGCCCGAGCAGCACGCGGTGCTGATGGACGCGCTCAAGGCAGTGGTGAACGAGCCCGGAGGCACCGCGTTCCGCAGCCGGTTGGCCGACGTGACGGTGGCGGGCAAGACGGGCACAGCCCAGGTCTCCCGGCTCGGTGCGGTGCGCCTCAAGAAAGAACAGATGTCGTACTGGGAGCGTGACCACGCCTGGTTCACCGCCTTCGCGCCCGCGGAAGATCCGGAGATCGCGGTGGTGGTGCTCAACGAACACGGTGGTCACGGCGGTTCTGACGCGGCCCCGGCGGCGATGGCGGTGATCAAGAAGTACTTCGAGCTCAAGCGCATCGACGGTGAAGCGTTCGGCCTCGAGTACACGCCGCCCAAACCTGCGCCCGCGGTGAAGGCGCCCATTCTGGTGCCTCCGCTGGCGCCGCCGCGTGAACCTGGTGGCAACGGGCTCGCCGCCACTCCGGCCCAGGACACCGGTGCCGGCATCGAGCGTGATCCCAAGCCGGAGATCGCTTCGACCCCCGCGCCCCCGCTGCCTGATGTGGCGCCGGAGCGCGCTGCGCCTGATGAACCTGCCGCTCCGCCCCCTGAAGAGGGTGGCCGCTAGCGGATGAAGATTGGCCTCGGCACCACCCGCGAACCCAAAGAGCTGCGCCCCCGGGTGTTCCTGGTGGGCGGGTTCTTCCTGCTCGGGCTGCTGGTGCTCTCGGTCAACCTCTACCGGTTGATGGTGGTGCGGTACGAAGAGTTCCTCGCGCTGTCGGTCGACAACGAGTTCAAAGACACCCGCGTTCGTTCGACCCGCGGCCTCATTCGTGATCGCCGCGGCGAAGTGTTGGTCGACGCCCGCCCCAGCCTCGACGTGTTCATCACGCCGGCGTTCTGCCAGCGCTGCGTGGCCGAGGTGATCCCCCGGCTGCAGGCGATGCTCGCGTGGGATGACGAGCAGCTGCAGCACGTGATCGAGATGGTGAAGTCGGCGCGTGGCCCGCAGCGCTACCAGCAGATCGTGGTGCAGGTGGATCTGACACGCGACGAGTTCGACCTGGTCAACGCGCACAAGTTTCAATTGCCGGGCGTGGAGCTGGAGCCCGTGCCGCACCGCCACTACCGCTCGGGCGCCGCGCTGGCGCACGTGCTCGGCTACATGAACGAGGTCACCAGCGACGAGCTGGCGAAGTTGAACGGAGGGCCCACCCTCGAGCGGCCGCCCTTCGCGATGGGCGACTACAGCGGGCTCCTCTGTGTGGAGCGCGACTTCGAGGAGGTGCTGCGGGTCCGCGATGGGTGGGTCAAAGAAGTGGTCAACGCGCGCGGCGAGGTGATGCACGACGCCAACGGCAACGTGCTCAAGCGTGACGAAGTGCCGCCCGAGCCCGGCCGCAACGTGGTGCTGTCGATCGACGCGCGGCTCCAGGCAGAAGCGGAGACGGTGTTCCCCGGCATGGCGGGCGCTGTGATTCTGATCGACCCCAGGACCGGCTTCATCCGCGCGATGGTGAGCCGGCCCGCGTTCGATCCCAACGAGATGACCGGCCGCGTCTCGGCGCAGCGGCTGGTGCAGCTCAGCAAAGATCCGCTCCAGCCCATGGTGTTTCGCCCGGCAGCCGAGCACTACAGCCCGGGCTCGACCTTCAAGCTGATCACCTTGCTCGCGGCGCTCCAGTCGGGTGCTTTCACGCCGCAGACGGGCGTGAACTGCCCCGGCGGCTACCAGCTCGGCTCCCGGCGCTGGCGTTGCGACAAAGAGAGCGGCCACGGCCTGGTGCACGCCCAGCAGGCCGTGCAGTCGAGCTGCGACGTGTATTTCTACCGGGTGGGTGACGTGATCGGCATCGACGCGATCGCCGCCGTCGGCAGGCAGTTCGGCCTCGGGGGCGTCACCAACCTGGGCATCGCCGCCGAGGTGCCCGGCGTGATGCCCGACACCGGGTACCACAACAGGGTCACCCCCGGCGGCTACACGAAGGGCATGGCCCTCAACACCTCGATCGGGCAGGGCGACGTGAACGTCACGCCGTTGCAGCTCGCCGTGGTCTACGCAGCGATCGCGAATGGTGGGCGCGTGTATCAACCGCAGTTGGTCGAGCGCATCGAGACGCCGGAAGGGCGCGTGGTCGAACAGTTCGAGCCCAAGCTGGTGCGCGAGGTGGCGATGACCGCGGAGCAGCGGCAGATCATGGTCGACGCGCTGGTGGCCGTGGTGAACCAGCCGGGTGGCACGGGCTTTCGCAGCCGCCTCCCCGACGTGACCATCGCCGGCAAGACGGGCACCGCGCAGGTCTCCCGGCTGGGCGCGGTGCGCTTGAAGAAGGAGCAGATCTCCTACTGGCTGCGCGACCATGCGTGGTTCGCGGCCTTCGCCCCGGCCGAGGATCCGGAGATCGCCGTGGTCGTGCTAAACGAGCATGGCGGCTTCGGTGCTTCCGGGGCCGCTCCGACAGCATCGGCCATGATCAAAAAGTACTTCGAGCTCAAGCGCATCGACGGTGAAGCCTTCGGCATCGAATACAAGGCGCCGAAGCCTCCGCCCGCGGTGAAGGTGCTCAGCTCCGTCGCGCCAGATGAAGACGTGGGCGCAGGTCTCGAGCGGGAGCCCGCACCGCAGCGCTCACCCGTCGCGCCGCCGCTGCCGGCGGTGGTGCCCGAGAAGCTTGCACCCGATGAACCCGCGGCCCCGCCGCCCGATGAAGGTGGCTTCTGATGGAACTGCGCGTCGAACCCCGTGCCACTGCGCACGTGCCCTGGGTGCTGGTCATCGGCGTGTTGATGACCGCGGCGGTGGGCATCTACAACCTCGCGTCTGCTTCCCGCCCGCCGAGCTCTCCGGTGTGGGCCAGCCAGCTGCTCTATCTGGGCGTGGGCATCGCGCTGGTGGTGGTGATCGCGCTGGTCGATTACCGGCTCATTCAGCGGGCCACCGTGCCGCTCTACCTGCTCAACATCGGCGCGCTCATCGCGCTCAAGTGGTTCGGTCACACGGCGAAAGGCGCGGAGAGCTGGTTCGTGCTCGGCCCGTTCCGCATTCAGCCGGCCGAGTTCATGAAGCTGACGATGGTGTTGATGTTGGCCAAGTATTTCCACGATGACGACCGGCCCAATCAACCCGCGCAGGGCTTCTTGCGGCTGATCCCCGCGGGGGCGATCTCGCTGCTCCCCATTGGCCTGGTGTTGGTGCAGCCCGACCTCGGCACCGCGCTGATGATGGTGTTCACCGCCGTCACCATCATCTTGTTCAGCAAGCCCACCTTGCCGGTCTCCATCGCCTTCGGGCTGATCTGCGCGATCAGCTTCGGGGTGTTGTGGAACGACTACGTGCGCGAGCAGCCCGAGCCTCGGTTCACCGTGCTGCGGCACAAGCTCAAGAAGCACCAGGACGCGCGCATCTCGGGCTGGCTCGATCCCACCAGCGATCTGAAGGGCACCGGGTACCACGCGATGCAGTCGAAGATCGCCGTGGGCAGCGGTGGCTGGGGCGGCAAGGGGTGGAAAGAAGGCACCCAGACCGGCCTGCGTTACCTGCCTGAACAACACACCGACTTCATTTTCAGCGTCTTCGCGGAAGAACAGGGCTTCGGGCGGTGCCTGATGCTCCTGGTCTTGTACGGCGTGCTTTTACTCGGAGGTCTGGGCGTCGCGCTCAACGCGAAGGAGCGCTACGGCGCCTTCGTGACCATCGGCATCTGCGCGATGATCTTCTGGCAGGTGTTCGAGAACATCGGGATGGTGACCGGCTTGTTGCCCATCACCGGCATCACCTTGCCGCTGATGAGCTACGGCGGCAGCTCGATGGTAAGCGTGATGATCGGGGTGGGGTTGCTGGTGAACGTCTCGATGCGAAGGCAGATGTTCCGCGCATGAGCCGTGCTACACGCGCCGCGTCATGAATCCGGCTCTCGTCATCATTCCCACGTACAACGAACTCGACAACCTCGGCCCCATCACGGCGGCCGTCTTGAAGGCCGACCCTCGGGTCGACATTCTGGTGGTCGATGACAACAGCCCTGACGGTACGGGCAAGCTGGCCGACGAGCTCGCCGCGAAAGAGCCGCGCATCAAGGTGCTCCATCGCGAGAAGAAGCAGGGCCTGGGCCGCGCCTACCTGCACGCCTTCCGCTGGGCGCTCGAACACGAGTACCAGTACGTGATCGAGATGGACGCCGACTTCAGCCACGACCCCCGGTACCTGCCGGGGCTCATCGACACGGCCGTCAACGGCGCCGACATCGCGCTGGGCAGCCGCTACGTCGAAGGCGGCGGCACGGTGAACTGGGGCGTGAGCCGCCAGCTGATCAGCCAGGGCGGTTCGCTCTACGCCCGCACCATTCTGGGCGTGAAGGTGAGGGACCTCACCGGCGGCTTCAAGTGCTTCAACCGCCGCGTGCTCGAGTCGATCGATCTCGATGCCGTGCAATCGAGCGGCTACGCATTTCAGATCGAGCTGACCTTCCGCGCGCTCAAGAAGGGCTTCACCGTGAAGGAAGTGCCCATCGTGTTCGAAGACCGCCGGGTGGGTCAGTCGAAGATGAGCCGGAAGATCTTCCTCGAGGCCGTCACGATGGTGTGGAAGCTCCGCTTCACGGTGTGACTTCGATGCTCGGGACCTTCGCCCTCGCGTTTCCGGCGGTGCTCTTCATCGTCGACCCGATCGGCGTGGTGCCGTTGTTCGTGGCGATGACGGCGAAGGACTCGCCCGAGAAGTGCCGGGCGATGGCCCTGCGGGCGTGCGTGACAGCCGCGTCGATCCTCTGCTTCTTCGCGCTCTTCGGCACGATCATCTTTCAGGTCTTCGGCGTGACCCTGGCCGCCTTCCGGGTGGCGGGCGGGCTGCTGCTGATGCTCACCGCGCTCGACATGCTCCGCGCGCAACACCCGGGCACCAAGACCAGCGCGGCCGAGACCGCCGAAGGCAGCGCGCAGGAAGACATCGCGATCGTGCCGCTGGCCATGCCCCTGCTCGCCGGGCCCGGAGCGATCGCCACGGTGATGGTGTTGATGGCCAAAGAGGGCCCGCGGCACGAGGTGGCGCTGGTGGTGCTCACGTCGATCCTCATCACCATGGGGCTGGCGTACCTGACCTTGCGCAGCGCGCATCTGATCAAACGCGTGCTCAAGCAGACGGGCATCGCGATCCTCGAGCGCATCTTCGGCCTCATCCTCGCGGCCATCGCCGTGCAGTTCGTCTTCGAAGGCGGGCGGGAGTTGTTGAGGGGCTGACCCATTCGACGTGGTAGTCAGAAGGAACTCATGGCCACGCAGTTCGGGAAGTACACGCTCGAGAAGAAGATCGGCGCCGGGGGCATGGCCGACGTGTGGCTCGCGCAGGGTCCCAACGGCGTGTGCGTGCTCAAGTGCCCGCACCCGCACCTGTGCGGCAACGCCGACTTCGTGCGCATGTTCCTCGATGAGGCGTCGTTGCTGGCGCAGCTGCATCACCCGGGCATCGCGCAGATCTCCGACCTGGGGCAGGTCAAGGGCGTCTACTTCCTGGCCATGGAGTACGTGGCCGGCTTCGACCTGATGACGGTCAGCCTGGAGCACGAGCGTCACGGCGAGCTGATGGGCCCCGAGCTGTGCGCGCGCATCGTGGCCGACGCGGCCGCCGCGCTGCACTACGCGCATGAGGCGCTGGGCAAGAACGGGCTGCCGTTGCACATCGTTCACCGCGACGTCACCCCGCACAACATCCTCCTGTCGCGGCAGGGCGTGGTGAAGCTGATCGACTTCGGCGTGGCCAAAGCCGCGAGCACGATGCACCGCACGCAAGCGGGCTTCGTGAAGGGCAAGTACCCGTACATGTCGCCCGAGCAGATCACCGGCCAGGTGATCGATCGCCGCGTCGACGTCTACGCGCTGGGCCTGGTGCTCTACGAATTGCTCACCAACGTGCGCGCGATCCCCGGCAACACGGAGATCGAACAGATCGACGCCGCGCGTTCGGGCCGCATTCGCCCCATCGAGCAGCTCCGGCCCAACGTGCCGGTGCCGCTGCGCCAGATTCTCGGCGGCTGCCTGCACATGGACGTCGAGGGGCGCTACCCCACGGCGCAGGCGCTCAAGGAAGACCTGGAGAAGTTCCTCACCCTCGAGCGGCAGGTGGTGGGACAGGACGATCTGCTGCGTCTGTTCCGCGTGGTGGCCGCCGATGTCGGCGAGGTGCCCGGCCCCGAAGCGCGGCCCACTGAGTTGGATCAGCCGGTCAGCGGCTCGGGCGTGGTGGTGCTCCCCGACCGGCAGGCGGATGCCGCGAAGGTCGACGAGCTCGGTTACTCCTCGACGCTGCCCAGCATGAAGTCGCTGGAAGGCGCGCAGGCCGAACCCCGATCAGCTTCGGGAACCGGGAGCATCGAGGCGCACACCGACGACAACAGGGTTCCCACTTCGAAGGCGCCGATGATCGTGCTCGCGGTGCTGTCGGTCACCATCATCGGGTTGGTGATGCTCTTGTGGCAGCCGTGGGTGACGCCCGTGGGGCCCATCGCGGTGGTCGATGCCGGCTCCATCCCCGGGAAGATCGAAGCGTTCGTCTTTCCTCCCATCGATGCGGGGGAAGAGGTGGCCGAGGTCGATGCGGGATCGGCTCCGGCAGTCGCCGAGGTGGTCGACGCGGGCGAGGTCTCACCAGACGTGAAGGGCGCTGTGGTGAACGTGACGTCGGTGATCGAAGCCGACGTGCTGGTCGATGGGAAGAAGTTCGGCCGCACTCCGCAGGAGCTCGAGCTGATGCCCGGCCCGCATACGATCATCGTGCGCAACACCGCCGAGGGTGTGGAGAAGAAGGTGCAGTGGAAGTTGAAGGCGGGTGAGACGAAGACGCTCTCCGTGCCTGCGCCGTCAGCTGCGCCGGTGGTGGTGAAGAAGGGCCATCTGCAGGTCAACGCGCCGCCGTTCTGTGCGCTGAGCATCGATGGGAAACGCCAGGCGGGTGCACCGGTCGCGGTGTGGGAGGTCGACCTGAGCGAGGGCAAACACAGCATCTCGTGCACGCTGGAAGATCCCTCGTTGCCCAAGCCGAGGGTGAAGACGCAGTCGGTGGTGATCAGCGCGGATCAAGAGTCGAAGTTGGCGTTCGACATGATGGCGCCCTGATTTTCACCTCTCCCTGCGCAGCGGGGAGAGGTCGGTCCTGAGCCCGTCGAAGGACCGGGTGAGGGGCCGTCGAAGCTCGTGAGCCGTCACGACGCTGGCGCCTTTGCGAGCGACGGAGGTATTGCCCCTCACCCCGACCCTCGCCCCGCTGCCGGAGGGCGAGGGAGACTCAGGACGATCTTTGCGACTCGCATCGCGGCCCCACCTGCTCCGAGTTTTTCACGCAGGAGCTCGAGACCCGCGAGGCACTCTTCACGCGCGGGCCCGGCCCACAGCGGCTCGAGCGCCTCGACGATGCGCTCCACCGTCATGTCGCCTTGCAGCAGCTCGGGCACCACCTTCTTCCCCACCAGCAGGTTCACCAGGCAGAAGAACGGAATGCGCACCAGCATCTTGCCGATGGCGTAGCTGAGCCCATTCACCCGGTAGACCGCGACGAGCGGCCGGCGCATCAAGCCTGCTTCGAGCGTGGCGGTGCCCGACGCCACCAGCGCCACGTCACACGCGCCCACCACTTCAGCCGCGCGGCCATCGACCAGCACCGGCGTCACGCCCGCCGCGTGAAAGGGCGCTTCGACGAACTCACGAGGCAGCCCCGGTGCGACGGGCACCACCACGCGCGTGCCGGGCCGTTGAGCGACCACCTTCGCGGCGACGGCAGCGAGGGTGGGCCCCAGCCTCGAGATCTCCGAGCGGCGGCTGCCGGGCAGCACCGCGAACACCGGCGCCTCCACGGTGAGCCCCAGCGCCTGGCGGAACTCGTTCGGGGTGGCCGGCGCGGGCAGCTGATCGATCACCGGGTTTCCCACGTACGTCGCGTTCACGCCGCGGGTGCGAAAGAACGCCTCTTCGAACGGCAGAATGCACAGCAGCCGATCCACCCGCGCGGCGATGGTCTTGGTGCGGCTCTCTCGCCAGGCCCAGGCCATCGGAGCGACGTAGTACGCGATGGGCACGCCCAACGCCTTGAGCCGCTTGGCCAGCCGCAGGTTGAAGTCGGGCACGTCGACCAGCAACGCGACCGCGGGCGTGCGCTCCTTGGCTGCCTTCTCGAGATCGCCCAGCACCCGCCAGATGCGCGGGATCTTCGGGAGCACCTCGACGATGCCCATCACCGAGATCTCATGCGCGCCGTGAATGAGCTCCACGCCCTGGGCGGCGAGCTTGGGGCCACCCATGCCGAAGAAGCGAAGGTCAGGCCGGAGCAGCTTGAGCGCGGCGACCACGTCGGCGGCATGTTGATCGCCCGAGGCTTCACCGGCGACGACGAGGACGTCCATCCACCGCGAGTAGCGGACGCAGGGGGCACCGTCAAATCAACACGAGTTCCACGAACTCGTCAGAGCCCCCGTTTCAGGGGCAGTACTCGAGGGCTCGAGCTCTCGACCTTTCCCTCGACTGCTTGACGCGGATCTCGAATTTCATGCGACCTCTTTAGAGGTAGACAGGCCGCGATGGCGTCACCCCTCCTCAATGCGATGCGCCGGCTCCTGGGTCTCGGGCGCCCGCATTCCTCGCTTCTGGCGAGCGCGTTCGGGTGCATGGCCCTGGTGGCGATCACCACGGGGGCCTACGCGTTCTTGATGGGGCCGGCGCTCCAGTTCCTCCTGAGCGGTGGAGAAGCGGGGCTCACCCGGGTGTTCTCGGTCTTTCACGGCCTGCGCGATCTGGAGAAGTCGCAGACGCTCTACGTGTTGCCGCTGTTGGTGTTGATCGTCGGCGCGTTCAAGGGCGTGGGGTACCTGGGCCAGTTCTATTTCGTCGGCCTGTTCGGTCAGCGGGTGGTGATCGAGCTGCGCCGGCGCATCTTTCAGAAGCTGCTCTCGTTGTCGGTGCAGCAGCGCACCACGCGGCTGTCGGGCGATCTGCTGAGCCGGTTCACCTCTGACGTGGCGGCGGTGGAGCAGGCGGCGACGTACACGGTGGCGAGCTGGCTGCGCGACACGCTGCAGATCGTGGTGCTTTCGGCCGTGGCGATCTCGTTGTCGTGGAAGCTGGCGCTGGTGACGTTGTTGGTGGTGCCGATCGCCGTCTTTCCGGCGGCGCGCTTGACCGCGGCGTTGATGCGCCGCACCCGCGAAGGGCAGGCGGCGCTGGGCAGCATCGCAGGGCAGGTGCAGGAAGGCCTCGGCGCGCTGCGTACGATTCAGGCCTTCAATGCCGAGACGGCCGAGCTCGATCGGTTTCACCGGCGCACCGCCGCGGTGGAGACGGCGCTCACCCGCGCTGCGTGGGCCCGGGCCGGCGTTCCGGGGATCATGGAGATCCTGGCGTCGTGTGCGATCGGTGGCGCGTTGGCGTGGGCGCTCTCGACGCGCGCGGTGGAGCCGGATGCCCTGGTGTCATTTCTGGGCGCGTTGTTGCTGGTGTACCAGCCGGCAAAAGATCTCGGCCGGGTGAGCCAGTTCGCCATCGGCGCGGCGGCGGCGTTGGAGCGCATCGAAGCGGTGTTGCACCTGCCTGAGCTGGATCACCGCGGTCAGGAGACGCTCGCTCCGTTGCGAGAGTCGATCACGCTCGAAGACGTCGCCTTCTCGTGGGGGCAGCGGGTAGCGCTCGATGGCGTCACGCTCACCATTCCCATGGGCAAGGTGACCGCGGTGGTGGGCGAGAGCGGGAGCGGAAAGAGCACCCTCGCTTCCTTGCTGCTGCGCTTCGAGGTGCCGGGGCGCGGGGTGGTGCGTTTCGACGGGGTCGATGTCGCGCGTGGAACCCTGGCGTCGATTCGATCGCAGTTTGCGTTGGTGACGCAGGAGCCGTTGCTGTTCTCAGCGTCGGTGAAGGAGAACCTGTTGGTCGCGAGGCCCGCGGCGAGCGCCGAGGAAATCGAAGCCGCGTGCCGGGTGGCGGCGGCGTGGGAGTTCATCAAGGCGTTGCCCCAGGGGCTCGAGACGCAGTTGGGTGAGCGTGGCGTGACGTTGTCAGGTGGGCAGCGGCAGCGGTTGTGTCTGGCGCGGGCGGTGTTGGCGGATGCGCCGGTGTTGATCCTCGATGAGGCGACTTCGAACCTGGATCCCGAGAGTGAGCGGGAAGTGCAGGCGGCCCTCGAGAAGGTGCTCGTCGGGCGCACGGCGATCGTGATCGCGCACCGGCTCGCGAGCGTTCAGGGCGCCGCGCAGATCGTGGTGATGGAGCGTGGCAAGGTGGTGGAGCAGGGGACTCATGCAGACCTGCTCGCCCGCAAGGGCCGGTATGCGGCTCTTTGGAATGCGATGAAGTGAGGCCTCACCCGCCGCTACGCGTCGACCTCTCCCCGCTCGCGCAGGGAGAGGTAACTGCCGGCGTGACCGTTGGAGATCGCCTGAGCCATCAGCGCAGGCGTCATGCCCGGAATCTGCGATGCACGCTGATGCTCCTCCGCGGTGCTCACGTTCGAGAGCAAGGTGTTGTCAGCGCAGATCGTCGCGCGCACGCCGAGTGAGAGCCACCGCGGCAGCGGATGTTCATCCACTTCTTTGAAGATGCCCGTGTGCACGTTCGACGTCGGGCACGCCTCGATGGTGACGCCTCGCTCCAGCACGAGGTCGAGCACGCTGCGATCCTCCAGCAGCGTGGTGCCGTGGCCAATGCGCTGGGCGTGCAGTTGCTCGACGGCCACACGAATCTCTTCCGGCGAACGGCCCTCACTCGCGTGGACCGTACGGCCCATGCCGAGTTCCTTCGCCTTCAGAAACGGCGCTGCGTAGTCATCGAGCCGGAACGGCTGCGAAGCCGAAGGCCCACCGGCCAGATCGATCGCCACCACGCCCTTTCGTGTGCGGGCGAGCTCCACGTGACCCTGCAGCACCTTCGGGTCTTCCCCGTACAGGCCGCACAAGATGAGCCCGGCGCGCCCGGCGATGCCCTCGAGCGCAGCGTCGACGATCTCCGCCACGTTGGCGCCCGCATGAAGCTGAGGCGCAAACCGCACCTCCAGCACGCTCACGCCACTCTTCAGCGCGTCTTCGCAGATCTCCGCGGCGACCCGTTTGACCTCGGCTGGCTGCTGCAGCAACGAGAGGGTGAAGGCGAACTTCGAGAGCGCCTCGGCGAGCCCCATTCCAGGACGAAAGAGCAACTCGGGGGGCACCTGCTTCCCCATTCGCTCGGCCAGCTCGCGCACGGTGTTCATGCGCAACGAGCCATCGAGGTGAAGGTGCAGCTCGGCCAGTGGCGTCATGACCAGAGGTCTACGCGAAATCTGCGCGCCGCGGATCGAACGCCATTGGGGAGCGACCCCAACGCTTTCCCCGCGTTCGCAGGGAGAGGGAGCACTACGTCAGCCCAGCGGGGACTGAGGGGAGACGGCCAGCCCGGCTGCCTTCATTCGCGCCGCGCGGGAGCGCATGAATGTACCCGCGTGGCTCCAGGCCGCGCCCATCCAGAAACGGATCGAACTCGAACCCGGGTGGGTCGCCCGCCAGCACCTCGCGCAACGTCAGCCGGAGAAACGGCGCCCATGGCCCCCGCGGCCCCGCGCTGGCATCGAGCGTGAGCGTGCGTTGCAGCTCGGTCTGCTGGCTGAGCAACAACCGCCGCGTCGAGGCGAACTGCTTCGGCACGCGCTCCTCGGGGTGCAGGCGCAGCCACATCCACGGAATGCCCGGCGCGGAGAAGGGTGAGACCGCGAAGTAGTCATTGGCGAGGTAGTCGCCGACCTTCGTGGTGAACGGCGCGAAGGGCATGGTCCACGGCCTGCGAATGGTGGCCATCAGCAGGTGTTGTTCAGGGCGGCCCTTCGCATCGACGAACGCCAGTGCGCAGCCCAGCGCGTCAGGCCACTGTGCCGTCTTCCAGATCGCGTTCGACAGCCTGAGCAGCCCTTCACCCGCGAGCCGGGTGCCGAGTTTCCCCAGCTCGAAGGGCCATTCGCTCTCGGCCGCGTCGACCGGAGTCATCGTGACGCGCACCAGGTCGCCCCGCGGGTGAAAGGTGCGCGCTCGCCGCGCGTGGCTGACTGCCTTGAATACCGGGGCTGTCAGGCCTCCGAGGAATTCGCCCACTCGTTCGCTGGTCTTCATTCATTCGGACATGAGCATCGTGCGTGCCACGGTTAGTGAACGCGCGATGACACCGTCGCGTTTCGTCGTGAGCCCCGCCACCGGACCCCGTGAGCTGCGCCTCGCCCAGTTTCTCGAACGTGAAGACCCGCTGGCTGACGCGGTGATCGAAGCGCTGCTGCCGCTCTCGCGTGGTGAACAGGAAGCGCACATCGCTCGCATGCTCTCGGCTGAGCCGGGCCGCTTGCCGCCTGCGCTCGTCACCCTGAGGGCGTGGCTGCAGGAAGTGCCCTTGTGGTTCGACGAGCCTCGCGCGAATGCCGGTGGTGAGGTGCTCCTGCGCAACGGGCTGCTCTCGGGGTTCGTGCTCGGCTTCAAGGCGCTGGTGCTCGGTTACTGCTCGCCTGCGGGCAACAAGCCGCTGGCCTTCTCGGGCCGGCTCACCGGAGACGTGAACAAACGCCTCGCGGAGACGGCGCGTTTCGTGGAGGCGGTCAGTCACCCGCGGGGCTTGCGTTTCGGCACGCCGGGCTTCATCGCCACCGTGCGCGTGCGCTTGATCCACGCGCGCATTCGCCACGCTTTGAAACATTCGCCTCAGTGGCGCCCGGCAGAGTGGGGCGCGCCGATCAATCAGTACGACATGGCCGGTACGGTGCTGCTGTTCTCCTCGGTGTTGATCGAGGGGCTGCGTGAGCTCGGTGCACAGGTGAGCGACGCCGACGAAGAGGCGAACCTGCATCTGTGGCGCGCGGTGGGTCGGCTGATGGGCGTCGACGAAGAGCTGCTGTCGACCTCGCGCAGCGAAGCGCACTCGTTGTGGGCGATGATCGAAGCGACGCAAGGGGCGCCTGATCGCGACTCACGCAAGCTGACCCACGCCTTGATCCTCGAGGGCGCAGAGCGGGGCGCGCCGCCCGCGGCGATCGACTTCGGCTACTCGCTCACGAGGCACCTGATCGGCGATCGGTATGCGGATCAACTCGAGCTGCCGCGCAGCGCGTGGGACCTCGCGCCCAAGGTGATGAAGCACGTCGTGGGCCGGGTGGATCGGGCCGCGAGGCGCGTGCCGGGCGCCCGCGAGCGCGCCCTGCGATTCGGGTCGCGCTACTGGCGGCGCACCGTGGAAATCACCTTCGGTAAGTCGGAGGTGCCCTTCGAGCTGCCCATCCGCCCGCTGCGCGCCTAGCCAAGGCCCTGGATCGGCACGACCTCCATCGGCGCCTTGGGCGCTGACCAAGTGATTCTGCAGCGTTGAAGGAACATTTTGCTCACGTCAGGCGACAATCCGCCCATGACGACCAAGATCGGTGCAGGAGCGAGCGCGGGCCTGGCAGCAGCAGCGGCGGCGAAGGCAGCAGCTGAAGCAGCCGCGAAGGCCGCAGCCGCGAAGGCCGCCGCCCAGGCAGCGAAAGCAGCCGCCGCCGCCGCATCGAAAGCGAAAGACGCCTTCGGAGGCGTGGGTCTCAAGGGCGGTCTGTCGGCTTCGGTGAAGGGTGACGGCTTCGTCTCCAAACTCTCAGCCGGTGCAGGCGCCTCGGTGAAGGGCGACGGCTTCGAGAACAAACCGGGCAGCAGCCTGCGGCTCTCCGCCGGGGTGGGCGCGTCGATCAAGACCGACGACTTCGAGACGACCAGGCCGAAGAGCAGCTTCGACTTCAACCGCTCGGTGTTGGGCGCGATGACCCTCAGCCCCGATGACCTGCGCACGGTGCAGACGCCGGCCGACGAGGTGAAAGAAGCGCAGCTCACCAACCAGATCAGCAACGACGCCGGCACCAAACTCAGCGCGGCGAAGACCGAATACGACGACGCAAAAGAAGTGGTCGATCGCAACAAGGGCCGCCTCGCCGAGGAGCTCAAGCGCATCGGGCCCGGCCTCACGCCGAAGCAGAAGGAGGCGTACATCAAGGCCTACGAGGCCGAGCACGCGCCCGAGCTCGCCAAGGCCAAAGAGGCCGCGACCAAACTCGCCGCGGTGCTCAACGAGACGAAGGGCCAGCTCGATCCCACCGGTGCGAAGCTCGCGATGGACACCGCCAAGGCGCTCGCCAAGACGCCCGAAGGTGCGGAGACGGCGAAGAACTTCGTCAAGGAGCTCAG
>JANODF010000803.1:0-21795 GCA_031412555.1 Archangium sp. | reverse complement strand
AGCAGCAGCTTGAACTCTTCGTCGACGTACGACTGGCCGGTGGCGAGCACCTTGCGCAACACGGAGAAAACGGGGCTCTCGTCAGTCAGCTCGGGGAAGGCGTCATTGATGGTCTTGCCCACCAGCTGCGCCTGGGTGCGGCCCACCATGCGAGCGTAGCGGGGGTTGGCCAGCTCGAAGGTGAGCTCGGGGCCGCGCAGCACGGCCATGGCGACGGGCGCCTGCTCGACGTTCTTGCGCAGCCGCTCGCGCTCCTGCTCGACCGCGGCACGTCGGGTCTCTTCGGCGGCGCGCACGCGGGACTGGATGCTCTCGAGCAGCGCCTGCTCCTGCTTGCGCTCGGTGATGTTCTTGAAGACGACCGCCACCTGCCGCAGCCCCGGAGCACCCAGGCGGCTGGCCCACACCTCGAACCATCGGCCGCCGAGCGCCGGCGCGAAGTTCTCGAAACGCGCGGTCTCTCCGGTGAGCGCGACCCTGCCGTAGATCCGGAACCACGACTCATCCATGTCCGGCACCAGCTCCTTCATGCGCTTGCCCTGCGAACTCTTCAGGCCGGTGTGCTGCTCGAAGGCGTTGTTCAACTCGAGAAAGCGGTAGTCGATGGGGCGATCGTGTTCGTCGAAGAGCACCTCGATCACGCAGAAACCGTCATCGATGGAGTTGAAGAGGCCTCGTTGCCGGTCTTCACTCGCTTTGCTGGCGGTGATGTCGCGCGTGGCCACCGAGATCTGGCCGCTGCGCGTCCTGGAAATGGACTGGTGAAACCAGCGCAACTCGGGCGTGACGTGCTCGAGGGACTCGGGGGTTCCCCCGGCAGCGACCCGGTCGAAAGCCCGGTGAAAACCAGTGCCCCGGGTGGAGGGGAACAGCTCCCACAGCGTCTGATCGCGCATCTCCTCGAGGCGTTTGCCCAGGAGCCGTTGATTGGACTCATTGGCGTACAGCACCCGCCCGTTGAGCTCGTACAACCCCACGCCCTCCTCGAGGCCGTCGAGCATTTCGATGAGTGATTGAGAAGAAGGCCCGGACACGAGACCTTGTGTCTAACGGCAACAGCCGCTCAGACCCACACCCAACCATGAGGATGCGCGGGGCGCCTCGCTATGCAGCGGGGGCCAACGCAACGCCCGCAAGCAGGCGGTCCCACTCTGCTCGGGCAGGCTCATTGAGCGCGAACGGCTTCACCTCGACGGCGAACTTTCCTTCGCTCGGCGCGCACGACATCACCGTGGCGCACGCCTTCACGCCGGGCTTGAGCTCGAGGTGAATCAGCTGCCGTTCGGTCTGCGCGGAGGTGCCCACCATGCGCAGCGCGTTCGGCGACATCTGCGTCGCGGAGTAGACCCGGCGGTCGGACCGGGTGGTGACGATCAACTCGAAGTCGACCGCGGTGGAACCGTCCGTGAGCAGCGCAGAAGGCGCGGGGGCCACCAACGAAGGTTCGGCTTTTGCTTTGGGCGCGCCCGCGTCTTCGAACGATTCGAGGAACGCGGGTGCCTTGAGCATCACCTCACGCAGGCCCTCGAACTCGGCGCGCGGGAGACCAGGGAGATCGTCGAGTCTGATCTGCCCGACGGCCGGCAAGTCGCCCAGCCGGCTGACCAGCACGTCGACCATCGCCACCAACTGCACCATCGGCGCGAACTCGGGGGCCGCGGGTGCGACGTCGTGGTGGTGTTGCACGGTGGCCAGCACGTAGGGAGGCAGCTTCCACTCGGCGGCCAGGATGGTGCCCAGCCGCACGTGATGGCGCTGCGCCTCGTTCGCCCAGCTCTCGCTGTCCTGGGGTGTGGAAGCCGGGTGTGACTCGAGCAACGCCTCGAAGCAGGCGTAGGCGATGGTCTCTCCGAAGTCGTGGAGCAGGCCGGCGAGAAACGCTTCCCCCGCGTTGATCTTCCGGCGCGGCGCGAGGTGTTGGCAGAGCAGGGCGCTGATCAAGCTGCGGCGCCAGCTGGCCCTGCGCAACGAGACCAGCGGGCCTTCGCTCGAGCCCTGGGCGCCCAGGGTGCCGGCGATGGCGATGTTGTTGAGCGAGTTGGCCCCCACGCGGGCGATGGCCAGCTGCAGCGTGGTGATGGGCTTGGACGCGCCGTAGAAAGCCGAGTTGGCGGTGCGCATCACCGCAGTGGCGAGGGCCTGATCAGACTCCACCGCCTTGGCGAGGTCGGGCAAGCCGTAGTTGCCCGAGCTGATCAGCCGCTGCAGCTTGAGCGCGACGCCCGGGTAGGTGGGCAGCTCGATGCTCTTCGAGTCGATGAGTTTGACGACCTCGACATCCAGATCGAACGGGAGGTGCATCTCGATCAACTAACGAGGCGTTCGCACGCCGCGCATTGAGTAGTAATCCACCCACGTGTCGACCTTCAGCGCGCTCACCATCGCAGGCAGTGATCCTTCAGGCGGGGCGGGGCTGCAGGCGGATCTCAAGACGTTCCATCAGCACGGTGTGTACGGCATGGCGGTGGTGACGCTGCTGACGGTGCAGAACACGCAGTCGGTGACGCGGGTCGAAGTGTTGGAGGCCGAGCTGGTGCGTCAGCAAATTGACGCGGTGCTGGCC
The DNA here is from genome assembly GCA_031412555.1 of Archangium sp. Lineage (GTDB taxonomy): Bacteria > Myxococcota > Myxococcia > Myxococcales > Myxococcaceae > Archangium_A. Next base: position 19,232 of record JANODF010000803.1, on the reverse strand, counting down.
GACATTCCACCCAGAGCGGTGAAGACCGGGGCGCTCGGCAACGCAGCGGTGATCGAAGTGGTCGCCTCGATGCGCTTCCCGTCACCGCTGGTGGTGGATCCGGTGATGGTGAGCAAACACGGTCACGCGCTGCTGGCGGAGGCGGCGCAGACGGCGCTGCGCACGAAGCTGTTGCCGGTCACCACCCTGCTCACGCCGAACACGCAAGAAGCCGCGGTGTTGTTGGGCACGCCGGTGACCACGTTGGAGCAGGCCGAAGCGGCTGCGCGCGAGCTGGGCAGGCGGGGCCCGAAGGCGGTGCTGGTGAAGGGGGGGCACCTCACCGGGCCAGAAGCGATCGACGTGTTGTTCTCCGACGGCAAGCTGGTGCGCATCGCCTCCCCACGCATCGACACGAAGCACACGCATGGAACGGGGTGCACGTACTCGGCAGCGATCGCGGCGAACCTGGCGAAGGGCCACACGCTGGAAGACGCGGTGCGGTCGGCCAAACACTGGCTCACCCAGGCACTCGCCTCGGCGCCCGGGCTGGGCCAAGGCATCGGCCCGGTGAATCACTTCGCACCAGTGCCTCCCTCTCCCCGAGGCGGAGAGGGCTGACGCCTCAGTCGATGCCGAACCTGTGAATTTGCCCTTCTGCGAACGCTACCCGAGCAGCTCCTTCAGCCCGAGTTGGTTGGCGAGCGCGATGGCTTCGACGGTGTGACGACCGAGTCGACCCTCGGCTTGGCGTGCTGACTCGGCGACGAAGTCGGTGCGCGAGTCGCCGAGCTTGGCGGCAGTCTCTCGCAGCTTCGCCGTCTGCTTCTTCGTCAGCGTCGCCAGCACTCTGGCCGCCAGGGCGATCACTTCGGGGTGGATGCGCCCATCGTGGGTGAAGAGCAGCAGTGCGTCGTGGGCATAGAGCGCGTCCTTGCCCTTCTTGTGGAGCGACCGACGGTTGGTGAGCGTCAGCACTTTCTGAATGATGTACGCAGCAGGGTTCGCCACGCGCACGCTCCCGACGTCGGGCACCTCGAGCACCGTTGGCTCCACGAGGAGCGGCTCGAGGTCCTTCACCTTCTGCGCGCTGGCCCCGAGAATCTCCACCGTCGCGCCCGTTGAGTGCCGGCGCGCCAGGTCAGGAACGATGATCTCAATCTCCGCAGCACCGCGGAGATAGTGGGTCCTCGGCGGGACATCGTCGCCCTCGAGGGTGGGCGTAAAGCCTTCCGCCGCGAACGCCTTGGCCAGGTCATTTCCCCGATGCCCCTTGTCGACGGTGGCGACGTCGGTGTCGCTGGTCAGCAACGGGCTCCACTCGAGACGGGCCGCCAGCGGGTGGAGCCGCAGCAGCCGCGCAGCCTGCCCACCCGCGATGATGAACTCAGGCACCACCCCGCCGAGCGCTCGCAGGATTCGTCGGAGGACGTCGGCCTCTTCGTCGGTGAGCTCAATCATGAGGTGAAGGCGGGCTTGAGAACGTGGCGCCAAAGAAAGTCTGCCTGCTCCTGCCCTCGAATTCGGTAGTGCGAGGTGTCGAGCCAGCACTGGATGATGTCCGTGGTCGGCCTCATCCGGGGCGAAACGACGCCGCGATACAGTGCCTCGGGGTAGCGCGGAACTCGCAGCACGACGTCAGCACGCTCCTCGGCCTGCACAGCGACGAGCCCGAGTTGCTGAAGCCGCGTGGTGTCGAGGGACGGCGTCCAGACGACGGGTACTGCCCCGCTCACGTGGCCCAACTCCAGGGCTGCGCACGCTGCGTGAACTCCGAGCACGAGCGACGGGGGCTCGCCCCGATCCCGGGCGTACTCTCGAGCGACGATGTCGAGACTGAACGCCCCCCGCACCGACGCCGCTGCGACCTCTTGGCGTGCTGGGTGGCCCATTCGGTCTCTCCATTGAGGGAGCAGCTCCAGAGGCCTCGCAATGCGCACGTCGCCGAGTCGGGTATCGAGTTGGCTGTCAGCATCGAGGGCGTGCAGGAAGCGCGTCGCAGCCGGCAGCGACACGTTCGCACTCTGAGCCAGAGCGGAAGCGTTGCGTGGAGCGCGCCCCCGAGGGGCAGTGAGGAGCTTCTCGGGGAGGTGCGGCGCGAGGAGCACCTTGAGCATCCACTGGTTGAGGTCGGTAAAGAGCGACTGCTGCCTGATGGGAGCCGCCACCTTGGGTGGCTGGATCACGCTCCGTGCGGCGGCCGCGTCGAGCTCCGGTGCGGAAGCGACGTGCGGGAACACCCGGCCTTCTGCGTCGAAGAGAATCCAGCTCTGCCGGGGCGCCACCTCGTCGACGAACTCCGTGAGCCGCGCGTTGGTCAGCGGCGACGCCCGCTTCACCTTGAGCGCTGCGACGGCCTCCATGCCGGGCTGGGCGCCCGCCTGCGCTTGCAGAATCGCCTTGGCGAGGAACGCCGCTACGGAGCGATCCCATGCGCCCGGCGCGAGTTCCTCGACCACGCGGTACCGTTGCCCCGACTTGGAAGTCCAGCCCTTCGCCCGCGGCTTCCAGCCGGCCTGCTTCAAGAAAGGGTCGAGGTCCGACATACGTTTCTCCGTGATTATTTCTCGGAGAAGAACGTAATCTCGGAGAGGATAGTAGGCAACCAAGCTGACGATCAGGAGCCGAGGGCCGCCGGGAGCTGAGGTACCGGGTGCTTCACTTCGAGACGAGCGAGCGCTGGGTGCCTTCGATGTTCGCGTCACCCCGAGCGCCGACGGTGAACTCGCCCTTCGCGTTGTCGAACTCGGCTTCCGCCAGCTCGCCCTTCGCATCGGCGTCGAACAACACGCGCTTGTTCCCACCCGGCAGGGCCAGCTCGACGCCCTGGCCCTTGAGCACCACTTCACCGGCCGGCACCTTCACCAGCGCCTTGAGCTTCGAGACATCTTCCACCACGGCGATCCTGGCGTCCTTCGCGAGGTGTTTGCCCTTCTCCAGCTCGATCAACGTGAGCACCCCGGCTGTGGGAGCGAGGATGCTGGCCGTGGCCAACTCCGCCTTCGCGGCAGCGAGGGCCTCTTTCGCGGAGGTGACCTGCTGCTCCAGCGCTTCTTTGCTCACCCCGGCGGGAGCAGCGCTCGCCTTCTCCACCGCAGCGACCGCGGCCTTCTGCTTCTTCTCGGCAGCCGCGAGCGCGGGCGTCTTCTTTCCCCTGGCGGCCTTCTTCGCTTTCGCCAGCGCCGCCTCTGCGGCCTTGAGCGCCGCCTCTGCTTTGGCGAGCGCGGCTTTGGCCTTCGGGTTGGGTTTGGAAGGCTTCTGCTTTTCCAGCGCGGCGAGCTGTGTCTCGAGCTGGGGGACCTTCTTCTCTGCTTCCGTCACGTCGTACTTCGCGATGAGCGCGCCGCGAGCGACGACGGAGCCGGTGGTGGCGGCGATCTCCCCGATGGTGCCTTCTCGCGGAGCGGTGAGCTCGACGGTGTTGATCGGCGCGAGCACGAAGGTGCTCTTCACGGTGTGCGGCATGGGCACCACCAGCACCAGACCGGCCACCACGATGAACGAGATGAGCCCGATGACGAGGGGCCGCTTCGAGCGCGCACGCTGAATCTCACCGGTGAACATGTTCTTCTCCTTAGCGCCGTCACGACCCTCGGTGTGAGAGGGGGGCTGCGTGGATGACGCGATAGACCTCCGAGGTGCTCTCGTAGAGCGAGAGGCCGCGGATCTGAAAGTCGTTCGAAGTGAAGGCCGTCAAGTCAGCCACCAGCGTCTCGAAGGTGCCCGCCACCTGGGAGCGGGCGAGGGTGACATGGGGAATGAAGGCCTCTTTGGCCTGCAGCCCGAAGGTCTCTTCCGTGTCGCGCTGAAGCGCCGCCAGGGGCGCGAGCATTCCACTGAGGCCGAGCCAGAGTACGGACGCTGCGCGCGCGGTGGAGAAGGTGCCTGCGCCCGAAAGCCGGAGTGAAAACGGCTGGTGACGGGCTGCGAGCGCATCGATTTGAGGTGCCCACCGGTTGATCTGATCAGCGCTGGGGTGGCCCAGAAACACGAGGGTGCAGTGGAGCTTGTCGGTGCGCAGCCACTTGGCTTTGGGCCACATGGCGCGGTGCGTCTCGATGAGACCTGCAGCCAGCGTGCGCGTGGGGTCGTCGAGATCGACGGCGAGGAAGACGCTCATGGGGGGCCGTCACGGTATACGCTCCCGCTCCATGGGTCGGGAGACGATGGAGTTCGAGGACTTCCATACGCAGGTCGCCGTGCGGGTCAAAGGCTTCCGACCGGTGGTGATGCGGCCGCATCTGCTCGAGGGCAAGGCGGGCCCGGCGCAGGGGCAGAAGTTCGTGCTCGACGCCAACGAGCTGATCATCGGGCGGGGTGAGAAGGCGACGCTCCCGCTCGACAGTGAAGAAGTCAGCCGGCAGCACGCCAAGCTCACGCGCAACGAGGGTGAGTACACCATCGAAGACCTGGGCAGCCGCAACGGCATCGTGCTCAACGGGCTCAAGGTGCACGCGGCGGTGCTGCGTGATGGTGATCAGCTGCAGCTGGGCGACGTGGTGCTCGCGTACCGCGAGGGGACCTGAGTGAGCGACGACTTGTTCGTGCGGTTCTGGGGCGTGCGGGGCTCCATTCCGACGCCGGGGCCTCGTACGCGGCGCTACGGCGGCAACACCTCGTGCGTCGAGGTGCGGGTGGGCGACACCTTGATGGTGTTCGACGCCGGTACCGGCATGCGCGAGCTGGGCGTGCACTTGCTGAAGGCGCGCGCGAAGGAACTGACGGTTCACCTGTTCTTGTCGCACCCTCATTGGGATCACATTCAGGGGTTCCCGTTCTTCGGGCCCGCGTACGTGAACACCACCACGATGTACGTGTACGGGCCGAAGGGCGACGACAAGAACTACCAGCTGCTCTCGGGGCAGATGGCGAACGCGTATTTCCCGGTGCGCTTCTCGGATCTCGGCGCGAACATCGTGGCGCGTTCGTTCAACGGCACGGCGGTGAAGGCCGGTGACGTGAAGGTGAAGTGTTTCGGCCAGAAGCACCCCGGTGGGAGCACGGGCTTCCGGGTCGAGAGCGGTGATCGCAGCGTGGTGTTCGCGACCGACAGCGAGCTGGATCAGATGCTGGTCGATCCGGACATCGTGAAGCGGGATCCCGAGGCGCTGCGCGAGTTGCCGGATGATCTGGTGAGCGCGGTGCGCGGGGCGGATCTGTTGATCGCCGACGCGCAGTACACGGACGCGGAGTATCTGACGAAGGTCGGTTGGGGTCATCCGCGCGCGACGACGGTGGTCGACCTGGCAGTGCAAGCGGGCGTGCGGCAGTTGGCGCTCACCCACCACGACCCGATGCACTCGGATCGCGATGTCGATCTGATGGTGCTCGAGTGTCAGGAACGAGCCGAATCACTCGGCGTGGAGCTCGAAGTGTTCGGCGCGCGCGAAGGCATCACGCTCAAAGTCTGAGTCTCCCTCTCCCTTCGGGTGTGGGTCGGGGTGCGGGCACTACCTGCGAAAGCACTCTTGCGGCTGAGCCACGAAAACCTCTCCCGTTCGTACGCACCGGGGCCTCGAGCGCGGTGGCTTGCCGCGATTTTCGCGACAACCGTGTCCTGACCGACATTTCGTCGGAGTGACTCAATTCTCCTCGAGGAACTCCTTCGGTGCCGGACGCTCCAACGCGAACTTCACGCGCATCGGCTCGTCGCCCTTCGAGCTGAGGAAACGAACAGGTCCGAGAAAGCACGCCTCTGAGTGCGAGTGCGCCTGAAGGAACAACATGATCGTCGTGCCGCGTTTGAGGTGCTCGACGATCGCCTTGCCTGCTTCGTTCTTGTGGCTCATCCGATTCTGACTGGTCCACTCGAAGTGCAAGTCGTCGATCAGCCGGTTCTCGTACTGGTGTGACGCCTTCGCGCCGCTCGTATCGAGCTTGGTGATCAGCGCGATGTGTTTCTCGAACCGAAGCACGCCGACGTTGTGCAATTGCGGGTCGTATTGAACGCCGAAGTGGCGAACGATTTCGGGCCGCCGATAGAACCGGTGAGGGCGCAGGTCCTGAGGCGTGCGCAACACACCGCCATGCCGCTCCTCGAAGTTCTTGTTCAAGACGGGGAGCAACCGGCCCTCGACCTGACGAAGAAGATCGTTCCCCAACCTGTCGACGACCGCTCGGGCAAGCGCTCCCGCTGAAGTGACTGCTCCGCGCGCCAACTTCTTCTCCAGCGCCTTCAGGATCGAGTCTGCGGGGTAGCCCGTCTGCTCGGGCTTCCACTGCGGGAAGCGTCTGAAGAACGCTGCGTAGCCCTTCTCCAGATTTTCGGCGCCGCTCGCGAGGCCCCAGATCGCCGCATAGGCGTGCACACGAGGTGCCTGCCAATCGGCTTCGAGTGAGCGAAGGAACTGGCGCACCAGATGATCCTCGTCGAGGTCTTCGGCCCACTCCGGGAGATCGCGATGCGCTGCCTGACAACCAAGCCAGTCGCCGTACGCGCTGCGGAAATCGGAGAAGGAGGGTGCACCCTCTCGTTGCCACAGATCGATGGGCAGGGGAGCGCGACCCAACTCGTATTTGATCGTCTCGTAGACCTCGCTGCACGCATCGCGCTTCGTGGTGTGCCGGCGAATCTTCTCCAGCATCTCGATGGTCTTCCGCTGAAGCACGACCTCGCACGATCGCGGCGGCTTGATCACGTAGTCGCCGATCTCCACCGGTGCGCCCGTGTTCGTGAAGCTGTTGATCGCCTGCAGCGCGAGCCACGCCCGCTGGTGGTGGCCGACGAAGTCCAACACCGTCAGCACTTCACACTCAGGCGTCAGGCGCAGTCCGCGACCCAACTGCTGGAGGAAGATGGTGGACGACTCGGTCGGCCGCAGGAACATCAGGCTGTTGATCGCGGGGATGTCGACGCCTTCATTCAGAATGTCGGCGACGAAGAGCCACTCCAGCGGATCGCTCGGGTCGGCGAGGCGCTCGTACATGGCCTCTCGCTCCTCCACGCCGTGTTCACCCCAGGCCGCGAGCGCCACCTGCCCGCGCTCGTTGAACGCCTTCGCCATGTATTTCGCGTGCTCGATGCCAGCGCAGAAGCCGACGGTGGCGCGGCGTGGACCATCGAAGCCATAGAGCAACGCTTGCTCGAGGATGAGGTCGACTCGTTTGGAGACCGACAACGCCTCCTCGAGTTCAGGCGTCATGCCTCGACGCCAGTTGATCTTCGCGAAGTCGATCGTCTCGTCGGCGATCGCGAAGTAGTGAAACGGCAGCAGCCACTTCCGCTCGATCGCTTCGGGGAGGCGGACTTCGTAGGCGATGTTCCAGTCGCACCATTCGAGAACATCGCGGCCGTCTTGCCTCTCAGGCGTCGCGGTCAGCCCGAGCAAGAAGGTGTGGCCGTTGTCTCGAATCTTGCGGAGCGGCCGATAGCCTTCGGCCTCGACGTGATGGAACTCGTCGATGACGAGGTAGTCCCACTTTTCTGCGAGGAGATCAGCCCGGCCCCGCAGCGTCTGAATCGTCATGAACTCGCAGCGGCAGTCACGCAGCACGGCGCCGAAGGACCGCTTCGCCTGCTCGAGGTGCTCCAGCCGGTGCGAAACGAAGAGCACCGACTTCGCCTTCATCTGCTCTGCGTCGAAGGCCGCCAGGAAGGTCTTTCCGATGCCGGTCGCGCCGATCACCGCGGCGCGCTTGAGGCCCGCTTCGCGCATGTTGGCGAGCCGCTGCAGCGCTTCACGTTGTGCCTCGTTGGGTTTGGGCTTCGGCACAGCCGCGCCGTCAGCCGCCATCGGGAAAGGGAGCGTCGCGCGCTCTGCGTACCGCAGCGTGTACGCGTCGATCAGCGCCTGACTGAGCGGCTGAACGTCGGGGCGTTGAAGCAGCGATTGAAACTGCAGCCGGGTCTGGTCGACGACCGCTCCATCAATCGAGCGAAGATTCCACTCGAGGTTCTCCGCGAGCCCACCCTTGGACAGGTTGGACGATCCCGCCCAGCACTCACCGCGCTTGGCTTTGTCGAACAGCCAGAACTTGCTGTGAAAGCCCGTGCGCCCGTCCTGAACGAAACACTCGAGCCCCTGCAGCTTCAGCAGGGAGGTCAGCGCTTCCGGCTGCGTGATCGACTGATACGTCGAGGTGAGCAACTGCACGCGGCCCTTGCGCTCAATCAACTCGCGCAGCGGATCGATCAGCAAGCCGAGCCCACTGCATCTCGTGAACGAAACGGCGAAGCAGGCCTGCTCGGCCCAGCTCAACCCCTCCCGCACCACTTCCACCATCCGCCGTTCATTCGGGAGATTCAGGACCGAAGGCATTCGCCCAGGCAACCACTTGTGCTCTGCGGGTTCCAGGACTGCCTGGGGTGGTAGGCCCCACGGGTCGCCCGGCAGTGACGCTGAGTTGGTAGTTGCTATCCCACCGGCCCAGCGTGCTACCCCTGCTCGTCTTCGAAAGAGGTAGCCCTTGAACCGCGCCGTCATCGCCGCCACCGGTCTTTTTACGCCCCCCCACTCCATCTCGAACGAGGAGCTCGTCGCGGCGTTCAACACCTACGTCACGAACTTCAACACGAAGCACGCGACCGAGATCGCCGCGGGCACCGTGCAGGCGCTGCAGCCCTCGTCGCCCGAGTTCGTGCACAAGGCGTCGGGCATCAAGTCGCGCTTCGTGATGAACAAGTCGGGCATCGTCGACCCTGAAGTCATGCGGCCGGTGATCCCCGAGCGCCCCAACGACGAACTCTCCGTGCTCGCCGAGATGGCCGTGGCCGCCGCCAAAGACGCCATCGCCGCGTGGGGCAAGCCGGTGAGCGAGATCGGCACGGTGTTGTGTGCCTGCTCCAACATGCAGCGCGCTTACCCCGCGATGGCCGTGGAGATTCAGAACGCGCTGGGCATCGAGGGCTTCGGCTTCGACATGAACGTGGCGTGTTCGTCGGCCACCTTCGGCCTCAAGACGGCCGTCGACTTCATCGCGTCGAACCCCTCCAAAGCGGTGCTGATGGTCAACCCCGAGATCTGCTCGGCGCACTTGAACTTCAAAGACCGCGACAGCCACTTCATCTTCGGCGACGTGGCGACCGCGGTGATCGTCGAGTCTTCGGAACGCGCGGCGCCGGGCGGCTGGGAAGTCATCGGCACGCGGCTCAAGACCGAGTTCTCCAGCAACATCCGCAACAACTTCGGGTTCCTCAACAACGCCGCGCCCGAAGGCAAAGGCGCTCCCGACAAATTGTTCGTTCAGCAGGGGCGCAAGGTCTTCAAAGACATCGTGCCGATGGTCTCCGAGATGATCCTCTCGCACAGCGCCGAGCTGGGTGTCGATCAGAGCAAGCTCAAGCGGCTCTGGCTGCACCAGGCGAACGTCAACATGAACGACATGATCGCCAAGCGTGTGCTGGGCCGTGAGCCCACCGCCGAAGAGAACGTGGTGGTCATCGACACCTACGCGAACACCTCGTCGGCAGGCTCGATCATCGCGTTCCACCTGTTCCACGAGGGCTTCACCGAAGGCGAGATCGGTCTGATCTGCTCCTTCGGCGCGGGCTACTCGGCAGGCACAGTGTTCGTGCGCAAGCGCTGACCTCAGGTCACTTGTCAGTCCCCTCTGGTACTTCGTTGTGCATGAGCGAGATGAACTCGACGAAGCGGCCTGAGGTGATCCGGAACCGGAGTGATGCCGTGCAGCTCTGGAAACATCTGCTCGCACGCGGCATCGCGTTTCATTGGGAAGACGATCCGGGTGACTGGGTCGACCGCAATGGCAGGCAGGTTCTCCCCACGCGTGAGGTGCGCACCGTGCGGCGGCTCTTCGCCGAGGTCGACTTGCTCGATGATCCCGCTTGCTACGACGACGCGGCTTCGTTGCTGAAGCTCGCTTCTCTGGCCGGCACCGAGAACGTCACCCGCGTTCCCGAACGGCACGCGAGCGCCTTCCAGAGCTGCAGCACGCCGGTCGAAGCCATCTGGATTCTCGAGCACCTCCACTGACGGCAAGTGGGCACGACATCGTTGCCGTGTTGACCGCCTCCTCGCCTGGAGCAGGTGTGGGGCAGGCGCATCCCGCCTCGGATTCAAGACGAGGCAATGGGCCGATTTTTCGGCACGCTCCCTCGGATTCTCCGTGGTGCGGATGGGGCTGGTGAGGATCTTGCTGGGCGAGGGCGCATGAACCGACTCAGCCTCGTGCTGCCTCTCGTCTGCTGCGCCTGTGGCGATTTTCGCCTGCCTCCGCCCACCGCCTGCGAGCAGGCCAACTTCAGCGCCGCGGTGCAGCTCGATTTCGGCGAGTTCTTCACCGCAGGCCAGGAGGTCGCGCGCGTCATCGCCGACGATGCCGGCACGCGCCTGAACTTCACCACCCGGCGTCTCGGCGGGAGGCTCAACGGAGAACTGCACCTCCCGGTCACCCAAGGGTCGCTGCCCCGCACGACGCCCACCGACCTCGGCTGCGCGCTTCCGGAACGACTCCAGTGGCGCGCTGACCTCGATGGCGAACTTCACCCCATGGCCGGCACCATCGTCTCAGGCGGCATCGACGCCGGCCCGGGCACGGATGGCGGAGTGGATCGTTCCTTCACCCTGGAGCTGACCGGGCTCCACGTCACCGACGACGCAGGCGTCGACGCGATCACCTCGGCGTCGGTCGTGCTGCCCCTGATTCCCTCAACGCCTGAATGAAGAAGAGCGCCAGCACCCACAGGCTCCACGCGGCGTCACTCGCCGAACCGCACGAACACCCCACGGCCAGGCGCTGCGGGTCGCGGCCTGCGTCGTTCTCCATCAGACCCGCGTCGGGTGTGCCGGCATCGAGCGGCTCGATGTTGAATTGGAGCGTCGCTCCACCGAGCAGACCGGAGCTCACCACTTGAACCTCGGCCGTGCCGGCGCTCACCAACTTCACGCCGAACACCGTTCTCGCTGAGAGGGGAACACTCGTACTGCCCGAGCCCCCGTCCCACTCGGTACAGCCCGCATTGTTCAACGCCACCGCGCCTTGCGTGACCCGCCAGTCCACCGTGAGGGTGCGATCGAGCACCCCCGCGTCGTCGATGCTCCCGGTGTCGAGCGTGAGGGGAAGGCAGTCGCCCATCGTGCCTGCGAGTGCACCGGGCGTCACCTCGAGCCGGTCGACCAGCACGCCATCGGCGACGCGCAGCTCATCGAGCACCATCGTGCCCGCCCAGGCCCGCTCGTAGGCGCTGGTACCGGTGAGGAGAAAACCCACCGGGTAGCCGCTCCAATCATTGGCCGACTCGCAGAACGGCACGCCGTCGATGTACCCACGCGCGAGCCCTGCATCGGTGCCGTTGCCGGTGGTGATCAACTCGATCAGGTGCCAGCCCGCATCGGGCAACGTCATCGTCGGCGTACACGGCCGAAAGCCGCCCCGCCCACCGGTCTGCACCTGCAGCGAAGGGGTGCTGCCGCGAATGAGGATCTCCGCGTTGGTGCCGCCCGGATTGCCGAGCCCATGCAGCTGCACCGGCCAGGCTCCGTAAAAGCCGCTGCTGGAGTCCAACCGCAGCCAGGTCTGCACGCTCACTGTGCCGGTGTGACCTGGGAAGGTGGCGCGCAGCAAGTCGGAGTTCGCCGGCCCCGATCCCGTGGCCATCGTGCGCTGCACCACCAACGCCTGCGCGCCGCGAATCACGCCGGCGTCACCCGTCCACGAGAAGACGCTCACCGGATCCGCGTCGTTGAACATGGTGAACCCGCCATCGGCCGCCATGAAGCCCGCCGTCTCGAAGCCCTCGAAGAGGAAGGTCTGCGCCCCGCTTCGACCCGACAGCAGCACCAGCAGGACCAGGCCGACGCGACGCATCAGGCCTCAGCATGTCAGACCTCGCGTGATCGCCACACCGTGACCTGATGCCACAGGGTGGATCGTGCACTTCGCGGGGAAGAGGTCGTGGTGTGTGTGTTGCTTGGTGCTCCTGCATGAACACCAATTTCATCGCGGGGGTACCCGATGTGGTGGGCGCCCGGTCAGACCGGGTTCGCAGGCGCACTCCGTCGCGCGTCAATGAGGCCATCGATGCGAAGACCCACGCGCGCATGGATGACGCACTGAGCCGCGGGCGCGATGCCGTCATCCGGCGGATCCACCGGCTCGACCGGGAGCTCGACATCGATCGCATGCTGATGGCTCACCTGGCGATCATCGGGGCCACGACGTTGCTCCGCTCAGGGCGGCGAGTGGGCCGACTGCTGGCGCTCGCTCAGAGCGGGTTCTTGTGGATGCAGGCCCTGGCCGGGTGGTGCCCTCCGGTGGTGGTGTTTCGGCGGCTGGGGTTCCGCACCGCTCGGGAGATTGCGGCCGAGCGGGCGGCGTTGGTGGAGAAGTTGGCCGGGTGGAATTGAGGTGCGGGGGCGACTTCGGGCTCCCTCACCCTGACCCTCTCCCGGAGGGAGAGGGGATGATGTCAGCGCGATGAGAACGAGACGCTTTCGACTCCGTCGCGGAAGTCTGACCAGACCAGTTGCCGGCCGGTCGCCGACCGCGTCAGCGCCACCTTCGCCGACAACGTCTTGGTGATGCCGTCTTCCGTGAACCCCATGGGCGAGACCTTGCGCGGCGAAAGCCACGTGCCGTCGGCCTTGAGCGTCGCTTCGTAGAGCTCCCAGGCGCCGCTGCGGTTGTCGAGCCAGGCCAATTCACAATCACCTTCCGGCGTGGCCAACACCGCGGGCGCCAGCTGCGCCGAACCCGGCCCACCCGGCAACAACACCGGCCGCTGCGTCCCGTCGAGCGCGCTCTCGCTTCGCACCACGAAGATGCTGAAGTCGCTTGAAGGCGCGTCGACGTACGCCATGCACCGCACGCCGCTCTCCGACACATCGAGCACCGGCACCGGATCGAGCGGGAAGTCGCGCGACGAATACACCCGCTTCACCCGGTTGGCCTGCGTGTCCATCATCGGGCCGGGCTTGATGGTGAGCACCTCGACCGACGACAGCTCGCCGCCGTTCACCATGTCGTAGCCCGAGCGCTGCACGGGGATCTCCAGCGCGTCGCCCACCCGGACCCCTGGCGAAGTGAAGGAGAGCGAGTCGTACGCCGAACCCGAAGGCAGCCGCACCGGCTCGCTGAAGGTGAGCCCGTCGTCGTCGGAGTGGATGTACATGTTGTCGAGCGACGTGCGGCCGTCGGTGTCGGCGTAGATGAGATCGATGCCCGCGGCAGAGACCGTCAGACGCGGCGCGTAGAGCAACGTGGTGGCCGGCATGGGGTTGATGCGCGTGGGCACAGACCAGGTCGCTCCGAAGTCTGCCGAGGTGGAGAGCATCAGGTCTCCGGGGCCGTACTCCTGGCCGCCGACCGGCTCGTAGTCCGTGTACGCGAGGTAGAGCGTCGAACCGCGCAGCGCCACCGAAGGCGTCATCGCCACCGAGGAGATTCCCTCGAAACGGCGCGCCAGCACGAAGCCCGAGGCCGTCTGCCGGTACGCCGCCACCGAGAGCGAAGAGTCACCCGACTCGGCCACCACCACGACCGCACCTTGCGGTGTCTGCACCATCAGCGGGGTGTTGCAGGCGGTGCCTTCCGAGCAGACCGGCACGGGCGCGCTCCACGGAGAAGGCGGCTCGATGGGCGGCGGGTCGATCACACAGGCCGTTCCTTCGAGGTGCGTGCCCGCGCCGCAGTTGATCACCACGAAGGGCTCCGCCACGCACTCGCCCGCTTCTTCATGGGTGCCAGACGCGCAGCGGAGCGTGGTGACGCAGGCGCCGCCTTCGTTGCGAGTGCCGTCTCCGCAGGTGAGCTGCGTGGGTGGCCGGCAGGCGACTGCCGTGAAGAGGACGACGAGAGCGCTCAGGATTCGCTTGGTCATGCGCGGCCCCTCAGCAAGTGATGTGCCTTCTGGTTTTTAGATTGATTCTGAGCGGTTGCTGGAAGGCGTGAAGAAGCTGTCAGGCGCGGTGCCACCTTCAGGCACGTGGCCCCTCGACTGCTCTCGGGGCGAACGGTCGTGGTATCGACCTCGTTCATGAACCGCGCACTGCTCCTGACGCTGCTCTCTCTCCCCGCCCTGGCCGCGATGACCACCAGGAAAGTCCCCTACGAGTTGGACAAGACGAAGTTCGAGGGCGTGCTGGTCTACGACGACGCCACCCCGTTGCGGCCGGGCCTGGTGCTGGTGCCCAACTGGCTGGGCATCAACGAGGCGAACCTCAAGCAGGCCGAGCTGGTCGCCGCACGCGGCTACGTGGTCTTCGTGGCCGACATGTACGGCACCACCGCGCGCCCGAAGAACCAGGAAGAAGCAGGCAAGGCCGCCGGTGCCGTGCGTGGCAATCGGCCGTTGATGCGTCAGCGGGTGAACAAGGCGCTGCAGATGTTGCTGGCCGCCAAGGCGCCGCTCGACGTGAAGAAGGTGGGCGCCATCGGGTTCTGCTTCGGCGGCACCGGCGCGCTCGAGCTGGCCCGCAGCGGCGCGAAGGTGGGTGGGGTGGTCTCGTTTCACGGCGGGCTCGGTTCGCCCACGCCCGATGACGCGAAGAACATCACCGGCAAGGTGCTCGCGCTCCATGGGGCGGATGATCCCAACGTGCCGCCCGAAGAGGTGACCGCCTTTCAGGCCGAGATGCGCACCGCCAGGGTCGACTGGCAGCTGGTGGCTTTCGGCAACGCGGTGCACAGCTTCACCGACGTCGACGCCAACACCCCGGGCCGGGCCCAGTACAATCCTGTCGTGGCGGCGCGCGCGTACGGCATGATGGACGACTTCTTCGCGGAAGTTTTCAAGAACTGAGGCCGATGATTCGTTCGACGTTGGTGGTGTGCCTGTTCGTGCTGCTCTCCGGCTGCGCGCATGTTGCTCCGGAGTGCGCCACGCATGCGGGCACGCCCTGGCTGGAGCTCAGCTCGCAGCATTTCGTGGTGCGCACCAACCTGCCTGCCGAAGAGGCGCGGGGTGCGGCGGTGCAGCTCGAGCGGGCGCGCGCTTCGGTGCTGGCTGCCTTTCCCAACGGAGGCAAGGCCGCTCCCGAGCCGCTGGAGACGGTGGTCTTCGCCAGCACCGCGCAGCTGCAGGACCTCTCGGGAGATCCACTGCTCGACGCCACGCTCGCTCATGACTGGCGCGGGCCGTTGTTGCTCACCGCCAGCACGACGGCGCTCATCGAGTCGACCCAGCTGCGGCTGACGCTGCATGAGCTGGCGCACCATTACTCGGCGAGCGCGTTGCACCGGTGGCCGCGTTGGTTCGAGGAGGGCCTGGCCATCTATCTGGAGACCATCACCATCGACTCCGAGAAGAAGATCGCGGTGCGGGGTGCGGCGCATCAGCTCAAGCTCGGTGAAGTGATGCGGTGGGGCGTGCTCCCGGTGGCGTCACTCTGGGCGTGGGATGTGGAGCCCGATCCGCTCAACGGCCTCGAGCAGCACCGGGCCGCCAGCGCCTGGTTCTGGGTGCACTTCTTGTTCAACGAGCAGCGCGGTGCGCTCGACCGGTTCATGCGCAGCCTCGCGGAAGGCGAAGAGCCGCGCAGTGCGTGGGATGCGGCGTTGGGGAAGATGTCCCCGGAAGAGATGGCGCAGGCGGCCGACGCGTACATCGCCAAGGGGCAGACCCGGTCTCAGGTGATGGAGCTGGCGCAGCTCAATACGGCGTTCACGGAGCGGCTGATGCCCGATGCGGAGGTGCATGCGCTGCTGGCGCGCGCGGCCGGTGCGATCGGCGCGTGGCCTCGTGCACGGGCTGAAGTGCGGGCCGCCTTGAAGCTCGAGGCGAGTGACCTGAGGGCACAGGAACAGAACGTGGTGACTCAGGAGACGGCCCAGGGGCGGGTCGACGCGGCGCGCGCGCTCACCCAGCAGACGCCTCAGGATGCGGCGGGGTGGTTGTTGTTGGGGCTCGCGCTGCCGCCGACGGATCCCGAGCGGGGTCAGGCGCTCGCCTTGGCGGTGGAGCTGGAGCCCAAGTCGTTCTTTGCGCTCAGTGAGCTGGCGAAGTTCAGGTGCGCCGAGGCGCGGTGCCAGGAAGGCGTCGTGCTGGCGGAGAATGCGGCGGGTCTGGCTCCGGGTGATGCGCGGGTGCAGGCCGCGACCGCGGCGGTGCAGCATCAGGCGGGGTTGTGTGCGCTGGCGGTGGTGAGTCAGCAGCGGGCCCTCGAGGTCTTGCCCCGGCGTGCGTCGACGGGGTTGCGCAAGCAGCTGCAGGGCCGGTTGGCCGAGTATCAACGCTGCCGTTAGATCTCGCCCTGCGAAGCGGGGGACCCGGTGAGGGGCCCGGCTCCGGAGCTCCGACGGCCCCTCACCCCAACCCTCTCCCCGCTGGCGCAGGGAGAGGGAGCACTTAGTGGAGGTAGCTTCGTCGCCAACCTGCCAGCTGCCTTGCGACTTCTCTCCTCTCGGCCTCGCTCGGATTTCCCGTCAGCCGCAGTCGCTGCTTGTTGAGCACGAACAGGGCCTGGTCGAGATCGTCACCGGGCCGCGCCTTCTTCCGAAGCTGCGCTTCCAACTTCGAGGTCAGCTCCTGAAGCGTCTGCGCACTGGGTACGGGCCGCGGCTGCTTCACCACCCGAGGCACTGGCCTGGTCGCGACCGCATCTGGAACGACCGGCGCTTCCTCAGGCTCAATCAACTCTTCATCGATCGACACGTCCGCGACGGCCGGCTCGGCGACCACCACTTCGTCTCTCGACAGGAAGAACGCGCCTGCGCCCACGGCGATGGCCAACACGGCGAGCACGAACGGCAGCCCCGATCGCCGAGCGGGTTTGGTCGGCGCCGTGATGAGCATCTGCTCGAGCTCACGTTTCGCCACGGTCGCGTCGACCACGCGCTTCTCGTGCAAGTCCCGAAGCAGACGGTCGAGCGGCTCCGGGCCCACCGCAGGCGGAGCCCCTTCGATTTCCCTCCCCGCCAACAACGCAAACCCCAACGCCCCCAGCGCCTGCAGATCGACCTCGCGCGCGGCCGCCTTCATCAAGCCGAAGTCGATGACCTTCACTCCACCATCGACCAGCCACACACTCGACGGTCCCAGCAGACCGTGCGTGATCGCCCAGGCATGCGAAGCCTGAAGCACGCCGGCCACTTCATTCAGCACCCGCACCACCTCACGCGCCGCGAGTGGACCACGCTGCATCACCTGCTCGAGTGACTCACCGCCCAGCCGCTCCATCACCCGCCAGCGACGTTCATCGGGGAGCTGACCGAACGCATGCACCTCCGCGATGCCCGCACACCCAATCGCGTTCGCCGCTCGCGCTTCTTCATCGTTGCCGACCCGGCCGGTGCGCAGCACCTCCAGCGTGACCGGCGTACCATTCGCGATGTCCTGCGCGCGGTAGAGGGTGCCGAGCCGTCCCTCCATCACGTGCTCGAGCACGCGATAGGCGCCGACGGTCGCGCCGAGCAGCCGATCGCCGCCGCCGACGTGAGTGCGATCGGGTATGGGTTCGAACGGAGTCATAGAGCCAACAAGCCATGCAGCCGTGGCAGCTCGAGTGTCTCACCCACCGCCGGAAGAACCAGCGGGCCGAGCACACCGTCTTCCCACCGCGCCAGGGTGTAGCCGCCCAGCTCGGGGTTCTCGTCGAAGCGCACCTGAAGGCGATGGGGCAGACCTCGATCGAGGCCGACCACCGAGATCTCCGCGCCGTCCACGCGCACCTTCATGCCCAGCGGCACCGGGAACGCCGATGACCGCATCAGCTGCTCGAACACGGTCTCGAGCATGCGGCCGTCGACGAGCTCCAGCTCCAGCGTGTCAGCCGAGATCCGCGTGAGCCGATGGGCATACGGCGCGAAGGAGAGGGTGATCCAGCTGCGCGCGACCTGCCTGTGGTTCCAGGCGCGCACCATCGGCACGTACAGCGACGACAGGGGATCCGGCGCAACGAAGACGAACACCCGGCCGGCGAGTGCCTCGTCAGGCAGCTTCATCTCGAGCGAGCTGCGCGTCTGCTCCTTGCCCGCGAAGTGCATCGCCCCCGCGGCAGCCGGCCAACCGGTCACACCGATGACCACCGTGGTGACGAACAACAGCCGCGCGCCGGAGCGCAGCAATCGATCCTCTGATCGCCAGCCGTGCCAGAGCACTGCCGCGATGAGCGCTGAACCGCCGAGTGAGGGCATCAACAACAACCGGTTGAGCGGAAACGTGGCGAGCACCGGAATGATCGAGAGCGCTCCGCCGACGGTGAGCCAACGAAGGCCCCGCCGTTCCTGTTCGTCAAGTCGTGGCCAGAGCCGCCTGATCAGCACCGCCATCAAGACCAGCGCGACCACTCCGGTGATCACCAGCACGGGGCGGATCGCGAGGACGAGCATCCAGAAGTCAGCCGAAGCGCCGAGGAACTGCGCGCCGATCAACGCGAGCACCTTCGGGGGCGCGAGCATCAGGAACCGCAGCGGCTCCCGAATGGGGTCGACGTACATCTCCGAGCCGTACGCTCCGGAGCCGGTGAGCCGGTAGACCACCACGTAGAGCACTCCCAGCAGCGCAAGGGGCACCAGCGAGCGCAGCCGCGTTCGCCAGGAGCCCGGCGCGACGGTCAATTCATACGCGCCCAGATACGCGATGGCGCCCAGCGCCGGTTCACCCGCGCAGAGCCCGACGGCGCAGCCCAGCAGCGAGAGCACCAGGCCACGCCGGTCACCGCGCTCCCGCCACCACACGTGCGCGAGCAGGCCGAGCAGCACCGGCACGGTGGCCACCAGCGCATTGCGATTGGCGATCCACCCCGCGACCACCGTGTGCGAGTCGTCGAGCGCGAAGAGGATCGCGGCGAGCGCGGCGATGGGTGACGCGAAGCCCAGAGCGCGGCGCAGCACGGCCGTCACCACCGCCACCAACGCGAGGTACCAGCCGATGGAGTGCAGGTGATGAAAGAAGAAGGCCCGCCCGAACGCGAGGTGATCGAAGTTCGCCAACGCGCAGCTCAGCGGGCGCAGGAAGGAGAACTTGAGCTCCGGGAGCGTCCACCAGGAATACGGCCCGTGCTCGATGATCGGCTGCAGCTTCGCGGGATCGCCCCAGGCGAAGGTGAACAGATCCCACGGCGTCACCGGCATCAGCGGGTCGCCCTCGATGGCCAGTTGGTGGAAGTAGTCGTCGGCGAACAGGCCGATCCAGCAGAAGGGCAGGGCGAGCAGGAAGGCGATGACCAGCGCAGTTCGTCCAGCGACGGGCCCGACGAGGTATGTGCGCAAGCGCAGCGAGTGTAGCTGAAGAAGTGGCCCTCACCCCGACCCCAGACTTGATTCGTGAAGACTGAGTCCTCCGAGCGCCGCTGACTCTTGCCGTGTTCTGCGGCTCGTCAGGGTGTTCGGCCGTGAGCAATCGCGCATTCTGTAGC
>JANODF010000802.1:0-5686 GCA_031412555.1 Archangium sp. | reverse complement strand
CCGCCTTCGCGACGGCGCTTGGTGCTTCGGTTTTTCCGTCAGCGTGGAAATGGCCCCTGAGCCACTCCTGATCCACTTACCTTCGTCACCCGACGCGACCTGTCCGCGACGGGCTATTTCACCTCTCTCTCTGGGAGAGGGTCAGGGTGAGGGCCGAACTACCAGCGGTGATACGCGGGATGCCCCGGCTCAACCGCCACGAAGGTCCCCCGGCAAGTGCCACGCACCTTGCCCTGGGCTTCGAGCACACCCTCCACCACGCACCGATCATTCGTCGACTCGACGACCTTCGCGGTCAACGTCACCGCCTGGTCCGTGGGGCACGGTCGCTTCAACACGATCGCGTAATCCGCCGTCACCGTGCACGGAGGCGACTCCACGCCCCGCTTCACCATCAGATGGTGCGCCGCCGCCCAGTTGCAGTGACAGTCGAGCAGCGACCCGATGATCCCGCCGTTGAGCACGCCCGGAAAAGCCTCGTGGTACGGCTCAGGAGTCCACGTCGCCACCACCTGCTCACCCTGCACGAAGCTCCGAATGCGCAGGCCCTTCTCGTTGCTGGGGCCACACCCGAAGCAGGCGTTGTGGGGGGCGTACGTCTCCTGAAGACTCTTGCCGTCACTCATCGCGAAGCCATCGTCCAATCGCCCGGCTCGCCGTGGGCTGCCTTGAGCACCGCGTACTCGCGGCGAACGGCTCTCACGTAGTTGTGCCAGAGGTCGGTGTTCCTGGCCTTGTAGGCGCCGATGAGCCGGTTGGGCCCGGCGTTGTAGGCCATCAGGGCCAGGTCGAGCCGGCCGCGGAAGAGCTCCTTCAAGTACTTGAGGTACCGAACGCCCAGCCGCACGTTGAGCGAGGGGTCTGCCTCGAGCTCGGCCTGGCTGAGCTTCACCCCTTCACGCTGGGCCACCCAGGTCAGGGTGGTCGGTCGCAGCTGCATCAGCCCGCGCGCGCCCACCACCGAGGTGGCGTGCTGGCGGAACTCCGACTCGACCTCGATGACCGCCATCACCAGCATGGGATCCAGGCCGGCCCGCTCCGATTCTTCGGCGATCGCTTCGGCCACGTGCTCACGCAGCTCGATGCCCCAACCCGGAGCGCGCTCCAGCAGGGTCTGCTCGATGCGAGCGAAGTCGGGGTGGCGCACGGTGCGCACGCCTTCGACCTGCACACCCGTCGCGGCCGGCGGCTCCGCCAGGGGCCACAAGCTGAACGCGATGGTGGCCGCGCTCGCGACCGCCACCAGGGGGAGTGCCCACTTCACTTCGAGAGGCCCTCGAGGCGCTTGGTCAGCGCGTCCAGACGGGCGTTGAGCTGGGCCACTTCTTCCCGGCGGGGCACCTTGAGGCGCGCCACCGAAGTCTTCACGACCTCTTCGACGCGGCGCTCGAGGTCCTTCCGCTGCCCGGCGAGACGCTCGCCCAACTTGCGCGCCTCCTCCTGGCTCATGCCCTGGATACGGCCGAGGAGCTTCTGCGCCTCCTCCTCCGCGCCGTGCACGGTGGTCAGGGCCTGGCTCCAGATCTGTTGGAAGAACTCCATGGCCCACCTCCAACCACATGTAGCAGCCAGGGGGCAACCCCCCTGGGCAAGCGTTGGAAACCGTTACGCCGACGCGGTGGGCTTCTTGGAGAGAAGCTGGTCGACCTTCTTCGACAAGCGCACAAGCTCACGATTCAACTCGACAATTTCGTCGTGCGACGCGACGCCGAGGGCGGCGAGAACCTGATCCTGCAAGCCGTCGAGGCGCTTCTTCACTTCACCACCGACCGCCCCGACCTGCTTCTCCAGCTGCTTGAGCGGCTTGCCGGTGCGTACGCCCTTGATGAGCGTCTCGATCTCTTTCTGCTGCGCCTTGCCGCGCTTCACGAGCTCCTTCTCGAAGCTGAGCAGGCGCTTGCGGGCGTCTTCGAGCTGGCCGAGGACGAGGTTCTGAACATCAGCGACGGGCGACGACTGAACAGTCTGCTTACGAGCCATGGGGAAAACCTCCACTGCGAGTTATGACGCACCGCGATATAACGCAGCGCAGCATCCATGCAAGTGGGGTCCGGGTATTTACTGACCGAGTACCCAAAAAAAGAGCGGCCCCCGTGAGGGGAGCCGCCCTGGGCTACTTCAGCTGTGGTTCGTCAGCTCAGGCGCCTGATTCGGCGCGGCTGCTCGAAGCGGGGCTCTGGAGCGAGGAGGGATCGCCGGCGTGCGTGGCAGCCAGCGCGTCCTCCATGTTCTGAACCTCGTCGGCAGGGCTGTCGACCTGGATGTCCAGGTGCTTGTAGTTCGGCAGACCCGTACCGGCAGGGATGAGCCGGCCCATGATGACGTTCTCCTTGAGGCCGCGCAGGTAGTCGACCTTTCCGCAGACCGCGGCCTCGGTCAGCACCTTTGTCGTCTCCTGGAACGACGAGGCGGAGATGAAACTCTCCGTGGACACGGACGCCTTGGTGATGCCGAGGAGCAGAGGCTCGCCGACTGCCGGGCGACGGCCCGCGTTGAGCGCCTTCTCGTTCTCTTCCTCGAACACCCACTTCTCGACCTGCTCGTCGATCAGGAACTCGGTGTCGCCCACGTCGGTCACACGCACGCGCCGCAGCATCTGGCGCACGATGATCTCGATGTGCTTGTCGTTGATCTTCACGCCCTGGAGTCGGTAGACCTCCTGGACTTCGTCCACCAGGTAGCGCGCCAGCTCCTTCTCGCCGAGCACCTTGAGGATGTCGTGCGGGTTGGCCGCGCCGTCCATCAGCGACTCACCGGCACGCACGCGGTCACCGGCGTGCACCGTGATGTGCTTGCTCTTGCTGATCAAGTACTCCTTGGCGAGGTCAGGGCGGGCTTCGCCGTTCACCTCAGGAGTGATCATCAGCTTGCGCTTGCCCTTGGTGTCCTTGCCGAACGACACCATGCCGTCGATCTCCGCGATGATCGCGTGATCCTTCGGCTTGCGGGCTTCGAAGAGCTCGGCCACACGGGGCAGACCGCCCGTGATGTCCTTGGTCTTCGTGGTCTCGCGGGGAACGCGGGCCACCACTTCACCAGGGGTGATCTCCTGGAGGTCATCCACTGCCAGTGCAGCGCCCTGGGGGAGGAAGTAGCTGGCGGGCTGACCGTTGGGCAGGGTGCGAACTTCACCCTTCCCGTCGCGAATGGTGATGCGCGGGCGGGCTTCCGGGTCGCGCGACTCGATGATCGTCCGGCGGCTGAGGCCGGTGACCTCGTCCGTCGACTCGTTCATCGTGACGCCTTCGATGATGTCTTCGAACTTCACGGCGCCGCCGACTTCAGACAGCAGCGGCATGGCGAAAGGCTCCCATTCACCGAGCTTCGCGCCGGCCTCGACCTTCTGGCCTTCCTTCACCATCAGGCGCGCGCCGTACACCATGCGGTGACGCTCACGCTCACGGCCTGACTCGTCGACGATGATGATTTCACCGTTGCGGTTGGTCACCACCGACTCGCCGCCCGTGCGCTTCACGCTCGAGAGGCCGACGAACTTCACGGTGCCGGCGAACCGAGCGGTCAGCTCGCTCTGCTGCGAACGGCCCATGGCCGCGCCGCCGACGTGGAAGGTACGCATGGTCAGCTGCGTGCCGGGCTCGCCGATGGACTGGGTGGCGATGACGCCGACCGCTTCACCGACCGAGACCTTGCGGCCGCGGGCCAGGTCACGGCCGTAGCACTCGACGCAGATGCCGCGCTTGGTCTGGCAGGTCAGGCCCGAGCGGATCTTCACGCGGTCCAGACCGGCGTTGACGACCTTGAGCACGCGCGCTTCGTCGATCTCTTCGTTGGCGCGAACGAGCACCTCGCCCGTCACAGGGTCGTGGATGTCGTCGAGGGCCACGCGGCCCAGGATGCGCTCGTTGAGCGGCTCGATCTCTTCGCCACCTTCGACCAGCGCCGAGATGACGATGCCGTCGAGGGTGCCGCAGTCGTACTCGTTGACGATCGCGTCCTGCGCGACGTCGACCAGGCGGCGGGTCAGGTAACCCGAGTTCGCCGTCTTGAGCGCGGTGTCGGCGAGGCCCTTACGAGCGCCGTGCGTCGAGATGAAGTACTGGTGCACCGACAGACCCTCGCGGAAGTTCGCGGTGATCGGCTGCTCGATGATCTCACCAGAGGGCTTCGCCATCAGGCCACGCATGCCGGCCAGCTGACGAATCTGCTGGGTCGAACCACGCGCGCCGGAGTCGGCCATGATGAAGATGGGGTTGAAGCTCTTCTGAGTGCGGGTCTCGCGCTTGCCTTCGCGGCTGATGCCCGAGATCGACTCTTCCGAGATCTGCTCCATCATCTTCTTGGTGATGGCTTCCGTGGTCTGCGCCCAGATGTCGATGACCTTGTTGGAGCGCTCACCGACCGTGATGAGACCCTCGAGGTACTGGTTCTCGACCTCGGTCACTTCCTTCTGCGCCGCTTCGATGAGCGTGTACTTCGCAGGGGGAATGATCATGTCCTTCAGGGCGATCGAGATGCCGGCCTTGGTCGCGTTCGTGTACCCGTAGGAACGAATGCGGTCGGCGAGGAGAACGGTCTCCTTCTCACCGGTGAGGCGGTAGCAGATGTCGATCAGGTTCCCGAGCTGCTTCTTGTCGAGGACCTTGTTGACCTCGTCGAAGCCCACGCGCGTGGGGATGATCTCGAACAGGAGCACGCGACCGACGGTGGTCTCGTAGATCTTCCCGTTCAAGCGGCACTTGATCTTCGCCTGGAGGTGCACCGCGTTCTGGTCGTACGCCGCACGCACTTCGTTGGCGGACGCGAACGTCATGCCTTCGCCGTGCGCAAACTCGCGCGGGCGGGTCATGTAGTAGATGCCAAGCACCATGTCCTGCGTGGGCACGATGATGGGCTTGCCGTTGGCGGGGCTGAGGATGTTGTTCGTCGACATCATCAGGGTGCGCGCTTCCATCTGAGCTTCGATGGACAACGGCACGTGCACGGCCATCTGGTCACCGTCGAAGTCGGCGTTGAACGCCGTGCAGACGAGCGGGTGCAGCTGAATGGCCTTGCCTTCGATGAGCACGGGCTCAAACGCCTGCATACCGAGGCGGTGGAGCGTGGGCGCGCGGTTGAGGAGCACCGGGTGCTCGCGGATCACCTCATCGAGGATGTCCCAGACCTCGGGGCGCTCCTTCTCGACCATCTTCTTGGCCGACTTGATGGTGGTGACGTAGCCCTTCTCTTCGAGCTTGTTGTAGATGAACGGCTTGAAGAGCTCCAAGGCCATGATCTTGGGCAGGCCGCACTGGTGCAGACGCAGCTCAGGCCCGACGACGATGACGGAGCGGCCCGAGTAGTCGACGCGCTTACCGAGCAAGTTCTGGCGGAACCGGCCCTGCTTGCCCTTGAGCATGTCGGAGAGCGACTTGAGCGGGCGCTTGTTGGGACCCGTGATGGTCTTGCCGCGGCGACCGTTGTCGAACAACGCGTCGACGGCCTCCTGCAGCATGCGCTTCTCGTTGCGGATGATGATGTCCGGGGCGTTGAGCTCCTGGAGCCGCTTGAGGCGGTTGTTGCGGTTGATCACGCGGCGGTACAGGTCGTTCAAGTCAGACGTGGCGAAGCGGCCGCCGTCGAGGGGAACGAGGGGGCGCAGATCCGGCGGGAGCACCGGAATGACGTCCAGCATGAGCCACTCGGGCAGGTTGCGCTGACCGGCGGGGCCCGACGAGCGGAAGCTCTC
>JANODF010000801.1:0-23136 GCA_031412555.1 Archangium sp. | reverse complement strand
GTGGAGCAACGTCACCTTGAGCAGCGGCACCATGACGGGCGACGTGGTGATCCCCTCGGGCGTCACCGTCACCGTGCCCGCCGGTGTCACCCTCACCGCCGCCAGCAACGACGCCCTCATCGCCGGCAACGACACCTCGCGCGTCGAGCTGATCGTTCGAGGCACGCTCAACGTCACCGGCATGAACGGCATGGTGACCACCTTCACCTCTTCAGGTTCGTCTGCGGGTTCGTGGACGGGCGTGCGCATCGAGTCGGGCGGCACGCTCACCGCGAGCGGGCTGGTGGTGGAAGAGGCGCTCTACGGCCTGGACAACCTGGGCTCGAGCACGGTCACCAACTCCACCCTGCGCGGCAACACCTACGGCGTGAGGGCGGTGGGTGGCACGGCTTTCGTGAGCACCTCGCTCTTCACCGGCAACGCCTACGCGGTCTACGGACAGGGCGGCGCCGTCACCGTCGATCACGGCACGCTGGTGTCGAACACCAACGGCATCTACTCGACGTCGTCGTCGGGCAGCCTGACCGTCACCAACTCGGTCATCACCAACAACAGCAGCTATGGCCTCTACAAGAGCAGCACGGCTGCGTCGGTCACCAACAGCTACAACGTGGTCTGGCAGAACGGCTCGGGCGACTACGTCAACGTCTCTGCGGGCACGGGCAGCTTCTCCAGCAACCCGCTCTTCGTGGCCTCGGGCAGCAACTACCGGCTCACCTCGAACTCGCCCGCGCGCAAGTCGGACTCGACCGGCCAGGATCTCGGCGCCTTCCCGTACGTCTCCGATGCCACGCCCGGCCTGTACGGCACGTTGTGGACGAGCACGACGGTGAACACGAGCGCGACGCTGGGTGGCGATCTCATCGTGCCCGCGGGTGTCACCCTCACCGTCGGCCCCGGCGTGACGCTCACCGCGCCTTCGTCGGACATCATGATCGCCGGCAACGACACGTCGCGCACCGAGCTCATCGTGCGCGGAACGCTCACCACCACGGGCGCCGTCTTCACCTCGTCGGGCAGCAGCGCTGGCGCGTGGACGGGCGTTCGCATCGAGAGTGGCGCGACCGTCAATCTCACCAACACCACCGTCGAGGAGGCCCTCTACGGTCTCGACAACCTCGGCACCGCGACGGTCACCGCGAGCACGGTGCGTGGCAACACCTACGGCCTTCGCGCGAACTCGGGCTCGACCCTCACCGTGGGCACCACGCTCTTCACCGGCAACAGCTACGCCGGGTACGGCCAGGGCGGCGTCATCAACGTCGACCACAGCACCTTCGTGTCGAACACCAACGCGCTCTATTCGACCTCGTCGTCGGGCAGCATCACCGTGAGCAACTCGGTCATCACCAACAACAGCAGCTACGGCCTGTACAAGAGCAGCACCGCCGCGAACGTCACCAACTCGTACAACAACGTCTGGCAGAACGGCTCGGGCGACTACGTGAACGTCTCGGCGGGCACCGGCAGCATCTCGAGCAACCCGCTCTTCGTGGCAACGGGGAGCAACTACCGGCTCACCTCGAACTCCCCGGCGCGGCGCTCTGATTCGGTGGGCGGCGACATGGGCGCGTTTCCGTACACGAGTGACCCGACCGCGGGCCTGGTGGGCACCTTGTGGGTCGACACCACGCTGACGGCGAACGCCACCCTGCTGGGCGATCTCACCGTCGCTCCGGGCGTCTCGCTCACCGTCGCGCCCGGCATCACGCTGACCGCGGGCGCGTCGGATCTGATGATCGCCGGCAACGACACCTCGCGGGTCGAGCTGATCGTTCGCGGAACCCTCACCGTCAACGCGGCCTCCAGCCCCGCGGTGTTCACCTCCACCGGCAGCAGCGCTGGTTCGTGGACGGGCATTCGCGTGGAGAGCGGCGCCGCGGCCAGCCTCACCGGCGTGAGCATCAGCCGGGCGCTCTACGGCATCGACGCGCTGGCCAACGTGACGTTGAACGACTCGGCCCTCACCGGCAACACCTACGGCCTGCGCATCAACTCGGGCTCGAGCGCCAACGCCGCGCGGTCGCTCTTCACCGGCAACGCCTACGCGGTGTACGGGCAAGGCGGCGTGATCGGCATCGATCACTCCACCTTCGTCTCGAACACCAACGCCATCTATTCGACCTCGTCGTCGGGCAGCTTGACGGTGAGCAACTCGGTCATCACCAACAACAACAGCTACGGCCTGTACAAGAGCAGCACCGCGGCCAACATCACCAACACCTACAACGACGTCTGGCAGAACGGCTCGGGCGACTACGTCAACGTCTCCGCGGGCACCGGCGCCATCTCGAGCAACCCGCTCTTCGTTGCGTCGGGCAGCAACTACCGGCTCACCTCGAACTCGCCCGCGCGCAAATCAGATTCGCTCGGTGGTGACATGGGCGCCTTCCCGTATCTCTCCGATGCGACGCCCGGCCTGGTGGGCACGTTGTGGACGAGCGTCACCCTCGGCACCAGCGCCACGCTGCAAGGCGACCTCACCATCGCCCCCGGAGTGACCGTCACCATCGCCCCCGGCGTCACCCTCACGGCGCCTTCGAGCGACCTGATGATCGCGGGCAACGACACCTCGCGCACCGAGCTCATCGTGCTGGGCACCTTGCAGGTCTCGGGCACTCCGTCGAGCCCGGTGGTGCTGACCTCGACCGGCTCCGCGGGTTCGTGGACGGGCGTGCGGGTGATGGCCGGCGGCACGGCCACCATCACCTCGGCCACCATTCAGCGCGGCTTGTACTGCCTCGATCTCTTCGCCAACGCGACGGTGAGCTCATCGCGCCTCAACGGCTGCACCTACGGCGTGCGCAGCAACGCGGGCACGGCCACGGTGAACTTCAGCGTGTTCGACGCCAACGCGTACGGCATCTACGGCCAGGGCGGCGCGGTCGTGGTGGATCACGCCACGCTGTACGGCAACACCAACGGCCTCTACTCGACCTCGAGCACGGGCAGCCTCTCGGTGCAGAACTCCATCTTCAGCAACCACTCCAGCTACGGCATGTACCGGAGCAGCACCGCCGCTGCGATCACCAACTCGTACAACCTGCTGTTCAGCTCGAGCACCACCAACGTCACGGTGGGCAGCAACTCGTTGACCGTCGATCCACTCTTCGTCGCGCCTGCGAGCGCCGACTTCCACCTGCAGAGCACCTCACCCGCGCGAATGGCGGGCACCAGCGCGAGTGACCTGGGCGCCTTCCCCTTCGCGCCCGGCATGGTGGACCGCGTGGTGGTGACGCCTTTGAGCGCGACCGTCACGGCGGGCGCCACCTTCACCTTCACCGCCACCGCTTACGACGCCTCGAACAACCCGGTGCCTTCGGCCACCTTCACCTGGTCTGCGCTCGCTTCTGCCGGCGTGGTGAACAGCAGCGGTGTGCTCACGGCCTCCTGCACGCCGGGCAGCATCAGCAACGGCGTCACCGCCACCAGCAACGGCCGCTCAGGTTCGGCGAACGTCACCATCACCACCGCGCCCATCGCGAGCCTGGTGGTCACGCCCGGCAACGCCACGGTGCGCTCGCAGCAGAGCCAGCAGTTCAGCGTGATGGCTCTCGACGTCTGCGGTAATCCGGTGGCCAGCCCCGCAGTGACCTGGGTCGCTACGGGAAGCGCGGGCATCATCGACGCCTCGGGTCAGTACACCGCCGGTTGCACGCGCGGCGCGTTCCCCATGTCCATCGTCGCCACCGCCGGAGCCGTCACCGGCCGCGCGTCGGTCACGGTGGATCCCGGCGTGCTCTCGAACGTGAGCGTGAGCCCCACCTCGGCGACCCTCGCGGTCAACGGCACGCGGCAGTTCACCGGCAGCGCGGCCGACGGCTGCGGCAATCCGCTCACCTCGGCCATCAGCTACGCCACCACCGTGCCGGGCGGAAACGTGAACACCTCGGGCCTCTTCAGCGCCGGAGCGACGCCGGGCACCTTCAACGCCGGCCTCACCGCGACCGCGAGTGAAGGCGCCATCACCCGGTCGGCTTCCGCGAACCTCACCATCACCGGTGGTGCGGTGGCCACCGTCACCGTGATGCCCTCCAACGCGACGCTCGGCACCGGGGCCACGATGAACTTCATGGCCATCGCCGTCGACAGCCTGGGCAACATGATCGCCGGCACGCCCACCTGGAGCGTGGTCGCAGGCGGCGGCACCATCAACGCGAGCACCGGCAGCTTCACCGCGGGCGCGACGGCGGGCACCTTCACCAACACGGTGCAGGCCACCATCGCGGGCGTGAGCGGCTTTGCCACCGTCATCGTGCAGCCGGGCGCCGTGACGCGCGTGGTGGTTGCGCCGATGAGCGTGACGCTCGCGCCTTCGGGCACCACCACCTTCACGGCGCAGGCGATGGATGCGAACAACAACGTGGTGACCGCGCCGGTGACCTGGGCGGCCACCTCGTCATCGGGCGCCATCACGCAAGGCGGCGTGTTCACCGCGGGCACCAGCTCGGGCAACTACCCCGCGTCGATCACCGCCACCGTCAACGGCATCAGCGGCACCGCGAACGTGAGCATCAACGCGGGCGCGCTCGCGCAGCTCACCATCACGCCGTCGGTGGCCACCACGCAGGCCGGCGGCACCGTGGGCTTCACGGCGACCGGCCGTGACGGCAACGGCAACACCCTCGGGGTGACGCCCGCGTGGAGCGTGGTGGCAGGCGGCGGCACCATCTCGACCGCTGGCGTGTTCAGCGCGGGCACCATGACGGGCACCTTCGCCAACACCGTGCGCGCCGAGTCGAACGGCGTGACCGCCTTCGCCACCGTGACCGTGTCACCGGGCCCGCTCTCGCGGCTCGAGCTGACGCCCACCTCGGCGACGTTGGAGCCCGGCGCCCTGCAGCAGTTCAGCGCGGTGGCTCAGGATGCATTCGGCAATCCGGTCGGCGCGTCGGTCACCTGGAGCGCGAACTTGAACGCCGGAAGCATCAGCGCGGGCGGTCTCTTCACGGCGGGCTCGATGCCCGGTGACTACCTGGATGGTGTCACCGCGACCTCAGGCAACGTGACGGCCACGGCGAGCATTCGGGTAGGCATGCCCCTGGTGGTGGATGCGGGCACCGACGCCGGCATGGTGGAGACCGACGCCGGGGTGGATGCGGGAATGATCAACAGCGACGCGGGGATGAACCCGGCTGACGGCGGCTCGCAGGTGATGCCTGATGGAGGCAGCGGCAACATCATCGGCAACTCGTCAGGCTGCGGTTGCTCCTCGAGTGACGCGATGGCCCCGCTGTTCGGCGTGCTGCTGCTGGCGCTGCGCCGCCGTCGTTTCGCCCGGTGACACGCCCCCGCTCGCGGCTGGGGCTATGTTGCGGCGAGCGTGAGGCGCGTCGCAGTGGTGCTCAGCCTGCTGTTCGCGACCTGGACGCAGGCGGCTGAGCTCACGCCCATCACGCTGCAGCTCAAGTGGCGTCATCAGTTCCAGTTCGCGGGGTACTACGTGGCCGATGCGCGCGGGTACTACCGCGAGGCAGGGCTCGAGGTTCGTTTCGTGGAGGCCACTCCGGGCCTCAAGCCGATCGATGAAGTGGTCGGAGAACGCGCGCAGTTCGGCATCGGCACGACCGATCTCCTGCTCTACCGGCACGAGGGCAAACCCGTCGTCGCGCTCGCGGCGATCTTCCAGCACTCGCCCATCGCGTTGATGACGCTGGAGAACGCGGGCAAGTCGCTCACCACGCTCAAAGACAAGAAGGTGATGGTCGAGCCACACTCCGCGGAGATCACCGCCTTCTTGAGCCGCGAAGGGCTGGGGCCCGGTGCCATGCAACAGGTCGAGCACTCGTTCGACCCCACGGATCTCATCGACAAACGCGTCGAGGCGATGTCCATCTACGTGACCGATGAGCCGTGGACGCTCGCCTCTCGAGGCGTGCCGTACTCGCTCTACTCACCGCGCAATGCGGGAATCGATTTCTACGGCGACACGCTCTTCACCACCGAGAGCTACCTCGCCACGCATCCCGAGGTGGTGAAGGCGTTCCGTGAAGCGAGCCTGCGCGGCTGGCGCGAGGCGATGGCCGACCCCGAGGCGGCGATCGAGCTGGTGCTCCGGCGCTCCGACCGCAAGTCGCGCGCGCAGCTGCGTTTCGAGGCCGACGCGATGGAGCCGCTGCTTCAATTCGATCTGATCGAGCCTGGCTACATGAGCGCGGTGCGGTGGCGGAGCATCGCCGAGGTGTACACCGAAGCCGGGCTGCTCCCGCCCGCGGTCAACCTCGACGGCTTTCTCTATGCCGCGCCCACACCCACGCCGCGCTGGGTGACGGTGGCCCTGGTCTCGTTGATCACCCTGACCCTCATGCTGGCCGTCGGTGCGGGGGTGATCGCGCGCTCCAATCGCCGCACGCGGGAAAGTGAAGCGCGCTTCCGCACGTTGTTCGAACGTTCGCCTGATCCGAACTTCCTGCTGCGTGACGGGCGCATCATCGACTGCAACCTCGCCGCGGCGCGGGCCCTGGGCTTTGCGACCATTCAGGAGATGGTGGGTCTGCGGCAGGCGGAGATCTCGCCCCTCCAGCAAGCCGATGGTTCGTCATCGGAAGAGCTGGCCAATTCGTACATCGCCCAGGCGCTGCGCGATGGCGTGCACCGCCACGAGTGGGATCACCGGCACGTCGATGGGCACCTGGTGCCCATGCGCATCACGTTGGCGAAGATGCGCCTCGATGGCTCCGACGCGCTGTTCGCCAGCGGGCAGGACATCTCGGAGACGCGCAAGCTCGAGCAGTCGCTGCGCAAGGCGTCGAAAGAAGCGGGCGCTGCGAGCCGGTTGAAGAGCCAGTTCCTCGCGAACATGTCTCACGAGGTGCGCACGCCGCTCGCGGCCATCCTGGGGGTGGCGGAGCTGGGGCGTGACTCGCACTCGCTGGCAGACGCGAAGGAGCTCTTTTCGATCGTCGCCGGAGCGGGCGAGACGCTGCTTTCGCTCGCCAACGATCTGCTCGACGTCTCGCGGCTCGAGGCCGGTCGGTTGCGCATCGAAGAAGGCCTGGTCGACGTGCGCGCGTTGGTCGACCAGAGCGTCGGGCTGGTGCAGGCCCAGGCGAAGGCGAAAGGCCTCACGCTCACGGTGACCCTGGAGCCCGATACGAAGCTGACGGTCAAAGGTGATCGCGGCCGCCTCGGGCAGGTGCTCACCAACCTGCTGTCGAACGCGGTGAAGTTCACCGATGCGGGGAGCGTGCAGGTGCTCGCGAAGGTGAACGCGGGCGTGTTGACCTTGAGCGTGACGGACACCGGCGTGGGGCTCTCCCCTTCGCAACAGGAGCGGCTGTTCGAGCCGTTCACCCAGGTCGACGAGAGCGCGTCGAGACGTCACGGTGGCGCAGGGCTCGGGCTGGCGCTCAGCCGGCAGATCGCGCGGTTGATGGGCGGCGAGCTGACGCTGCAGAGTGCTCCGGGCCAGGGCAGCACCTTCACCTGCACGGTGCCCGCGGCGCTGGTGGACCCCGCGGCCCCGGTGGCGGCGCCTGTGTCGATCGTCGACCTCACCCGGCTGCGCGTGCTGGTGGTGGAGGACAACAAGGTCAACCAGCTGCTCGCCACCAGCCTGATTCGAAAGGCCGGCGCGACCGCAGAGGTGGCGGAGAACGGCGTGCTGGCCATCGAACGGCTCGAGCGCGGGCCCACCGACTTCGACGTGGTCTTGATGGACGTGCAGATGCCGGAGCTCGATGGCCTGGAGACCACCAGGGCGCTGCGCCGGATGGCCGCGTTCGAGAAGACGCCGATCGTCGCGCTCACCGCGCACGCGCTGGAAGAAGAGCGCGAACGGTGCCTGGCCGCGGGAATGGATGGGTACCTCTCGAAGCCCATCGAGGTCGCTGCGTTCTACGCGACGCTGCGGAAGTACCTGCCGCTCAGGGAGTGAAGTCGCTCTTCGCCTGCTCGAACGTGGCCTGTTCATCCGCGACGTCGAAGGTGAAGCCGGTCGCCTCGATGCGCAGCCGCGGCCGGGTGAGCACGATGCCTGCGTCGGAAGCGGCCTGACCCGCTGCGCCCACGCTGCGATCAAAAGCGACGGTGGGCGTGGTCGCGCGCAGCAGGTTGGGCCCGGCCAACGTCACCCCGCCCGTGCCTTCGAACTGCCCGGAGAAAAGATTGCCCGTCACCAGCGGCGCCGACAGCCGCGTGCCGTCGGCGATGAGCAGCACGCCCGCGTCGTAGACCACCACGTCGCCCGGTGTTCCCACTTCGCGAAACACGTCGAGCCGGGTGGCCGTGGTCACCACGCGAAGGGTATCGGCCGACCAGGAGCGGATCGCGACGCGTTCGAGGCGGAGATCCGGGTGCGAGGGATCGCGCACGGGCTGCGGCGGCCGTGAACACGAACACATCAAGAACAGCGAAACCCAGATCCGCACGCGCGCGACCATTACATACTGCGCCCTCGATGCGCCGTCTGCTGCTCAGCCTGCTCGCCCTGGTCATCGCGCTGCTGCTTGGAGGCTGGTGGGTGCTCCGGCGTCAGGCCCAGACCCTCGGCGAAGCACTGGTGAACGACGCGGTGAAGCTCGAGGCCCGGCGCTTCGAGCTGAAGTCAGGGACGCCCGGCGAGGTAATCGACTGCGCGGGCCGCGAGGCGGATCTTTCGCCCGACATCAGCCGCACCATTCCGTGGAGCAAACCCGAGGTGATGGCGGTCACGAGCGGCAGCAGTGCGCTCTCCCATGAGCTCCGCGCCGAGCTCGAGTCACACCGGCCCTGGCTCGAACGGGCGCTCACCTGCGGCACCTTGCAGACGGTGGTCGCAGCGCCCGGGCTCGGTGCGTTTCCCGACGTGCGTCACGGCCGCCGGCAATCGATGCCGCGGCTGATGGAGGCGCTGTCTTCCCTCGCGCCCCTGGCGATGCGAGATGCGCTCGGCCGCAACGCGCCGGGCGAGGCCCTGCAGATCTGCAGCTCGGTGCTCACCCTCACCACGGCCTGGCTGCGCCTGGAGGGGCTCGAAGGCATGCTCCCCACGCTCGGTGCTTCGCGTTCGGTGCTGCCTGCCTGCGCTGACGCGTTGAACGCCGCGAGTGAGGAAGAGGTGCAGCGCTTTCGGGTCAGAGCCGCCGAGCTGCGCCGCCTCGCGCCTCAGTACACGGAGGTGATGACGCTCGAGCGCACGCAGCTCGGGTTGCGATTGTTCGGCGCGTGGTTGCCGCCCGAGCTCGACGTGCAGTTGCCCGACGATGCGAAGCGCATGACGAAGCTGCAGCGGGAGTCGAAGTTCGAGCGCGGTGTGAAAGCGACGTTGGCGTTGCGGTTGTACTGGCGGCGCTTCGATGCGGGCATGCGGGAGGTGGAGGCGGCGAGTGCGCTGGCGCCGGCTCCGCGCGAGGTGGCGATCTTGAAGGCCCAGGCGGGGCTCGATGCGCCGTTCTTGAGAAGGTTTTTCACTTCGGATCCGGTCGACCTTCGGTACCAGATGTACGCGGTGTACCTGGACAACCTGCACACCACGCTCGAGCTGTTGAGCCTGGCGACGCCTTGAGGTCGGCCGCAGGCCGGGTGAGGGGCCCAACTCCGAGCTCCGCACGGCCCCTCACCCCGACCCTCTCCCCGCTTTCGCAGGGAGAGGGAGTCAGTGGGTGACGAGGTACACGGCGAAACTTCCCAGCCAGTGACCCCCTTCGTAGTGCTCACCGGTGACTGACTCGAGACCCGCCGTGCGATGGGAAAGCGCAGCCGCCTTCAACGCCGCCACCCGCGGATCCGCAGCCGGGAGCGCCGAGACGATCCCCTCCAGCATCCACGCGCGCGACAGGTTGAGACCATCGAGATGCGCGAGCTTCGGATCCGATCGATCCGTCACCACCTCAGGCACCAACCACACCTTCGCCCCGCTCTCCGGAATCGACGGCAAGAACGTGCGCAGCCACGGCGCATACTTTTCCGGCGCCAGCACCCGCCGCATCAAGTCGGCCTCCGCCAGGCACGGCGAGAGAAAGTCCTGCCCGCCCGGTTCATACGCGAGCGGACAATCCCGATCCTTTCCGTAGAACACCTCCACGCGCTCCTGCAGCAGCGCGAGCATGGCCTCATCCCCCACCACGCGCGCCCAATCGAACACCAACCCGAACGCGAAGGCGGTCTGGTCGTGTTCACCCACGCGAATCGGCTTCGACAACTTCGGTAGCCACTTCGACAACCGCGCGGCCGCCGCACGCTCGAGCGGCTCCAACGCTTTGACCCACTGCTGCGCTTCGGGCGTCTTCCACTGCCGCAGCTCCGCGGCCAGCTGGAGCAACCACGCCAGGCCATACGGTCGCTCGAAGCTCACCCGTCCCGGCCCCTCGAAGTACGTGAGCTCGCTGGCCAGGTTCTTCGTGGTGAGGCTCTGCGCGAGCGCCTTCTTCGCTTCGCGCGCGAAGGGCGCATCCGGAAACGTGCGCGCCAACCGCGCGAGCAGCCAATGCCCGTGCACCGAAGAGTGCCAGTCGTAACAACCGTAGAAGGCCGGCGTGAGTTGGCGCGGTGCCTTCACGTCTTTCGCGTCGTTGAGCACGTGCGCGAGCTTGTTGGGATATTCGCGGTGCACGCAGGCCAGCGCGAGGCGGGTGAAGCGCGCGGCGGTTGCTGCGTCGAAGGCCTGCGTTTCAGCCCGCACGACCGAGGCCCCCCACAACGACACCATCAACACGACGATTCTCATGAGTTCCCCACCCTCAGCCTTTGCGGAGGGGCAGTAATAAGGTGTGGATCAACGGACTTGCCGCCGGCAACCAACGAGTGCCATGACGGCCCTCGCCTTCTCCCACGGGTACATGTCGAACGACCTCGCCGCGGTGGCCGACCCTCTTCGTACGCTCGCCCTGGCCGCGCGGGACGGGGAAAGTGTAGCCTTTACGCAGCTTTACGAGCGCACCCGGGACCAGGCGTGGCGGGTTTTGTACAAGGTGGTGGGCCAGAGCCCCGACCTGGAAGACCTCGTTCAGGAGTCCTACATCCAGCTGATGCGGGCCCTGAAGACGTATCGGGGTGATTCGCGGGTCTCTACGTTCCTCCATCGGGTGTGCGTCAACGTGGGGCTGATGCACCTGCGTGGCAAACGGCGCCGCAAAGAAGAGGCGACCGACGAAGTGCCTGAGCACGCGACCGACGAACGCCACGACCCGGAGCGGGCGGCACAGGTCAAGCAAGCGGCCGTGTTGGTGCAACGTGCCTTGTCGGAACTGAGCGAGGAAAAAGCGTCGGTGTTCGTGTACCACGAGCTCCTGGGCATGAAGCCCGAGGAGATCTCCGAGCTGGTCGACTGCCCCGTGAACACCGTGCGCTCGCGCCTCAACCGCGCCCGCCAGGATTTCACTCTGGTCGTCGTGAAGCTGAAACGAGGCGATGCATGAGCCACCTCGAACACGACACCCTCTGGGCGCTGGCCCGCACCGAGCTCGACGGCGACGCAGCGCAGACCGCGCAGGCCCACCTCGCCGGTTGTGCGGAGTGCCGGGTGGCCCTCGAAGACGTGCAGCTCGCACAGCAGGTGCTCAGCGTGTTGCCCGAAACGCCTGCCATGCCGGAGCAGATGGCGCGCCGCGTGGGCATTTCGATCGCCGAAGCCGCTGATGCGCAGGCCGCGAAGAGCTTCACTTCGTGGTGGTCGTCGCTCTTCACGCCCCGCTTCATTCTCGCGGCCGCGATGGGGGTGGTGTTGGTGACCGCCGCTGCGTGGTTGCTCGCTTCTGCCACGCCCCAGCCGATGCCCCCTGCGCCCATCGCGCTTCCGGGTCCGGTGCCTTCGCCGACTCCTGCGCCCGCTCCGCTCGTGGCGCCGCCGGTAAAGAAGTTCTCCGCCACCGTGGCGAGCGCAACCAGGTCGACTGCCAACAAGGCCCAGGTGCTCGCCGAAGGTGCGACCGTCACCACGCAGAAGGGCGGCAGCGTGTGGATGAAGCTGCCCGATGGTTCTCGCGCGGGGCTGACCTCCGCCTCTGAAGTGAAGCTGCACACGCTCGAAGAGAAACAGCTCACCCTCGAGCTGACCCGGGGCAGCCTGGCGATGGTGGTGCCGCACCGCGAAGATCGAGTGCTCACCGTGCGCGCCGGCGACCTGCAGGTGGTGGATCTGGGCACCCGCTTCCTCGTCTCGCGTGAAGCGAACCGCACGCTGGTGGCCGTAGAAGAGGGCAAGGTGCAGGTCAACACGCCGTCGGGCAGCCGGGAGGTCACCGCCAATCACGCCGTCAGCTGGAGCAACGGCCAGCTCACCGAGCTCGCCTGGGAGCCGACGCCCTCCGCCGCGCCGCAGACCGCCAACGTGGAGCCGGTTCCTGAAGGTCAGCCCAACTCCATCGCGCGGCTGGGTGACGAAGAGGAACCGGAAGATGGCCCGCCACCTCCTGAAGAAGTGCAGGAGGAAGAGGAAGTGACCCAGGCCCCTCCGCCCGATCGCACGCCGATCGCCGCTGACGAGCAGTGGGCCGGTCCTCCGGTGAAGAACGCGCCGGCGCCGGTGGCGTACAAGCGCATGAGCACGGCCGAGCGCGGCTTCTCGCTCAAGAACATCGAGCGCAAGCTGCGTGAAGTGGGCACGGTGATCACCTCACCCACGGGCCGCGCGGCGGCAGCTCGCAACGTCACGCTCACGGCGGATGCCAATGATTGTCATCACGCGCTTCGGTTGGCAGATCGCTGGCTGAGCGAGCCCATCACCGGCGCGGCAGACGAAGCGGAGATGCGGCGCGGCGTGCAGCTGCAGCAGGTGCGCTGCCTCAATCACCTCGGCCGCACTCAGGATGCCGAGACGATCCTGAAGATGATTCAGACCGTGCACTGACCGCTCTCCCTCTCCCTGCGAAGCGGGGAGAGGGTCGGGGTGAGGGGCCATGGAAGCTCCGAACGAAAAAAAGCCCACGGCGTTGGCCATGGGCTTCTTAAAACACCACCGAGCTGAAACTCAGCCGACGTTCAGGGTGAAGCGGCCACCGTTGCGAGCGAGCTCAGCGCGCATGTCTTCGCGGAACTGACGCTGCACCGACGCGTTGCCGATGATGCCCACGCAGCCTTCAGTGCCGGGCGTGCCACCATCGGGGTGAATGCGGAGCAGGCTGCGCGTCGCACCGACCCGCGAGTCGAACTTGTTGCTCAGCGCGAAGCTGTAACCGACACCGCCGACCGTCATGCTGCGGTTGCTGCGGCTCCAGAGGTGCGGGGTGACGGTGTACGCGCCGGGAGGCAGGCTGCCCTTGCCGAACCCGCCGCTGCGGAAATCGTAGGAGCGGCCGTTCACCGTGATCTTCCCGGTGACCTGCTGCGAACGGGTGCCAGGCCCACGCACGCGATCGAATGACGCGGTGCGGTTGGCGCCCGACGCGCCACGAGGGGCGGTGACCGCTTCGGTCGGTACAGGGCGCGGCGTGGTGCCGGGCTGAGAAGGACGGGCCGGTTCGAAACCATCCTGGAGGGCGCGCAGGGTCTGCGGGCCGACCTTGCCGTCGACCTCGATGCCCTTCGACTGCTGGAAGGCGCGAACCGCACGCTCGGTGCGCGAGCCGAAGTCACCATCGACCCCGCCCGGGCTGAAACCGGCAGACTGCAGCTTTTGCTGAAGGTTACGGACTGAAGAGCCGCTGGATCCGATTGAAAGAGTCACGAAAAGGTTCTCGGAAAGAGGAGGTCAGAGGTTGTCACTTCGACGCGCCGAGTCAGAAGATCTTGCCCGGCCCGAGGATCAGCGCGGGCTGCGCTTCGTAGTCAATCTTCAGCCGCTCGGGCGGCCGGGGCATGTCGGGGAGCACCGCCACCGCCTTCACCGCCACCGACGCGGGCTGCCGGGCATCGACCTTCGCCTTGAGCGCGGTGAGCGCAGCGCCTTCGAGGCTCACCACCGCGGGCAACGAGGTGATGGCGGCCTTGTCGGCCACCTTCTGGCCGTTGACCGAGAGCACCACCGAGGTGATCCGGGTGTTGATGTCGAGCGCCGTGCCGGTGGCCCCGTCGACGAACGCGAGCTTCTTGATGGTCAGTTCGACGCGCTGCACCAGGTTCGAGGTGACCTTGAGATCGCCGATGACCTCGTAGTCCGACGCGCTGAGCACCTGGAGCGTGTCGTCGAAGGTGAACTCGCAGCCGCCCGTCACCACCCGGGTCGCCACCATTTTATCCCCCGCCGGAATCGCCTCGCCGCAGGTGAAGGTGGCGCTGATGGTGATCTCGGTATCGCCCTTCACCGAAGGAACACCCTTCGTCTCGTCGATGCGAATCTCGGCGGGTCCACACGCCGTCAACGCCAACACCACGAGTACTGCCGATCGCACGTTCGTCATCTCTGTCCTCAGTTGGGGGGAACCGGCCAGGCGGGGAAGCAAAGCATGGCCTGATTCCACGCGAGGCTCTACACTCTGGCGGCAAGTATTTACGGCTCGGTCGTAACTTCTGAAGGGTCGTTCCTTGGGCGCCTACCGCATCGCTCGCCAGGTGATCCCCCCGGGGGGTTACCTCGAGACTTATGCGGGGCGCCAGGTGGGTAGCGACAAGCCGGTGCTTCTCAAGCACTTCGTGCACCCGCCTTCGCTCGAGAAGTTGATGGAGAACCTGCGCCTCCTCCGCGGGCCCGCCCTGGCAAACGTGCTCGAAGTGGGCAACGGAGCCGACGGGCTGTGGCTGGTGGTCGAAGCGGCTGAAGGCGAATCGTTGCGCTGGGTGATGTCGACCCTGGCGCGCGCCGCGGGCTTCATCGCGCCCAACGAAGGTCTGGCCGTGGTGGCCCGGGTGGCCCGAGCGCTCGATGCGCTGCACAAGCAGGGGCTCGCGCACGGCGACGTGTGCCCCGCGACCATCTTCTTGAGCGCTCGCGGCGAAGTGCAGCTCCACGACGGAGGCATGGCGGCAGCCTCCAGTGTGCAGGCCGAGCTGGGGCCCTGCCGCAGCGAGCTCAACGCGCTGGCGCCCGAGCAGGTGAGCGGGCCCGCGAGCATCGAGAGCGACGTCTTTCGGCTGGGCCTGGTGTTGTACGAGCTCGCCGTAGGCCGCCCGCTGTGGAACAGCCCTTCGGCACCGCACCTGTGTCACGCCGCCAGCACGTGGGCCGGGCTGACCCGCGAGAAGGTGAAGCAGGTGCCCGAGCCCTGGCTCACCCTGCTGGTCACCATGCTCGCGGTGGAGCCGCGCCTGCGGCCCTCGATGGAAGAGGTGCTCGTCGTTCTCGATCAAGCAGTCCGGCAGAACCAGTGGGCCACCACGGATCAGGAGATCGCCACCCTCTTCGCGCGCGCGAGCCTGGGCCGTGTTTCGCCCTTCGAGGCGGCGGGCATGCAGGAGCTCCACCTCGTTCCGTTGACCCCGCCCGGTGGGGTGCACGCCGTGACCGGACCTGCCGTGGTCGCGCGCATCACCACCAAGAAGATGACGCGCGAGATGCTCGCGGTGGCGCGCGCTGAAACTGCCGCGCCCGAAGCGACCGATGCGTCACTCGAGGTGCGCGCCGCCAACCTGCTCGTCGAGCAGGGGAAGATCTCGCGTACGCAGCTGAGCGCGGCGTTGGAGGCGGTCGACAAGGCGGGCGGCGACGTGAGCTCGTTGTTGATCAACGAGAGCGGTGTCGACGAAGACGCGCTGGTGGCGGCCGCCGCTGAGCTCACCCGCACTCCGTCGATCGGCATGAAGAAGCTGGCCGAGGCGGTGCCTTCGAAAGAGGCGTTGGCCCTGGTGCCGATCGCGCTTTCACGGGCGACGCAGAGCGTGCCACTCGGGCTCAAGGGCGGCAGCCAGCTGATGGTGGCCATGGCCGACCCGATGGATCCGCAGGCGCTCGAGCAGCTCAAGGCGGCGATCAGTCCGCGCAGTCTCATCGCGTTTCGCGCCGGCACCCGGGCGTTGTCGGTGGCGCGCGCGCGGCTCTACGGAAACCCGACCTCGTCGCAACCGGCCATCGCGGCGGTGGGCAGTGCGAACCTGTCTCCGCGAATCATCGACGCGTTGCTCGGACTGCATGGGCTCAGAGGCACCCAGGCGCAACAGCTGGTGGCGTTGTCGTCCGGGCTGTCGCGCAGGCTGGGCGTCTCCCCCGCAGAGGCCGCGCAGGTGGCGCTCGTGGCGCGCGCGATGGTGACGGGCGCGCTCGCTGCCGGCCGGCTGCCGCATGAAGTGCCGAAGCTGGCCGAAATGCACGAGCGGCTGGGCATCACCGAAGCCGACGAGTTCATCGAGGCGCTGCATGGCTTCCCCGCCCAGATACCCGAGCGGCCGATGGTGAAGGCGGTGGTGGTCGCTTTTGCGTTCGCAGCGCACGCGGGTGAACCACGCCCTTCAGGCAGCCGGCTGGGGGGAGCGCTCAGCAGCTTCCGTTCGCGGCATCAGCTGCCGCAGGCGTTGGTCGAGGCGCTGATGGTCGAGCTGAGCTGAGGCCGGGGTGGTTCTTCCGGTTCGAACGGTGGGTGATTCTGCTAGCAGCGGGGTCATGAAACGTCTCTCGCTCAGCCTCCTCACGCTGCTGTGTGCCTGCGAATCTGCCGGCGTGGCGAAGATGGATTTCCGCCGCACCCCTCCGGTCGGCGTCACCGGTGGCACCTGGGTGGCGAAATTCGGCACGCAGAACATCACCGACGCCGAGCTGGCCGCGCGGTTCTCCGAGATGAACCCGTACGCCCGCGCCCGTTTTCAGACGGTGGAGCAGCGCCGCGACTACGTGGAAGGCCTCGTGCGTTTCGAGCTGCTCGCGCAGGAAGCGCTGCGGCGCAACCTGCAGAACGATCCTGAAGTGGTCGAAGCGGCGCGCCGGGTGATGGTGCAGCTGCTGCTCAAGAAGGAGCTCGACGAAGGCAACGGCGGCGTCACCGACGCGCAGGTGGCCGCGTACTACCAGGCGCACACCTCCGATTACGTGAAGCCCGCGATGACCCGGCTCTCGCACATCGCCTTCAAGAAAGAAGACCGCGCGGCCGCCGAAGAGGTCTTCGCGCAGGCCAAAGCGCTCGCCCCGCTCGACGCGGCGGGTTTCGGCAAGCTGGCCCGGGAGCGCAGCAACGACGAGCGCACCCGTGAGCTCGATGGCGACATGCGCTTCCTCTCCGACGAGGAGCTGAGCACCCAGTACGGCCCCGAGCTGGCCACCGCCGCCGCGGGTCTGGTGCGGGTGGGTGACCTCGCGCCGACGCTCATCGAGACGCCCAAGGCGCTGCACATCGTGAAGCTCCAGGGCCGTCAGCTCGCGCTCAACCTCTCGGCGGAGCAGGCGAAGCCGAACATTCAGCAGCTGCTGGCCAACGAGTCGAAGCAAGAGCGCTTCCGCGCCTTGATGGACAAGCTCAAGAAAGACGCGAAGCTCGAGCTCAACGAATCCTCCCTGGCTGCAATGGTGGTGGATCCCAAGGCGCCCGCGGTGGCGCCCAGCACGCCTGCCCCTGGCTTCATCCCTGCGCCGCCGTCGACGAAGTAGGGCGTGGGTGCTACGCGATTGATCCAGATGCTTCGCACCTTCTCCCTCGCCTGCCTGCTCATCCTGGGCGCCTGCACGCAGCAGCAGAAGCCCCGCCAGGATCCCGCGGTGGTCGCCACCGTGAACGGCGAGGTGCTCAAACGCGTCGACTTCGAGCGGCTGCTCTCGCGCGAGGCGCAGGCGATGGAAGGCAACGGCCCGCGTACGCCGGAGCAGGTCGAGCCGTACAAGCAGGCGTTGCTGGAGACGTTGATCGACCGCGCGTTGCTGCTCCAGGCGGCCGCGGCGGCCGACGTGACGGTGACCACGGAAGAAGTGGATCGCCGGGTGCTGGCGCTCTCCTCGGAGTACCCCGCGGGCACGTTCGACGAGGCGCTGGCCAAGAGCCAGACCTCACGGGCCGCGTTGACGCGCAGCACGCGTGAGCAGCTCACCATCGAGAAGCTGCTGACCTCCGAGGTGCACTCGCGGGTGGCCGTGACGGAAGATCAGATTCGGCTCTATTACGAAGAGCACCAGGCCGACTTCACCGAGCCCGAGCAGGTGCACGCCCAGCAGATCGTGGTCAAAGGCCTCGACGAAGCCAAACGCGTGCAGCAGCAGCTCTGGCAGGGAAAGAAGTTCCCCGACCTCGCGCGGCGCTACTCGTTGTCACCCGATGCACGCGTGGGTGGAGACCTGGGCTTCTTCGCGCGCGGCACGATGCCTCCGACGTTCGACGAGGTGGTCTTCAAGCTGAACGTGGGCGGCACGAGTGAAGTGGTGTCGACCGAATACGGTTTTCATCTCTTCCGGGTGTTGGAGAAGAAACCAGGCCGCAAGCGTGAGCTGGGTGAGGTGCGGTCGATCATCGAAGAGCGAATGCTCTCTTCACTTCGCAGCGACGCTCAGCGGGCCTACGTGGCCGCCTTACGAGCCAAAGCAGCGATCGTGATCAACGACGAGTCACTCTCACTCGTCTCCGGCCGCGCCGCCCCGGGCCAGTCCGTCGAGCCATAATCCCCTCTCCCTCCGGGAGAGGGTCAGGGTGAGGGAGCTCGAATCAGTGCAAGGTCCGAGGGACATCGAAGTCCTCGAAGTCCTGTTCACGAACTGAATCCTTGGGCCAAACCCCCACGGTGATCAACATCACCGAAACCCCCAACAACGCCGCGGCGATCACTCCTTCTTCCCTCCCCGAAGCACCTCGATGATCCGCAGCCGTTCGTTCGCGTGAATCGATCGCCGCTCCCCATCGAACAAAGTCCGCACCGACGTGGGCAACCGGTTGTTGATGGTATCGAGGTCGTCCTCATTGCGAAGTGCGAGCGTCAACGCGCCCAGCTCCTGAGCCAGCGTGAGAATCTCGCCCTCCTCGGGCACCACCATCAACGTCACGTTCCCGTAGGTGCGCTCGCCCTCGGGCAGCAAGTTGATGTTGGTATTGCCGGTGATCTTCCCGGTCGCGAGCACCACCACGTTCTGCAGCAGCGTGAGCGCCACCTGCTGATTGGTATCGGGATCCTTGAACGTGCCGATCACGTCGATGTGATCATTCGGCCGGACCCAGCCGCCGACGGCGGAAGAGGCGCGAGCATCAATCGTCACCGCCCGCATCTTCTTCACCACCTTGGTGGTCAACCGTTCAGCCGCGCGGGAAGTCTCGAACTGGCTCCACAACAACGGATCGCCCGCCTGCAGCGACACCATCACCTTCTGCCCGATCACGTACGAGGCCGAGTCGGGCTTGACCACCGACGAGGTGATGAACTGCTCGGGGATCGAACGCTGACTGACCATGTCCATGGTGATCACCGTGCCTTCGGACACGTCGACGGTGGCGACCACCACGGGCACCAGGTTGTAGCCCTTGCGAATGTTGACCCGCTCGCGCTGCAGCCCCGACCAGCCGATGACGAAAGCAGCCAGGCCCAACACGATTCCGATGATCAGCGGCGTCTTTCCCTTGAGCATGGAGAAAGGAGCCAGCCCCGCGAAGAGCGTTAACGGCTATTCATTCTTCTTCGGAGAGGCAGCGCCGCGAATGACTTGAATCGTATTGAAGCGCTTCTGCTGCAGCACCTTCGTGCGTTCACCCGACATCAACGTGCCGATCGTCGCGCGGCCGCGTTCTTCGAGCACGTCGAGATCATCTTCATTGCGCAGCGTGAAGGTGAGGCCGCCGAGTTCTTGAGCGAGCACCAGCATCTCGGCCTCCTCCGGCAGCAGCATCAACGACACGTTCCCGTACGCGCGTTCGGCCTGGGGCAGCAGGTTCACGTTCGTCGTGCCGGTGATCTTCCCCGTCGCGAGCACCATCACGTTCTGCAGCATGGTGACCGCCACCTGCTCGTTGGTGACGGGATCCTTGAAGCTGCCGATGATGTCGACGTGATCGTTGGGCCGCATCCACCCGCCGACGCCGGTGGTGCCCTTCACCTCGACCGCCAGCGCACGCGCCCGCTTGAAGATGCGTGACGCGAGCCGCTCGACGGCGCGGGTGCTCTCGAACTGATTCCACAAGAGTGGATCACCCGCGGCCACCGCC
The DNA here is from genome assembly GCA_031412555.1 of Archangium sp. Classification (GTDB taxonomy): domain Bacteria; phylum Myxococcota; class Myxococcia; order Myxococcales; family Myxococcaceae; genus Archangium_A. The sequence goes on along the minus strand of JANODF010000801.1, from coordinate 3,244 downwards.
ACCTGCACCTTCTGACCCACCACGTAGTTCGCGGAATCCGGCTTCACCACCGACGAGGTGACGAACTGCTCGGGCACGCTGCGTTGCGAGAGGTGCTCCATCGTGACCACGGTTCCTTCGGAGAGATCGACCGTGGCCACCAACACCGGCACCAGGTTCCAGCCACGCCGCACGTCCGACTGCTCCTTCATCAACGCGCTCCACGCGACGGCAAAACCCATCAGCATCATCCCCGCGGCCAGCGCGAGCGGCATGCCCTTCGCGTGCGTCCACGGAGCGCCGCGATACGCAGGCGGCCGCATCGCGCGCAGCGGCGGTGAAGGCGTGGGCACCCGGCGCAGCGGCAACACCGGCGGGTCTCCGTCGTACGCGAGGCCGGACAAGGAGAGCTCGAGCGACTCCACCTCGGCGTCGCGGCCCGACTTCTCCCAGAGGTAATCGTTCTTCGGCAGCGCAGGGGCGGGCCGGTCGTACGCGAGGCCCGACACCGAACGCTCGAACGCCTCGACGTCGGCATCCCGGCCTGACTTGTCCCACAGATAGTCACTCATCCGAGCTGACCTCCGAGAGAGCGAGGCCCAGCTTCTCGCGCAGCAGCGCCATGCCGCGGTGCAGGTTCACCCGCACGCTTCCCGGCGTGAGCCCGGTGCGTTCGGCGATCTCCGGGCCCGTCATGCCTTCGATGAGCCGCATGGCCAGCGTCTCCGCGTAGGCCTCGGGCATCTTCTGCAACGCCAGCAGCACCTTCTTCGCGTCGGGCGCGCCGCTGCGATCGGGCGCCGCCTGGTGAGGCGCGTCATCGAGCGACTCACTGGGGTGTGCATCGCGCAGGTGACGGGAAGCCCGGTTGCGCGCGAGCTGCGTCAGCCAACCGGGGAAGGCCTGATCATCTTCCAGCGAACCCAGCTTCTGGAAGACCAGCAGAAACACGTCCTGCACCAGGTCCGACGCGTCGGAGGCCGGCACGCGGGAAATCATGATGGCGTGCACCAGCTTGCCGAAGTGCCCATGCAGCGCGTTGAACGCGTCGTGATCGCCCTTGCGCGCAGCCCCCACCCAGCTCACCCACACGGCGCGCGACCGTTCTCTGCTGGCGGAGGCGCCCCGGGGCTCGTCGAGCAATGCGGCGGAGGGAGCCATGGGCAGGGCACAGGAGACCATGACTCTGCTCTCCGTTAACGCCCCCGCCAATCGTGCGGATTCGTTGGCCGTACCTCACGGTTTGGCAATGGCAGGAGGGCCGGACGTACAGCATTTCCATGGTATGGCTCGACCCGTGAATCGCCTCCTGATCACCCTCCTCTCGCTTTCCGCCCTCGTCGCGCGGGCCGAGCTCATCGACCGCGTCGCGGCGGTCGTGAACAACGACATCATCACGCTCTCCGAGGTGGAGACCCGCATCGCCCCTGACGCCCAGCGGCTGCGCAACGAACCCGACGCCACCAAACGCGCCGAGGCCCGCACGGTGATGGTCAAACGCGGTGTCGATCTGCTCATCGGCGAGAAGCTGATGGAGAGCCAGGTGCGCGAGCTGAACATCGAAGTCGCGGACTCCGAGATCGAGATGGGCATGGATGACGTGAAGAAGCAGAACAACATCACCACCGAGCAGTTCGAAGGCCTGCTCGCCCAGGAGGGCTACACCCTCAGCAGCTACAAGGCCTTCATGCGCAAACACCTCGCGCGCCTCAAGCTGGTGAACCTCAAGGTGCGCAGCAAGGTGAAGATCTCCGACGAAGATCTGAAGGCCGAGTACGCGCGCTGGGCCCACGACGAGGCGAACGAGTTCGAGGTGCACGCCCGCCATCTGCTGGTGCAGGTCGCGCCCAAGGCCACGCCTGAGCAGATCGAAGTGGCCCGGCTGAAGGCGACCATGCTGATGGAAGAAGCGCGCAAACCCGGCACCAACTTCGCCGAGCTGGCCAAGAAGAAGAGCGAAGGCCCTTCGGCGGCCGATGGTGGCGACCTCGGCTTCTTCAAACGCGGCGTGATGGTGGCGGAGTTCGAGAAGGCTGCTTTCACCCTGCCGGTGGGCGGCATCTCCGACCCCATCCGCACCAAGTTCGGCTGGCACGTGCTCAAGGTCGAAGAGCACAAGGTGCTCGCCGCGCCCCCCTTCGACGAAGTGAAGGAACAGCTGCGCGACAAGATGCTTCGGGGCCAGCTGGAGAAGTACACTGACCAGTACGTTCAGGAGCTTCGGGCGGCCGCGGTCGTCGACGTGAAGATTTAAAAAGAATCCCCCACGGATTCCGTGGGCCCACGCCACTGATGCACCCGGGGTGAGTGTGTGAACGCGACGGCTCGGGTGCTCCACGTACAAAATCCGACTGATACCGCGGACTTCGGAGTGCTCTATGCCGAGCACTTCAAGGCCGTGTGGCGCACGTTGCAGCGCCTGGGCGTGCACCCGGGCTCCGTGGATGACGCCACCCAGGAGGTCTTCGTCACCGCCTGGCGCAAGTGGCATGACTTCGAGGGCCGGTCGTCGGCGCGCACCTGGCTGCTGGGCATCGCCATCCGGGTGGCCAGCGATACGCGGCGAAAACAGCGGCCGACCGAAGAGGTCTCCCCTGAGCTGCAGATGAGCGGGCCGGGGCCGGAGACGATGGCCGCGTCGAATGAAGTCGGGCGTCGGGTCGAGCAGCTGCTGGCGAAGTTGGAGCCAGAGCGGCGCGAGGTGTTGCTGCTGGTCGATCTCGAGGGCTATTCGGTGCCCGAGGTCGCGAGCGCCACCGGTATCAACCTGAACACGCTGTACACGCGACTCCGTTCGGCGCGGCAGCAGTTCGAAGAGCTCGTGAAGCGCGAGTCTGAGGAGTTGCGATGAAACCGCTCTCGAAAGAGGCGAGCGCCGCGTTGAGCGCGCTGCAGGCCATTGACCCGACCACGGCTGACGAAGCGCGGGTGCGTCGCAATCTCGAACGTGCACTGGGCGTCGTCGTGCCGGCGGCTTCCGTGGCCGCTGCCACCACGGCCGCCTCTGCCCACGCAGCCACCGGCGCGAGCATGTCGAGTGGGATGAGCGTGCTGGGCCTCGGCGCGAAGGCGGTGGCGTTCGTGATGGCCGTCGGTGTGGGGGCTGCGGTGACGGTCTCCACGGTGACGGCCGTGAAAACAGCGCCGCAGGCCGTGGCGGCGCAGGAGATCGAAATCACCATCGACGCCGTTCCCCCCGAGCGGAGTCGAGGGGCCGCCACCGAGCCCACCGTTCCCCCCGAGCGGAGTCGAGGGGCCGCCACCG
>JANODF010000800.1:0-4214 GCA_031412555.1 Archangium sp. | reverse complement strand
GATCAGCCGCACGCGCTCGGCCCCTGACTGCGCATCGACGAGGGCAAGACGCACCTCATCGAGGTCATCGCCAGCGCCTTCGAAGGCCGCCGCTCCGGTGCTCGAGTTCAAACGCCCGAGCATCTGGCCGACGAGGTCCTGAGAGGCCTGCAGGTTCGAAACGACATACGAGAGTGGGTTGTTGATTTCGTGCGCGACGCCTGCCACCAGCGTCCCCAAAGACGCCAGCCGCTCGGAGCGGCTCACCTGCTCTTCCAGGGCACGCCGCCTGGTGACATCGCGAAACACCACCACGCTGCCGAGCACGGTGCCCTTGTCATCGACGATCGGAGACGCCACGTCGTCGATGGCGATGTGCTGGCCCGTCTTGTTCTGCAGGCGCGAGCGGTCAGGCAGCTCGACCGACGTCGAAGCCGAGAGGGCCAGCCCGGCCATACTGGGGATCGGCTTGCCACCAGCGTCGATGACATTGAAGACCTCAGTGAACGGCCTGCCGACGGCCTCGCCGCCCCACCCAGTCAAAGTGTGAGCGACCTCATTGAGAAAGGTGATCGACTCGAAAGGGTCGGTCGCGACGACGGCGTCGCCGATGGAGCGCAGGGTCGTCGAGAACCAACGCTCCCGCTCGGACAACCTCATCTCGAGTTGGTGCCGGTGTAGCGCGACCTCGATGGCGGTGCGCAACTCGCGCTCGGTGAAGGGCTTGAGCAGATAGCCGTGAGGGCTCGTGGCCTTCGCTCGTGAGAGCGTCTCCTCATCGGAGTGCGAGGTCAGATAGACGATGGGCACGTTGGCCTGCGTGCGAATCTCGGCGGCCGCCTGGACGCCGTCCATCTCTCCGCGCAGCTTGATGTCCATCAAGATGAGGTTGGGTTTCAGGTCGGCCGCGGCGAGTAAGGCACGCTGGCCGGTGCTCACCGTCACGGGCACCCGGTACCCCAGGCGAACGAGGGTTTCCCGGATGTCTCCTGCGATCAGCGCCTCGTCTTCGACCACCAACACTGTCGCCGTCAAAGTCAGGTCTCCCTGGGTGGAGTGAAGCGAAGGATAGTCGCCGCACCCGAAGTCGTCGTCTCAAAGCGTATCTCACCCCCGAGCTGTTCAGTCAGTGCGAGCACCAGGTGCATGCCCAGGCTCTTCGAGGTTCGTGGAGAAAACCCGGGCGGGTAGCCGACGCCGTTGTCGCTCACGGTGAGCTCGAGCTGGTCACCGATCTCACGGACGTCAATGAACACCGAGGGCTTCTCGACCCCAGGAGAAACGAACGCGTGCTTGAGCGAGTTGGTCAAGAGCTCGTTGAGGATCATGCCAAACGGCACGGCATCACTCATGGGCAATGACAACCCTGAGGTCGTGACGTTGAACGAGATCGACCGATTCTCAACCGTGTCACCGCGCGCACCGATCAACGCGCGCGTGTAGCGGGCGATGTCGACGGCTCGGAAGTCGCCCGATTGGTAGAGCAGCTCGTGCAGCAGCGCGATCGAACGAACCCGGGCCTGGCTGTCCTCGAACGCGTGAGCCGCCAGGGGATCTTGAATCCGGCTCGCGTGCAACTTCAGCAGGCTCGAGACCACCTGAAGGTTGTTCTTCACGCGATGGTGGACCTCGGCGAGCAAGACGTTCTTTTCTTGAAGTGAACGCTGCAGTACCCGCTCGTTCTGTTTTCGCTGAGAGATGTCGCGGGTGATGGTCGCGAGGCCCACGACGTGGCCATCTCGGGTCGCAATCGGTGAGGCGCCGACAGACACATCGAGCCGGGTGCCGTCTTTGTGAAGACGAACCGTCTCCAGGGCCTCGACCCTCTCGCCGCTCGCGACCCGCGCGAGCAACTGGTGTTCCTCCGCAAGCAGCTCGGGAGGGACGAGGCGGGCGGCGTTGGTGCCGATGACCTCGCCGGCGGTGTACCCGTACAGTCGCTCGGCGCCCGCGTTCCAGGTCTCGAGCGTCCCATCGAGTGACTTGCTGACCACGGCGTCGGTGGTGGTCTCCACGATGGCCGCCATTCGGGCCATCACGGCCTCGGCTGCGTGCTGCTCGCTGATGTCGGTCTTCATCACCATCCACACGCGGTCGTACTCGGGGTGCTCGAGCTCCTTGATGGTGGTGCGACACCAGAAGTGCCGGCCGTCTCGCGTGCGCTCCTCGTGGTCGACGGTTCCTGAGGGGGTCAACGACAGCTCCTGGGCAAAGACCGCGCTCGAGGGCAGGCCTTCGAGCTGCCCCACGTCGTACCCGAGGAGCGTCTCGCAGCGTTCATTGGCGAAGACGATGGCTTTGGTCTGGGTGCTCACGAGACAGACCCCGTCGCTCATGGTGCGAAACATGAATTCTTCGCCGCGTTTGCGTGCCGTGATGTCTCTCGAGGTGAACGCGAGGTCTTCGCCGAGCGGAACGAACGTCTGGTGCACCCACTTGATGCGGGCGAGCGGAATCGGCCCGGAGAAGCTCGGCATGCGCAGCTCCTGTTCAAAGGCCTTGCCCGAGTCGGTCACGCTGACGAGCCGATCCATGAGCGCTTCGATCACCGGAGCCGGAGTGACTGACGAAATCAGCCGGCCGACCATCTGGTCCCGCGAGAGCCCCAGGCGGTATGCCGCGACCGGGTTGGCTTCGACCACCCGGAAGTCGACGATGCGCTGTTCGCCGTCGCGGACGGGGGCGAGAATCGCGAACGATTCAGTCATTCCATCGATGGCCGCCCTCAGCCTTGCCTCGACCGTGCGAAGCGATTCGTTGGCTTGCCGCAGCGCCTCGGGGCTGGGAATTGCCAACGCTGCGGGGAGCACGCGAGCGAGCCCAATCGCCGTGAAGACCGAGGCCGTCGCAGTGAGCGCCTTGATGGCTCCCGACAGCCAGTAGCGCGGAGCCCAGACCGTCCAGATCTCCATCACGTGGCTCAGACCACACGAAATGATGAAGACGCCAAACGCGAGAAACACCCAGCGAAACGGAAGGTCCTGGCGTCTGTTCGCGAAGACCCGCAGCGTGATGGGGATCGAGAGATAGGCGAGGGCGGTGAGCCCGTCTGAGACCGTGTGCAGCGCGAGCAGCTCGGGTTTCCACAAGTAGCAATGCCCATGGGGCATGAAGCCGACGGCCGAGAAGAACGACGTCAAGGATTCCAGCATGGCCACGACCCTACTCCGGGCCCGCTCGCTGGCCCTGGGTAGACGCGGGCCTTTTCCTTACGACGGGCGCGTGAGCAAGCCGACCGCAGGCCGCTCTTCTGGCGTGGGCAACGGCGCTTTGGGGTCGAAGGTGCCGAACCGGCTCTGCGCCTTCAGCAGGGCTCGCTGCTCGGGCGAATAACTGTCGTGCGCGTGTTTCGCTTCATGCCGCGGCTCACGCACTTCCCACACCACGCCGAACCACGAGAGCACCTTGAGCGCGTAGTACGTGAGGTCGAGCTCCCACCAGAACCAGCCCTGGCGCGCGCTGATCTGCGACGAGTGGTGGTTGTTGTGCCAACCCTCACCGAAGGTGATCAACGCAAGCAGGAAGCTGTTCCGGCTGGTGTCTTGCGTGAGGTAGCGGCGCTTGCCGAACAGATGCGAGAGCGAGTTGATGGTGAACGTCGCGTGCCACAGCAGCACCGTGGGCACGATGCCCAGCCAGACCACCGCCGGCAGGCCGCCCACGAACCCGGCGATCACCAGCCCGCTGACGGCCGGCACGAGGTGGTGCTCGTTGAGCCACACCAACTCGGGGAACCGGGAGAAGTCTTTGATGGTGTCGTAGTCGGTCTTCTCGAACCGCTTGGCGAGGATCCACCCCATGTGGCTCCACCAGAAACCGCGGTGCATCGGCGAGTGCAGATCGGCTTCGGTGTCGGAGTGTTTGTGGTGCTGCCGGTGATGCGCACCACAACACGCCCTTCTGCACGCTCATCTGCGCGAGCCACGCGAGCAGGAATTGCACGAGCCGGCTGGTCTTGAACGAACGATGCGAGAAGTACCGGTGGTAGCCGGCCGTCACGGCGAACATGCGCAGCGAGTACGAGGCGACCGCGAGCAGCACCCACTCCCACCGGATGCCCGTGACGAACACCAGGCCGACCAGCAGGTGGAAGCCGAGAAACGGCAGACTCGCGGCCCACTGGGGTCGGTCGAGCTGCGAATCGGGCTGGGCAACAGGCGCTTCGGTCACGGTGGTCTGCCTCACGAGGTATTCGTGACGACATCATCACCGAGATGGGTCATCCCACTGTCATG
>JANODF010000799.1:0-2369 GCA_031412555.1 Archangium sp. | reverse complement strand
CCAAGCCCTTCAAGCTCATCGAGCTGCAGACCCGCATCAACTCGGCCCTGATGGTGCGCGAGTACCGGCGGCGCTTGTTCGACGCGGAAGAAGAGCTGGCCCAGTTCCGCGCGGTCGACCCGGTGACCGGGGCGGGCACGTACTCGCAGTTGAAGGCCAGCCTCGATGCAGAGCTCGCTCGCAGCCGGCGGTATGGGCGGCCGGCGGCGTGTTTGATGTTCGGCTTCGATGACTACGCGGGGCTTCGCTACAAGCTCGGCCGCGACGCGTGCGATGCGTATTTGACGCGGCTGTTTCAGGGCGTGTTGTCGTGTTTGCGTTCGGCTGACCGGCTGTTTCGCATCGACAGTGATGAGTTCGTGATTCTGCTTCCCGAGACGGATCTGGCCGGCGGGCGGCTGGTCGCTCAGCGGATCTTCGATGTGATGAAGGACATCGTGGCCGACGGGCCCAATGGGCCGCTCGGCGTCACCGTGCGGTGTGGTGGCAGTGTGTTCCCGGCTGACCCGGTGCGAACGAGTGAAGATCTGCTTCGCGAGGCGAACAAGAGCTACCGCTCGCTGCAGGTCGCGCAGCGGCATGTGTTCTAGGCCCTCACCCTGACCCTCTCCCGAAGGGCCCGAAGGGAGAGGGGATCGCCTCAGCTCAGTTGATGCCGCCCGAGCAGCTGCAGGTCGACTGATTGCACGTCGTGCCCGCCGCGCAGCCACCGCAATCCGACTTGCACGCGCAGCTGCAGGAGAGCGGATCGGCCGTGTAGGTCGGGCCACAGTTGAGCGCCGCGGTGTCGCAGGCGCAGCCGCAGGTGCCGCCGCTGTTCTGGAACGTGTAGCCCACCGGGCAGGAAGCAGCCTGGCGGCAGTTGCAGGTGCAGCTGGCCACGTCGCAGACCTGGAACTGACTGCACGAGCCCGCGCAGTCGCTGGTGCACACGAAGTCGCACACCAGCTTGTTGGTGTCGCAGACCTTGCCGGGGGGCGCGTTGCCGCCGCAGTCCGCCGGGCACTCGCAGGTGTTGGTCGCGCGATCACACGCCAGCCGCCCCCGGCAGAAGTCCGGATCCATCGGGTCGTAATAGGTGGTGTCCGTGCTGCACGGAGGCGGATTGCCGCCCGCGTTCGGCGTGGTGTCGATCCAGTACCGGTACGAGACGGCCGCGACGGTGGTGCCTGAACCAGGCCGGCACGCGCCGAAGAACGAGAGCGAGCGATTGATGCCGTCGAAGTCGAACCCGTCGGCGCGGCTGCGCGGAATGTTGTCCTTGTTGCACATGCCGGCGTCGGTGACCGAGTCCATGGCGACCTTCACCGAAGCGCCGATGGGCGGCTTCTGCATGCGGTAGCCGGCCGACGCGATGGCCGAGTTGATGATCAGCCCCACCGCGTTGGTGATCGCCGCCGGCGTGGTGATGTCACCGCGGATGCCGCCTCGATCGGTGATCACCCTCGGGTTGCGCCGGGGGGTGTTGTGATCTTCGCCACAGTTCTGGTTGTCGGGGCAGATGATGCCGTGCACCGGCACAGGCCCGATCCGGTTGGTGCGAGTACCGACCGTCGCGTTGAGGGTGCCAAAGAAATTGGAGAGCTGGGTCGCGTTGTAGCTCGACTGATCGTCGGCATCGCCAAGCAGCACCACCACCACCTGGGCTCCGTTGCGGAACTTGCCGGCCACGTCGGGCGCACCTGCCGCCGGCACCGGGGTCAGCGTGTCCATCGCGCGCGCGCCCGACTCGAGGATGCGCTCGTTACCGCTGCCGCCCGTGCCCACCCAGCAACCGTTGTTGGCCCCGCTGCCCCAACACGCGGGCATCGCACCGGTGACGTTGCTGCAGACCATGCCGCTGCAAGTCGAGTTGGTGGTCAGCCACGATCTGAACTGGTTGATGTCGCGGGTGAAGCCGCGCACCACGTTCTGATTGAGCGTGTTGCCGCCGTACGCATAGGCCGACGAGACCAGCGCGATGCGCCAGTCGAGCGTGGAGTTGGCCAGCTGCGTCTGCACCGCGGCCGCCGTGCTGGCGAGCGCGTTCTGGTAGGTGGCCATCGAGCAGCTGTCGTCGACCACGAAGAGGAAGTCGACCTTGCCGCTCCCCGGCGCGAAGACCTCACACTGGTACGCGTTCGGATCTCCGAACTGAGCCAGCGCAGAGCCGCCCGCCGTGTCGCTCATGTTGAAGAGCGCCGCTCCGGAGTAGTTCGCCAGTGGCGTCAACGCGACGATCACCACCACGGCCGCGTTGGTGCGGTGCAGGTACTCGACCTGCACCTTGAAGGGGCCCGTCAGGCCCGCCATGCCCGGCAAGGTGCCAGCTCCAGCGCCCACCAGGCCGTCGGCGATCGCGTTGGCGCGCGCCTTCAGGTCGGCACCGC
>JANODF010000798.1:0-11354 GCA_031412555.1 Archangium sp. | reverse complement strand
CCCGGCCACGATGCCCGCGAAGTACAGCCCGACGAACAGCGCGCCCTTGAACCACGCCGAGCGGTCCGCGAAGAACGTGGTGATGAGCAACCCATAGGTGGGAATGCGCGCCGAGCAGGTCATCAACGGCAACACCAGAATGGTGCGCAGCCGCTGCCCCGGATCCCGAATGATGCGCGCCGAGTTGATCGCCGGAATGGCGCAGGCGTGCGCGGTGAGCAGCGGCACGAACGAGCGGCCTCCCAGGCCCGCGAAACGCAGCAGGCGATCGACCAGGAAGGTGCCGCGCGCGAGGTAACCCGACGCGTCGATCAGCTCCATCACGATGGTGAGGATGACGATCTGCGGCAAGAACGCGAGCACGGTGCCCGCGCCCCCAAGCACGCCGTCGACCAGCAGCGACGAGAGCCAGCCCGTGCCGAGCCACCCTTCGATGCGGCTCCCCAATGCCTGGTTGGTCAGATCGATGAGCGCGGTGAACGGCTCCGAGATGAAGAACACCGCCGCGAAGAGCGCGGTCATCAGGCCCAGGAAGATCAACGGCCCCAGCACCGGGTGCAGCAACACCGCGTCGAGGCGCTCGGTGCGGCGGCGAACCCGCGCGAAGGCTTCTTTCGCGTCGATGCGCGGAATGAGCACCTTGCTGGCCAGCGCGTGCACGTCGAGGTCGCCGGTGGGCGGCGTACGCCGCTGCCGCCACGCGTCGCCCAGCAGCTCGAGCACCTTCTGCTGCAAGCCGGCGTGGCGCGCGTTGGTGGCCAGCACGGTGACGCCGAGCTCTTCTTCCAGCGTGCGGGCGTCGAGCTCGAAACCCTGCTGCACCAGCGCGTCGTGTTGGGTGGCGATCAACACCACCGGCACGCCCCGGCGCCGCAGCTCCAGCGTGAGGCGAAGGCCCAGCTCCAGCTGCGTGGCGTCGATCACCTGGGCGATCACCAGCGGCTGGGTGGCCTTCTGCGCCAGCTCGAGAAAACGCCGCGCGTGGCCTTCGTCACTGTGGGGGTCTGCTTCGCCTTCGACGGTGTAGACGCCGGGCAGGTCGACCAGCTCGAGGTGTTCCCCGCTGGGCAGCTTCACCTTCGCGTCGAGCAGCTCCACCGTGATGCCGGGAAAATTGCCGACCTTCGCGTGACCGCCGGTCACGGCGTTGAAGAGCGAAGACTTGCCCGCGTTGGGCCGGCCGATCAACGCCACGGTGCAGGCTGCAGCGTTCACGCCGGAACCTCGTCAGTGGGTGCATCGACTTCCACGTGCCGCGCCAGCTCCCGACCGACGGCCAGCTCGGCACCGGTGGAAATGCGCACGTGCAGCGGGCCTCCCAACGGGGCGCCACGCAACATCGTCACCCGCACGCCTTCGGAGAGCCCGATGGCCCTGAGCCACGCGGCTTCAGCAGGCGCGAGGCGGAGCGCGGTGATGGCCGCCGAGCGCTGAGGGGGAAGGAGGTCGAGTGACGTCACTGCCCCTTCGCCTCTAGTGCTCCTCGGGCTGCACCACAATCTGTGTGGTTACCCAGCCGTAACTCCATGCTTGCGGGGGATGGAGGTGCCGGGCGCGCTGCGGAATTGTCCCCCTCGCAGTTCAGGTGGGCCAGGCAGCGTCGGGGGAACTCATGCAACAGCTCGCGGTGGTCTCAGCTTCGCAGTCCTGGCCGGCGCACTGGGCGCTGGGCGAATTTCAGGTGCATCACCACGCGTCGCTCGACGAGCTCGATGCGAGCGTTCGGTATCAGTGCGTGCTGCTCGTGGAGCCGCCGCTCGACGAACTCGACGACCTGCTGGAGTCGCTCAAGGAGCGGGATCGGCTCGGCGCCGTGGCCACCCTGGTGGTCGGCCGCGCCACGTCGCCCGGCGTGCACGCGCTGCTGGCCCAGTACCCCTGCGATGGGTTTCTCGATCTCGACTGGCCCGAGACCCTGGCGGCCGCGGGGCTGCGCATCGCGCTGGAGCACGTCGCGCTCGGCCGCAACATGATCGAGATCCAACGCATGGTGATCGACCAGTCGCGCCAGCAGCTCTCGGCGCTCTACGAACTCTCCAATGGCGATGGTCTGAGCGCCGACTTCACCCAACGCCACTTCGCCGAGTTGATGGAGCGCCAGCACGCCCGCAGCGTGCGGCGGGGCCAGTCGTATGCGCTGGTGTTCATCGACCTCGACGACCTCCGGCAATGGGAGACCGAACACGGGCCTGAAGGCAGCTCGCGCGCGGTGAACGAGCTGGCCGGCGCGATCGCCTCGTCCGTGCGCACCACCGACGTGGCGATGCGCCTGGGGGGTGACGAGTTCGCGGTCTTCTTGGCCGAATGCGATCAAGCCTCGGGCATCGACTTCGCCAACCGCCTCTGCGGCAAGGTGCGGCAACACGCGCTGACCGTGAGCTGCGGGGTGGCCTCGTACCCGGCCGATGGCGCCGCCTCTTCGGAGCTGCTCAAGCACGCCGACGTTGCGTTGGCGCACGCCAAGGCCACCGGAAAGAACCGAGCGGTCGGGTTTGCGCCTTCTCTTCACCCCACCTTGACGCATTGAAGGGGGCCGCCCGATGGATCTCTTCGCGTCCTTGATCGCAGGCGACTTGTTGGTCGAAGCGCGCGGTTCCCCCGCGAGGCTGCGCCTCGATTGGACGGGCAAGAGCAACGCGCGCAGGCCCGCGGTGATGCTGGCCCCGTACTTCGAGGCGGTGCTCAAGCGCGCGAAGACCTCGCACTGCGCCATCGAGCTGCACTTCGAGCAGCTGGAGTTCTTCAACTCCTCCACCCTGGGCGCGGTGATCAAGTTCATCCGCGAGGCCAGGGACGCAGGCGTCACCATCTCGCTGCTCTTCGATGGTGCGCTCCGGTGGCAGGCGCTCAGCTTCGAGGCGCTCAAGGCCTTCGAGTTGCCTGACGGCCTGGTGCAGATTCGCCCCGTGCGGCCCGTGATTCAGTAACTGGAGTAAGAGCCGCGCATGGCTCTTCGCGCGCTGCTCGTCACCTTCGTCACCAGCTTTCTCGTTGCCGGGTGCGCGTGCGGCCCCACGTCGGGCGAAGACGGCGGCCTCGATGCGGGCGGCGAAGAAGACGCCTCGGTCGATGCGGGGCGGCCTGATGCAGGGCGGCCCGACGCAGGTGTGGATGCGGGCGAACCCGATGCAGGTGAAGCCGACGCGGGCGAGCTCGATGCGGGCCTCGATGACGGCGGCTGCAGGTACCGGCTCACCGCGGTGGCAGCGCCGTGGACGACGGGGCGGCCGCTCTCCCTCGACCTGGCCGACCTCAACGGTGACGGTCACCTCGACTTCATCGTCGCCACCACCAGCACGCTCGAGGTGCGGCTCAACGACGGTCAGGGTGCGCCGATCGCGCCGGGGGTGTCGGGGCCCATCACGCCGCTGACCCTGGTGGTGAACGACGTCGATGGTGATGGCCTGCTCGACGTGGTGGCCGTCGACGTGTCGGGCACGCTCACCCTGCTCGCGGGCGACGGTGATGGAGGCCTGAGCGTGCACACGCGGCTCGACGCGGGCCGCCCGTTCTTCGTGCCGTTGGAGACCGCGATGGCGGATCTCGATCGCGATGGGCGCGCTGACTTCGTCACGGTCGACGTGGGTGGCTCGGTGCCCGAGTTGGTCACCGTGCGTGGTGAGTTCGATGGCGGTGCCCCGCGTGCGACCCGCGGCTCTCGCCGGTTGGTGCTCGCCGACGTGACGGGCGACGGGTTCATCGACGCGCTGGTGGGCAACGCCCAGTACGGCCTGGCGGTGCACCCCGGCGACGGAGATGGTGGTTTCGGTGCGAGCACCGTCTTCCTGGGCTCGACGGCCGTCAACGCGGTCGCGCTCTCCGACGTTACCGGTGACGGCGTTCCCGACGCGGTGTGTTCGACCGGCTTCTACGACGGCACCACGGGCCTCATCTCGGGGGCGGGGGTGAGCGTGCTCCCCGGTATCGATGGTGGTTTCGGCGCGCCCCTGGGCACCCCGAATGGGCGCGACATCATCTGGGCGCTGGTGCTGGCCGACATGAATCGCGACGGGCTGCTCGACGCGGTCACCACCCGGCTGGCCTTCGATGGCGGGGTCGACGTGCTCGCGGGTGATGGGGGCGCCTTCTCCCTGCTCGCGAGGGTCGGGAACAGAAATGGGTGGGCCCTCGCGGTGGGAGATCTCAACGAAGATGGGTGGCCCGATGTCGTGGTGGGCGCGGGCGCCGGGTCCAACGGCGAGGTGCGGGTCCTGCTCGGGAGCTGTCAGTAGCGCTACGCTCAGGGCCATGAACCCCACGGCCAACCCGCCCACCGTCATTCTGCGGCACTGCGAAGGCTACGACGTCACGACGATTCGGCGGTTGGTGCGCGAGGGCATGGCCACGATGGGCATCGCGCCCCGAGGCCGCACGCTGGCCAAACCCAACCTGGTCTCCGCGGGGCCGTTGTTTCAGCACGCGTACACCCGGCCCGAGGTGATGGAAGGTGTGCTCCTCGCGCTGAAGGATCGCGACGCCGGCATGACCGAGCTGCGTGTGGGCGAACGCTGCGGCATCACCATTCCCACCCGCTACGTGTTCGACCACGCGGGGTACGACCCGATGCTCGCGCGGCTGGGCGTGCAGCGCTCGTTGTTCGAAGAAGAAGCGCAGGTGGAGATCACCCTGAGCCACGAAGGCCGGCTGCGCGACAGCATCTTCGTGCCCGAGCCGGTGGCGAAGGCCGACTTCTTCGTCAACGTGCCCAAGTTCAAGTCGCACCCGTGGACGACGGTGACCTTCTCGATGAAGAACTACATCGGGCTGCAAGACGATCGGCACCGGCTGATCGATCACGATCACCGGCTCAACGAAAAGGTGGCCGATCTGCAGCACGTGATTCAGCCGAGGCTGATCGTGATCGACTGCATCACCGCGGGTGAAGGCCGCATGCTCACGCCGATCCCCCGCACCATGAATTTGCTCATCATGGGCAACAACCAGCCGGCCATCGACGCGGTGTGTTGTCAGATCATCGGGGTCGACCCGCACACGGTGGAGCACATCAGGCTGCCCCACGAACGCGGCTTCGGCCCCATCGACCTCGAGCAGATCGACTTGCAGGGCGACGTGACGCTCGACGAAGCGAGGGCGCGCGCGAAGGGCTTCAAGGTCGGCCTCATCCGGGTGGAGAAGTATTTCGAAGGCACGCACCTCACCGCGTACGCCGGGCCCCCGCCGGAACGTGAAGCGACCGACTACTGCTGGGGCGGTTGTCCTGGCGCCATCGAAGAGGCGGTGGAGATCCTCCGGCTGTTCGACGCCAGCTTCGACGGCAAGCTGCCGCACATGCACGTGGTGTTCGGCAACTACCAGGGCCCCATCGACGCGAAGCCCGGTGAGAAGGTGGTGTTCATCGGCGACTGCGCGACGTGGAAGGGTCAGCTCGGCGGCAAGCCGGTGGCGATCGAGAACGTCTACCAGTCACGCGACACGAAAGATCCGCGTCACGCGAAGCACGACGACATCTACGCGAAGATGGTGTCGGTCACCGCGAAGATGGCGCAGCACCGCAACGACACCCACGTGCGGCTCACCGGGTGTCCGGTCAGTGTGGCCGAGCAGGTGCTGGCGCTCGCCTTCATTTCCGGGGCGAAGAACCCCTACTTCGAGAAGACCGAAGTCTTGAGGTTCAACAAGGCGTACCTCGCGTGGCGCGCGGCGAATGCGGGCCGGCGGTTGCGGGGCAAGCCCTATCAGGTCGAGGGGCCCACCGAGCGGGGCGACGGCGCACCCACGCTGACGGCAGCACCCACCTGATGTGCGCATTACTCTTGAGGACGTCATGGACTCGATCGTGTTCGAAGTGAAGAAGGGTGTTCTGCACAGCTACGACGGCGAGCCCCACGAGGTGGAAGGGGGCGCGTACCTCTCGCCCGAGGCCTACCTGAGCACGGCCGCCGAGCTGGAGAAGCTGCGCCAGCGGCAGCTGCTCGACAGCACCTCGTTGATCGCGGGTCTGGTGTGCGGCTCTGCGTTGATCGGCCTGGCCGCGGGGTATTGGCTGGGCGCCCGCCGCACCCGCCGTCGCTTCGACCTTGCGCGCTGATCAGCTCCGCAGCGGCGAGGTCAGCACGCCCAGCAGCGACTGCGCTTCGGGTGAATCGAAACCTTCCAGCCCGGTGCGCTGCGGCTCGTGCACGTGACCCGGCGAGAACGTGCCGAACGCGCGATCCCACCAGGTGAACAGCGTGCCGAAGTTCGTATCGGTGAAACCCACGTCGCGCGAGTGATGCACCCACCACGGCGCTTCGAGCAGGTTGAGCAACCCCTTCTGATGCAGATGCGTCCACGCAGCGACGCCGACCAGCAAGAAGTTGCCCCCCACCGCGAAGAGCGAGGTGCACAAGGCGATGGTGACGTTGCGCAAGGCGTGTTGCGCGCGCGTCTTGCCGGGCAGCAGGGGCACCAGGGGCGAGAGCGACTCCGCCAGCAGCATGAGGCACACCGCGCCCGCCAGCGCGAAGGGGCTCACGTCAGCGATGTTCTGGGCGGTCAACACGCTGGCGATGATACCGCGGTCAAAGTGGTCACCAGAACAGCGCAGACCTGATTTTCCGAACTCAGTAAAAGGGGCTCATGGGTTTTCGGGCCGGCCACCTCCGCTTCGCGATACCCGCGTCGTTGGGCGCGCTGAAGGCCTCGACCCTGTCCCTGCAGCTCGGCCCCTGGTTGCGGAAGCGGCTGGGTCCCGAGCTGAGCGTGGAGATGCACGTGGCCGAGAGCTACGCCGCGCTGATCGAAGACTTCACGGCGCACCGGGTGGATGTGGCGTGGGCTCCGCCGTACGTCTGCGCGCAGGTGGTGCGTGAAGGCGGGCGCAGCGTGGTGCAGTTCGAGCGCGGGGGCAGCACCACCTTTCGGGCTGCGTTCGTCTGCCGCGCCGATGCACCGCTGCAGCTGGAGACGCTGGATCACGTGGCCGTGGCCTGGGTCGCGAAAGAATCGACCTCGGGGTACCTGCTGCCGCGGCAACACCTGGAGAGCCTGGGCGTCGATCTCACCCGCGCCTTCGGAGATCACCTGTTCGCAGGTTCCTTCGCTGCCGCGCTCGAGGCGTTGCTCACCCACAAGGTGGCGCTCACCACCGTCTTCGCTTCAGCGGCCAGTGCCGCCACGCAACGCACCGGCCTCGACAGCCTGCCTCCCGGCCTGCGCAGCCAGCTGCAGATCATCGGCTTCTCGAATGAGTCACCCAACGACAGCATCGTCGCCTCGGCGAGTGTGCCCGAGCCGGTGTTTCAACTGCTGCAGGCGCGGCTGATCAGCAGCGACGAAGGGCTCAAGGCCATCTTCGACGCCGACCGCCTGGTCGCGCCTTGATCAAGGCCGCGGTCGCTCGAGGAGAAAGTTGATCGCCCGGGGGCTGAACTCCGGCGTCGGCACCGGCCGGTGCGGCACGTCGTTCATGGTCCACAACGCGACGTCGATGCCGGTAGGGCAGCCCGCGTAATACTCGACCACCGTCTCGTCGCCGGCGGCCTCGTCGCTCACGTTGATCGGGCTGAAGGCCGTCTCTTCGAGCATGCCGGTGCAGCCATTGTTGCGTGCCCACACCCCGGCGGTTTCGTGTGCGCTGGGCACGTTCGGATCGGGCGGGGTGTTCTGAAGATCGCCGTAGTACCCAATCGCCTGGTCAGCGGTGCCGTGGATCAACAAGGCGCTCACCTTCTGCGGCGGGGCGCACTTGGCGGCGGCCAGGGTCACCTGCCCGGCCACGCTGATGAATCCGGTCACGTCATCCGACGCGTCGCAGCCCATGCGGTTGGCCATGTGGGCACCTTGTGAATGACCGAAGACGAACACGCGGCGGGCGTCGATGCGGTACTTCGACTTCACGTCGCGGATCACCGCGCTGAGCCACGATCGATCCCACTCCGGCCAGCGTGAAGCTTGTGAATCCCACCCCTGATTGCCGCGGCGGTCGGCCAGGCCATCGGGGGCGATGAAGAAGAGACCACGTTGTTCCGCGAGACGATCGAGCTTGAAGTAGCGCGACGTCTCGAGGCCACTGCCGCCGTAGCCGTGCAGCACCAGCAAGAGCGGCCACGTCTTCGTGTCGTCGTAGCCGGGCGGAACGGTCACCGAGTAGCGGCGCGCAGCGAGCAGCTCGGCATCGCTGGGTGGCTCGGTGGGCGGCGGCTCGGGGGGCGGAGGTAACGGGGGGACCTCGGGCCCACACGCGAGCAGCGCCAGCAGCACCCCGCTCGTGAGGAGTCTCGCCATCACGCTGCAAGAGATAGCACGGCGGCGATCGTCACCGCTTCAGCCAGGTGTCGATCTCAGCCAGCTCTTCGGGTTGTGCGCCGACCTTTTCCAGGCTCGCCCGGGCGGCCGCCGCTTCGTGTTTCGCTTCGGCGCGGCGCGCGGGCACCACCTCCCACAACGCGCGTGCGTGGGCGAAGTGCACCAGGCCCTCGGGGTACGGCTGGCCGGGCGACTTCGCGTAGATGCTCTGGGCCTTTTCGGTGGCAGCGAGCGCACGTGGCCAGTCGCCGAGCTCCATCAGGGGAAACGCGAGCCCACCCCAACAGTCGGCCAGGTTGGAGTGCGCAGGACCCGAGGTCTTCTCGGTCACCTCGATGGCCTGCTCGTAGCTCTTCACGGAGGCCGCGAAGTCCTTCCGGCTCAGCTGCACGTCGCCGAGGTTGATCAACGTGGTGGCCACTTCTTCGTGCACCGGGCCGAAGGTCTTCAGCTCGACCGCCAGCGCCTGGCGCAAGGTGGCTTCGGCTTCGTCGAGCCGCGCGGTGTAGCGAAGCAGCACGGCGAGGTTGTTCAACGGCGCGAGCAACGAGGGATTGTCGGGGCCCAGGCGCGTGGTGGTGGTCTTCAGCGCGGTCCGGAGCAGGGGCTCTGCTTCCTTGAACTTGCTTTGCCGCAGCAGGGTGCCGGCCACGTTGCTGGCGGTCTGCGCCACTTCGAGGGAGTCCGCACCGAACGCCGCGCGCTGCACCTCGAGCGTCTTCTCGTACCAGCGCATCGCTTCGTCGAGCCGGCCTGCTTCGAGGTGCACGTTGCCGATGTTCTTGGTGATGGGCGCAACATCGGGGTGCGTGGCGGAGTACCGCTTCGTCACCAGCTCCAGCGCCTGTTGATGACGAACGAGCGCGGCATCCATCTGGCCGAGGTGACGCTCTTGCGCGCCGATGGCGTTGAGGGCCTGCGCGAGCGAGAGCGTGTCGGAGTCGAGGGCGCGGTGATGCGCGAGCGCGGTCTCGTACGAGGTCTTCGCTTCGGCGTGTTTGCCTTCGGTGGAGAGCAGGGTGCCCACGTTGGTGGCGAGCGCGGCTTCGATCACCAGGGGCCGGCCCAGCCGCTCCGAGGCGGCCGACGCGAGCGCCGCGGCGCGATGGCCCTGCGCGGGGTGACCCAGATGCACGCCTTCGAGCAACGCGAGGCCGATCCACGCTTGCGCTGCGGCTTGCGTGTGGCCACCGGCTTGCGCGGCGACGAGGGCCTGCTCCAGCTTCTGGCTGCTGCCTTCGAAGTCTTCCAACTCGGTGGCGAGCAGGCCGGCCTGCAGGAGCACCTCTGCTTCCAGCGGGCGATGACCTGCGTCGAGCGCTTCGGCCTCGAGGGGAATCAGCGCGGCTCGAGCGCCTTTCAACTGGCTGGTCACGCGCAGGGCACTCGCGGTGGCCAGCGACTCGCGCAGGGCGGTGACGCGGGCGGCCAGCTGCGGGGAAGCAGGCAAGGGCACCGGCGCACGCAACGCGCGTTCGTCATCACATTGAGAGAGAGGGGTGAGTCGTTGAGCGATGGCCGAGGCGCCTTTCACCACCGCGGCGTCGGCGTGGAAAAGCGCGGTGGTCAGCGCGGCCACTTCGTCGAGCCGTTCATCGAGGCAGGCGCGCCGGAGATCCATCAGCTCGCCTGACTGGGTGTGACGCAGCTCGGTCGCTTCGCAGACCTCGGTCGCGTGAGCTGCCCAGCGCGAGGCCCAGCCCTCGAGCTCGGTGCTCAGGGCCTCCGCGGCGCCCGGCGCGAAGGGAACACCGGTGGCGAGGAACGCCGCGCCGAGCTTCGCCTTCGTTTCGGCGTTCCACACGAGGTGGACCTTCTGGGTCGCGCCATCGCAGACATGCGCTCGCCGCCAGCCGCCGACGCTGACGGCGCCGACCGCGACCGCGCTCAACACCGCGGCGGTGGCCAGCACCTGCCGTTCGCGTCGAGGCGGGGTGAGCGCGAGCAACAACGCGTCGAGAGAAGGCCACCGCTTCGAGGGCTCGAGCGAAAGGCCGCGGGTCAGCACGGGTCGTACGCGGCGAGGCAGCAGCGCGAGCACGCTTTCATCGATGACGCCGGTGTCGAAGGGGCGGCGCCTGGTGAAGGCTTCGACGGCGGTGATGCAGAACGAGAATTGATCGCTCGCGGCATCGGCGTGGCCGAGCCGTTGCTCCGGGGGCATGTACGCGGGCGTGCCGACCAGCGACCGGGTGGGGCTGGAGGCCGTTCCACCACTGCCGATCGAGAGCCCGAAGTCGGTGACGACCACGCGCGAGCGGGCGTGCTCGATGAGGACGTTGTCGGGTTTGAAGTCGCGGTGCACCACTCCGGCGGCGTGTGCGGCGGCGAGGCCCCGGCCTGCCTCGAGCAGCCGCGCGGTGATGGTCGCTTCGTCGCGTGGGGCCGACTGCAACCAGGCGCGGAACGTGGTGCCTTCGATGAACTCCATCGCGACCCAGGTGCGGCCTTCCACCACGCCCACGTCGAACACGGTGGCCACGTTGTGGTGCGAGAGCTGCGCCATCACCTGGGCTTCGCGCTGCAGCAAGGCCTGCGCGGTGGGTGAAGACGCGCTGCGCATCACCTTCACGGCGACCCGGCGCTGGAGCGAGGGATCTTCCGCTTCGAACACCACCCCCATGGCGCCTGCGCCCACGAAACGGCGCAGCACGTAGCGGCCCAGCGTGGAGCCGAGCGGAAGGGCGGGCGCGTCGTCGGGTGGTGGTTCACCCGGCTCGCTGCCCGGGCGGCGACTGCGCAGCTTCATCAGCATGCCCACCAGGCGACGGCAGGAGGGGCACGATTCAGAGTGTGCTCCGAGCGCTGCCGCCTCGGCGGGGGGCAGCAGATCATCTGCGAGCAGCGACAGCGTGTCTTCGTCAGGGCAGGGGCTCGCGTCCATGGCTTTGCGAAAAGACACGAGCCGTCCGCGAATGTCGCGAGGAATCTTGTCTCCCTCTCCCTACGAAGTGGGGAGAGGGTCGGGGTCAGACTTGATTCGTGAAGACTGAGTCCTCCGAGCGCCGCTGACTCTTGCCGTGTTCTGCGGCTCGTCAGGGTGTTCGGCCGTGAGCAATCGCGCATTCTGTAGCTGGGAATCAGGAATTCCTGATCCACCCGCACAA
>JANODF010000797.1:0-23417 GCA_031412555.1 Archangium sp. | reverse complement strand
TTGTGCGGGTGGATCAGGAATTCCTGATTCCCAGCTACAGAATGCGCGATTGCTCACGGCCGAACACCCTGACGAGCCGCAGAACACGGCAAGAGTCAGCGGCGCTCGGAGGACTCAGTCTTCACGAATCAAGTCTGGGGTTGGGGTGAGGGCCGAGCGGACCTCTCCACATCGAGCGTGAACACGAGCTGCCTCTCCGGGCTCCATCGCCCTGAAGCCACCGTCGCCGCGTACGTCTCATACGCAGGCAGAAACCGCCGCACGTAGTCCTCGATGGCGGCAGGTGAAAGCGCAGGCTTTCCACTCGCGCGCACCTTGTCTTCAGCCTCGGTGCGCCAGCGCAAGACGAAGCGCGGATCCTCAGCGCGCAAACACACCATCACGTCGATCAGCCGGTACCAGGCCTCGTACGCGGCGAGCTTCTGGTTGATCACCTCGAGAAGCGGATCCACCACCGGCACCGGCGTGAAGCCGAGCATCCACCCCTCCAGCAGCACGACATCGAAGCGCCCCTGCACCCGTTCGCCTCGCGGGCTGCGATCGCCACGCCCCCCGTGCGCGGTCTTGTCGTAGCGAGGCAGTTCGACCTCCGCGCCTTGCAGCAGCGCCGTGAGCGTTCTCGCCCCCAATTCAACGTCGTGCGTCCCCGGGTAGCCGCGATGTTCCAGATACGGATTGCCAGGATTCGCCGCGGCCAGCTGCACCTGTTCTTCACGACGAAGATAAAAGTCATCGATCGACAGCGCGACGGCCCGAACACCGTGCGCTGCGAGCAGGGGGACAAGCTCTCCGACGAGGGTGGTTTTGCCCGCACCTTGTGGCGCGCTCAGACCTGCCAGAACGGGCCGGCGCTTCGAGTGCGCGACCTGCTCCTTCAGCCAGTCCAGCACCGGGGGCGCAAGTTCCATGAGGATGGACCGTACCGCCCCTCACCTCGAGGTGGTTACCTCTGCGCATGGGATTGGCGCTCGAGGTGCTCGTGCTGTTGGCGCTCGTGCTCGTCAACGGGGTGTTGGCCGGCGCAGAGATCGCCATCGTCTCCATGCGCAAGACCCGGCTGAAAGAGCTGGTCGATCGCGGCAGCTCCTCCGCGCGTGCCGTGATGCGGCTGCGCCAGCACCCTGAAGGTTTCCTCGCCACCGTGCAGATCGGCATCACGGTCGTGAGCGCCACCGCCGGTGCCTTCGGCGGCGCCAACTTCGCGGCCGACGTGGCGCCTCTGCTCGCGCGCAGCGAATGGCTCGCCCCTCACGCTTCGTGGATCGCTATGACGGTGGTGGTCAGTCTCATCTCGTATCTCTCGCTGGTGCTCGGCGAGCTGGTGCCCAAGTCACTCGCGCTGCGTTCTTCCGAACGGTACGCGCTGCTGATGGGCCCGCCGTTGCTCTGGCTCTCGGTGCTCGCGCGGCCGCTGGTCTGGTTTCTCACCGCCAGCAGCAACCTGGTGCTGCGCGTCTTCGGAGACAGCACCAACTTCATCGAGGCGCGGCTTTCTCCCGATGAGCTGCGTCAGCTGGTGAAAGAAGCGACCGACGCCGGCACCGTGCACCCGCAGGCCGGGGAGATCGCCGCGCGTGCACTCGGCTTCTCCCGGCTGCGCGCCGTCGACGTGATGATCCCTCGCAGCCAGGTGACCGCGGTGCCACGCGACGCGAGCCAGGAGACGCTCCGGCGAATCCTGGTGGGGCAGCCGCACACGCGTGTGCCGGTGTACCAGGGCCAGGTCGACACCATCGTCGGCTACCTCAGCATCAAGGACATCATCGGCACCGTGTGGGCGCAGAAGCCGGTGGTGCTCGAAGAGGTGCTGCGCACGCCGCTCTACGTGCCGACGTTCAAGTCAGCGGTGGAGCTGCTCGTCGAGATGCGCGCGCGCCATCAACCCTTCGCGATCGTGATGGATGAACACGGCGGCTTCGCGGGCCTGGTCGCGATGGAGGATCTCATCGAGGAGCTGGTGGGCGAGGTGTTCAACGAACACGCCGACACGCCCGAGCCGTTTCGACGCCAGGCCGATGGCTCCGTGCTGGTGGAAGGCGCGACCTCGGTGCGCGACGTGAATCACGCGCTGGGCCTCGAGCTGCCCGAAGGGGAAGGGTGGAAGACCATCGCGGGGCTGGTGCTCGATCGCGTGGCCACCATTCCTTCGATGGGCGAGGTGGTCACTCTGGATGACGGCACCACGCTCGAGGTGGTCGACGCTTCACCGCGGCGGGTGCGATTGCTCAGGCTGCACGCGCACCCCAGGTAGTCAGGAACAGCCCACACCGCTCGATGCGAACGGTGAAGGTGTTCCTTCGGAGGAAATCGCCGGCGAAGCCGGTCCCTGCTCGGGATGAGCGGTGTACGTTCGCTCTTCGATCAACACGGTGCCTCCGGCCTCACTTCAGAAGCAGACGGTCGCGTACTCGACGGTGAGCGTCTCACCCGCACCCGGCGTGGTGGTCGCGGTGAAGATGACCGAGTTCGACGCGGAGTCGTACGTCCACCCCGTGCCCGGCACCACCACCCCGTTGATCTTCACCACCAACGGCTGCGCGGCGAGATCGGGCGCGTTGTTCAGGAAGAACTGCGTGCGGTACCCGAACGCCGTACGCCCCAGGTTCTGCAACGTGGTGGCCCAGCTCGCGTTGCAGATTTCATCCGAGACGCCCGACGTGAAGCTCACCAACGCGGAGTACCGCAGCGGATCTCCACCGCCGTCGTAGGTGCACCCCGCAGGCGCCATCGGCAAGAACGGGCCGATGGTGCTGAAGGTGAACATCGAGAGGCGGTTGAAGCCCTTCACGTTGATCAACCGGTTTTGGTAGTAGCTGACCGGCTGCGCCGATTGATCTCCTGCATCGGAGATCACCACCACCGCGAGGTTGGCATCGACGCGCAAGAAGCCTGCATTGCCACCCGCACTCAACGGCGGCGTGAGCGCGAGCGTGGCGGTCGCCAGCCCGTTCTCTTCACCTGAACCATCCGTGCCGACGTTCACCAACGTGGAGAAAGCCGACGCGAGGTTCGGCGTGTTGCGCGTGAGAATGGGCCCCACTCCGTTGCGAACCACCAGCTTGCCCGCACCGGGAATGCAGGGCACGAACGGCACGCAGGGCAGGTTGTCCTCCGTCGTGGTGACCACGCCAATCTGGTAGTCGGTGTTGGTCGCGTTCGCGTACTGAATGAACGAGGCGAAGTTGCTCGCGAGGCTCATCTGCTTGTCGCCCATCGAGCACGAGTCATCGACCACCAACAGGATGTCGGCCTTGGGCGTCATGCTCTGCCGGAAGGTGTCGACCTGCATGCCCGTGGTGTCGGCGCTGCCTTGAATGCCCAGCAGGTACGAGAGTGACTGGCCGCTCTGCACCACGTCGACGCTCAACGCGCCCGTGTCGGAGCCGACGTCGAGCGGCAGGTACCTGAGCTGCACCTGCAACGGCGCTGCACCCGGAGCGAGCGTGAGACCGCCGGTGGGAATGGTGGGCGCGGAGACCAGGAAGAACTCAGGGCACGCGGTGGTGCCGGGGCATCCCGCGCTGCCGGGCAACAAGCCGCCCGCCGAAGGAATGGCGAAGTCGTTGATGGTCACCGGCGTGCTGCACACGTTGTAGACGTTCACCGTTCGGGTCGCGCTGTTGCAGCCGACCTTCACGGTGCCGAAATCGAGCGGGTCGGGCGTGATGGCCACGCAGGCCGGGCCGACCGAAGTGCGCAGTGGCACGCCGACCCGTGGCGCGGTGGGTGAGGCGATGTTGAAGGTGAGCTCTCCTGTGAGCGTGACCAACGAAGTGGGCACCGGGCCGGGCGGCGCCACACGCACCACCACCGTCCACGCTTCTGAGGGCTGCAGCTCCTTCTCCACCACCGGGCCACCGACGATGGAATACGCAGTCGCGCTGCCCGCGGCGAGATCGAGGCCCGTGATGTAACAAACGTCGTTGGCCCCGCTGAGCCGGTTGGTGATGGTGATGGGCAGGTCCTTGGTGTTCGGCGGCGTCACCAGCCCGAAGTTCGCCATCGCCGGGCTCACCTGGATGTCGCACGGCGGCAGCTGCACCGCGTTCGCCGTCAGGGTGATGCGCACCTCGGGGGTGAGGGGATCGTTGGAGTGGATGATCAGCTCCGCCTGCTTCATGCCCAGGCTCTGCGGGAGCAGCGTCACCGCGAGGTCGACGAAGTTGCGGCCGGCCACGGCGACCAGGCCCACCGCGGGATCGTAGGGACTGCCCAGCGAGACCACAAACTCGCCGGCGACGGTGCCCGCTCCGGGAATCACTTCGAACAGCGGCACCTGGCCCACCGTGCCGTCAGGCGCGATCTGCCCGAGGAACAAGTTGGCGGTGAGGTCCGGCATCGGCGGCGCGGTGCCCACGTTCTGCACGTTCACCTTGCGCGAGACCGAAGCGGTGCCCCCCGCGAAATAGGCCACCCGGCCGAAGGCGAGCGTGGGCGACGGCGTGGCGCGAATGCGCGGGCCACCACCGGTGCACTTCAGCGGAATGGTGCCCATCGTCAGGCTGCGCAGCGGCGTCTTGAAGGTGAGGCTCGAGTCACGATTGCCCAGCGCCGCCGGGTTACAGGCGATGCGCAGCGGCGTGGGCGCGCCTCCGCCGGGAACGGTGAAGGTGGCGGGATCCTGGCCTGCTCCGGGCACCACGTAGAAGTCGCCGGGCGCGAGGCTGGTCAGCTCAGTCAAGGTGATGGGCACGTTGGAGGTGTTGCTGAAGACGACCTCCATCACCTTCTCGGCGCCGGGCGTGACGTGGCCGTACACCAGCTGCATCGGGGCCCAGGTGAGCACCGCTCCGCTGCCTTCGCCGCGTACGGTGATGGTGGTGTCGGGGCAACCGCCTGCGCCGCGCACCACCACCGTCGCTTCGGAGACGCGCAGCTCGGTGGGCGAGAAGGTGAAGGTGACGTCGGCGCTCGACCTCGAAGCGACGGGCAACTCACCGCGTGGGGTGACGCCGAAGAGGGTGGCCTCGGCGCCCGTCAGCTCGCCCACGAAGCCCGACGCGTCGACCGCGGTGGGGTTGTTGAACGCCAACGTGGTGGAGAGCGTGTCGCCCACCGGCACCTTGCCGAAGTCGATCACCTGGGGGAACTCGCAAGCGCCCCGTTCGGCCGTGCCGCGCAGGGTGATCACCGCGGTCGAGTCTTCCAGGCGCGTTCCTTCGGAGCTCAGCTTCAACTTCGCTTCGAACGCGCCCGAGAGCGACTTCGGGGTGAAGTGCATCGCGTACTCGGCGCGGCCGGAGGGGAACAGGTCGACGGGGAGGAACTCGATCTCGAAGTCGGAGGTCGCCGTGCCGGGGCCGATGGCCACTTCGGCGCCTTCGGTCTGCTCGAGGGTGGTGACGGTGAGCTTGCCCACGCCGTTGTTCTGCACGGTCATGGTCAGCGGCTTGCGTTCACCGACCAGCGCCGCGCCGAAGTCGTAGACCGCGTCGCGGCTGATCACCCGCTCTCCAGCGCCGTCGCGCCAGATCACGCCGAGATCGCCCACGGTGCCGTCGACGATGACTTTGCCGCAGTCGCAACCCGAGACCGAGACGACGAGGGTCAGCGCTGCGAGAGCAACTCGAACGGAAGACAAACGAAGCATGGGAACTCCCCGGGGCGAAGACGCTCGGGAATGTGCTGACGATGGAGGGCGAGGTCAAGCAGGGCGCCATTGCTCGAATGGCCCCTCACCCCAACCCTCTCCCCGCTTCGCCCGCTTCGCAGGGAGAGGGAACTCCTTGCGCAAACGCTGCGTGATGCGCCCTTGCGGATCCGCGGTGTAGAACCCATCACATGGCCAACGAGATCTTCCCCGTGAAGCCGCACATCCGCGAGAAGGCCCACCTTCAGAGCATGGAGGAATACGAGCGGCTCTACCGCCTCTCCCTCGACAACCCCGAGTGGTTCTGGGGCGAAGCGAGCAAGGCGCTCTCGTGGTTCTACCCGTGGACCCGGGTGTTCGATGCCGACTACGACGAGGTCGACTTCGCCTGGTATTCCGGCGGACGCCTCAACGCGTGCTTCAACTGCGTCGATCGCCACGTCGACACGCAAGGCGACAAGACCGCGATCATCTGGGCCGCCGACGAGCCCGGTGTCTACAAACACATCACCTACCGTGAGCTGAAGCACAACGTCTGTCGCATGGCGAACGTGCTGCTCTCGCGCGGTGTGAAGAAGGGCGATCGGGTCGCCATCTACATGCCGATGATCCCCGAAGCGGCCTACGCGATGTTGGCCTGCGCGCGCATCGGCGCGGTGCACTCGGTGGTCTTCGGCGGCTTCAGCGCAGAGGCCCTGCGGGATCGCATCGTCGACGCGAAGTGCAAGGTGGTGATCACCGCGAACGAAGGCATGCGGGGTGGCCGCCGGGTGCCTCTCAAGACCATCGTCGATCGCGCGGTCGAAGGCATGTCGCTGGTGGAGACCGTGCTGGTCGCCCGCCGCACCGACGCCGAACCCGCCATGCAGAGCGGCCGCGATCTCTGGCTCGACGAGGAGTGCAAGAAGCAGCGTTCGACCTGCACCGTGGCGTGGATGGGCGCCGAGGATCCGCTCTTCATTCTCTACACCTCAGGCAGCACCGGCCAGCCCAAGGGTCTGATGCACACCACCGGCGGGTACCTCGTCTACGCCGCGCACACCTTCAAGCACGTGTTCGACTACCACCCGGGCGAGGTCTACTGCTGCGCGGCCGACGTGGGCTGGGTGACCGGCCACTCGTACATCGTGTACGGCCCGCTCGCGAACGGCGCGACCACGGTGATGTTCGAGTCGACCCCCACGTACCCTGATGCGAGCCGCTACTGGCGCATGGTCGACGACCTGAGCATCAACATCTTCTACACCGCGCCCACTGCCTTGCGCGCGATCGCCCAGGCGGGCAACGAGCCGGTGAAG
Source organism: Archangium sp. (assembly GCA_031412555.1). Taxonomy (GTDB): domain Bacteria; phylum Myxococcota; class Myxococcia; order Myxococcales; family Myxococcaceae; genus Archangium_A. The sequence goes on along the minus strand of JANODF010000797.1, from coordinate 16,529 downwards.
AAGTACAAACGCACCAGCCTGCGAATTCTCGGCTCGGTGGGTGAGCCCATCAACCCGGAGATCTGGCGCTGGTACCACGACGTGGTCGGCGAGGGCCGTTGCGCGGTGGTGGACACCTGGTGGCAGACCGAGACGGGCGGCATCTTGATCAGCGCGTTGCCGGGCGTGACGCCCACCAAACCGGGCTCCGCGACGCTGCCTTACTTCGGCATCAAGCCGATGCTGGTCGACGCGGCGAGTGGTGAAGAGCTCAAGGGCAACGGGGTGGAAGGGGCGTTGTGCCTGACCGCTCCGTGGCCCGGGCAGGCGCGTACGGTGTGGGGCGATCACCAGCGTTTCAAGGACACGTACTTCACGCAGTACAAAGGCAAATACTTCACCGGCGACGGCTGCAAACGCGATGAAGACGGCTACTACTGGATCACCGGCCGCATCGACGACGTGATCAACGTGTCGGGTCACCGGCTCGGCACGGCGGAGGTGGAGAGCGCGCTGGTGGCGCACGAGACCGTCGCGGAGGCCGCGGTGGTGGGCTACCCGCATGACATCAAGGGGCAGGGCATCTACGCGTACGTGGTGCTCTCTTCGGAGCACTCGAACCAGAGTCCCGAGCAGGTGCGTGGTGCGCTCAAAGAGAAGGTGCGGCAGGTGATCGGGCCGTTCGCTTCGCCTGACGTGATTCACATCGCGAATGGTCTGCCCAAGACGCGCAGCGGGAAGATCATGCGGCGCATTCTGAGGAAGATCGCCGCGGGTGAGTACACGGGGCTGGGCGACATCTCGACGCTGGCGGATCCTGAAGTCGTTGCGCGGTTGATCGAAGAGCATCAGGGCAAGTAGCCGTACCCCCTCTCTTTGCGAAGGCGCCGCTGTGCTTCACGCGCAGTCAGGAGTTCGACGCTGACGCGTTCGCGGTGCGTTTCGAGGGCACGAGCGGGGCACAGGCCTTCCGTCGCTCAGATCCAACAGACGCTCCTCGGCGAAGGGGCCAGCCAGGAGGACATCGAGGTGATTGCTGGACGACTCGCTGGAGTCAGCGAAGGCGAGACAGCAGTCCAGCAAGAGCGGCTCTCGCGCGCGGCCACGAGTCTGCGAAGATGGCGGGAATGACGACGGATGGAAGCAACGACTCGACTTCTTCGACGCTGGTGTGCCTCGAAAGGAGGTACTCCATGTCCTGGAGATCGCCATCGTCGGCACGCGCGAGCTTGCTGATGATCAGATCGGCGGGGCTGAGAACTTCGAGCCGAAGCTTCTTCAACGAAGGAAGGGAAAGAGTTCGACATCGTTCGCGCCACGAACTCGCGAGGATGAGCTGCTCCGGTCCCCAGATATGCGTGAGGTAGAGGCCCTTCGGCTCGAGTTCGATGTTGGTGGCTTCGAGCGCCTCGCCAAACTCGGCGGTGTCAATGAGCGCCCTGACCTCGGCATCATCCTGAAGGAGGTCGACATCCTCCGTCGATCGGTCGAGACCATAGCCAAGAGTCAGGGCTGCTCCGCCGAGCAGGCGAATCGTGCCAGGGCCGTGAAGGTGTTTATCAAGGGTCTCGACGATCAGCTGTGCTTCGCGCGCCACAAGTTGTCCTTCGTCGCCGGTCGACGAACCAGCCGTTCAGAGTCGTAGTTGAAGTGCACGCGAGCGGATCCGCGCGGCGGGCGAAGCGATTTCGCGATTGCCTCGAGTGAAACAGTCCTTTCACCTGGGGGGACGAGCGCCAGCACCCACGCCAAGCCGATGTCTGCGCGCTCCCGTCGAGCTCTGAAGGTGAGCCGTGCTTCGTCGAGCTGATTCGACTGCAGCATCCTGACGACCAACTTCACGATACGCGCGTCGACTTCCGACTGAGGCATCAAGAGCCCGACGACGAGATCCTCGAGACAAAGCAGCGCGTCGATCTCTGCTTCTTGGTCCACGATGGCCCCGTGAAAGCCGCGGGCGTTCGCCTGCGCGATGAGCCAGTTGGTGACCTTCGCTGCTGCACCAGCCTTGCGACACAGCTGGGTCCAGAACAACGACCAGTGCACTGGCACTCTGGCCGCGTCAGCAAAGGTGGGCATCTCGCGGGCCATGCATCATCTTATACGCCGCCGGCGTCAGCGGTGCTCTGCGGCGAGGAGAGGCCGCGCTGATGTCCCACCTGGGGCGGCTCGGGTGTCCAACCGGCTCCACACCTGGAGGTGCTCTTGAAACTCGCCCTGACTTTGTCGTGCGCCGTAGCCCTCGGCTTGTGGTCTCAGCGCGCTGAAGCCTGCGGCTGCTTCACGCCGCCCGACCCCACCGTGCCGGTGCTGCAGGCGGGTGAACGCATTCTGTTCGCCGTGCAGAACGGGCAAGTCACCGCGCACGTGCAGGTGCAGTACTCGGGCGCCGCGGGGCAGGAGTTCGGTTGGTTGTTGCCGCTGCCTTCGGTGCCCACGCTCGAGCTGGGAACGGACGAACTCTTCACCCGCCTGACCACCACCACGCAGCCGCGCTATCAGCTGAACACGGTGTTCGATCCGAACTGTCCTCAGTTCGGTTTCGGTTCGGGCGCGGGTGGAGGCACGGGCACTGGAGGATTCGCCGACGCGGGTCTCAACGCGGGCAGCGACGCCGGCATCAGTCCGTTGGTGGTGCAGGACTCCGTGGGTCCCTACGACTACGCGGTGCTCCGCGCTGATTCGAAGACGGCGATGCTCGAGTGGCTCGCCACCAATCGGTACTTCGTGCCCGCGGGCACCGACGAGTCCGTGGCGCCCTACATCCGCGAAGGCGGCTTCTTCCTCGCGCTCAAGCTTCGTGCGGGCAACACCGCGGGCGACCTGCTCCCGGTGGTGCTGCGTTACACGAGCGACCTCGGCGTCATTCCCATCACGCTCACCGCGACGGGCGCGACGGAGAACATGGGCGTGCAGGTGTGGATGCTGGGCACCGGCCGCGCCATTCCCCGCAACTACAATCACACCGTGCTCAACGACTCGGTCATCGACTGGCCGTCACGTGGGGCGAACTACAACGACGTGGTGATTCGCGCGGTCGGTGAAGCGCCGGGCCGGCACACCTTCGTCACCGAGTACGCAGGGCCGAGCACGGTGATGCGCGGCGTGCTCACGCCTCCTGGCCGCTTCGGCACGAAGTCGGAGTTCGCCACCGCTGCGACGCCCGAGCAGTTCATCGACTTGCTCTTCCTGAGAAACTTCGCTGCGCCTTCGTCGCTCGCGCCGTTCGCAGGGCCGGTGTTGCCGGGCCCGCTCAAGGCGACGTTGGTGAAGTACCTGCCGCCTCCGCCAGGGGTCACCGCCGATACGTTCTACGCGAACTATCGCGCCCTGAAGGCACAGGCGCCGGCCCCTGACTTTCAGCCGGCGGTGATGGCCGACGAAGTGTGGGAGCGCGTGGTGCTGCCCACCCAGAACGCCTCGCAGCTGTTCGACGATCAGCCCACGCTCACCCGGCTCTACAGCACCATTTCCCCCGCTGACATGAACAAGGACCCCGCGTTCTCCTTCAACCCCGACCTGCCCAACGTGAGCAACGTGCACACCGCCACGATGAACGTGACCTGCAATCGAAGCGGGCAGGAGACCAGCGCGTTGCTCACCACCGAACAGGGGTGGGATCTTCCGTATCCGCAAGGCCGTTTCTCGCCGGTGGGGGTGGATCGTTCGAAGCTGCCGGCCTCGCTGTTGATCGAGGTGCTGCGCGAAGAAGGCGCGCCCGAGAACGTGGTGAACAACGTGCCGATGAACAGCGCGCTGGTCGACCCCATCACGCCGCAGAGCTGTGGTTGTCAGAGCGGTGCGCAGGGGCTGCTGGCGCTCGTCGTGCTGCTGCTGATGCGGGTTCGTCGTTCATCTTGATGGAGTGAAGCCATCACCTTGAAGGGCTGAGGGGCCGTATCCGAGGGACGCTGGTTGGCCCGGGGCGTGCTGTGTGTCCCGGCATGGTCGGCAGTGTCCGTTTCTCCACTTCGTCTTCTCTTTCGCGGCGCTCGAGCCTCGAGCGAGATCTGCTGGGCGCAGTGATCACCGGTCAGGCCGCTGGCTTCTTCATGCTGGTCACGATGATGGTGAGCTTCACCGTCTTTCTCGACAAGGCCTGGTACCACCCCGTTCAAGTCATCGGCGCTTTCGCCCTGGGTGATGAAGCGTTGGGCGCGTTCTCGTTCACCGCCTTCAGCGCCGGGCTGGTCATTCATCAACTCATCGCATCGTTCGCCTGGTCGCTCGCTTTCGGCGCGTTGATCAACAAGGCGCAGCGCACCGTCAGCAACGTGCTCGCCCTCGGTTTGGCGCTCGGCGTGGCCAGTCAGATCGCCGGCGCTGCGTTGATCGCTCCCACCGTGATGGGCCAGTTGCACGGCCACAACATCTGGGCGGAGCAGGTGCCCCAGACGTGGAGCTGGATCGCTCACCTCGTCTTCGGCGCCTCTTTCCTTCTCTACATCCCCGTGCGCCAGGTGCTTCGGCGCCGCGCGTACAGCCTCGGAGTCTGACCATGAAACGACTGATCACCTTGCTGGCGTTGATCGTCTCCGGCTCCGTCGCGTGGGCCCAACCTTCGTTCGTGGTCACTGTCGACACGTTCGACTCGCAGCTCAGTCCGTACGGCTCCTGGCTGGAGCTGCCCGGCTTCGGTCGCGTGTGGCAGCCGGGTCTGGAGTACGTCGGTGACGACTTCTACCCGTACGGCACCAGCGGGCAGTGGGTGTACACGGATGAAGGCTGGGTCTTCGACTCCGAGTTGCCGTTTGCCTGGGCCGTCTTTCACTACGGGCGCTGGATGCTCGATGAAGAGTACGGCTGGGTCTGGGTTCCGGGCCGCACCTGGGCGCCTGCGTGGGTGAGCTGGCGCACGGGCGGCGCGTACGTGGGTTGGGCGCCGATGGGGCCGCGGGGCGCGCCTGCCGTGCACCACGGCGCGTGGCTCTTCGTGGAGACGCACCAGCTCACGGTGCTCAATGTTCGTTCGCGGGCCATCGATGAACGGCGTTTTCGTTCGGCGGTGACGGTGACGCAGCCCGTGCATGGAGCGGTGCCGATTGGCCCGCCTCCTGGGTACGTCGGTGCTGCGACGCGTGGTGGAGTTCGCGCCGTGCCCGTGACTCAGGTTCGGGGTGGCAGCCGGGGCATTCCACCGCCGCCCGGGCCCGGCCAGGGCTCTCCTTCACCGCGGCGTATCGAACGTTCCGCGCCGCCTGCACGCATCGAATCGAACCGGCCGCCGCCGCCCGCGATGCGCGTCGAACCGGAGCGCCGGGACCAACGTTTCGCGCCGCCGCCGCCCGCCATGCGCGTCGAGCCGCAGCGGCCCCGGGAACAACACCGGTTCGCGGCGCCGCCTCCACCGCCGGGTCAAGCCAGCCCGGGGCAGCCAGTGAAGCAGCGCCCGCAGCAAGGGCCGCCGCCACCGCCTCCGCGCAAAGGCCCTCGCTGACCGCTCTCCCTCTCCCCGAGAGGGGGAGAGGGTTGGGGTGAGGGTTACTGCCGTTCGGCTCGCGAGTCGTTTCTTCGGTGCCGGTTTTGAAGCGGCAGCTCAAGGTGCCGAGTTCGGGATTGCTCCTGGTCGGCCCCTCGCCCCGACCCTCTCCCCGCTTCGCAGGGCGAGGGAGAGAAGGAGCAGGAGGATGATTTCGCCCCCGCTCGAGCAACCGCAGCCACCGATCACCGCCGGCGTCTCGATGCAGGTTCCGCTCTCCGTGCAGGAACTTCCCGGATCGCAGGTGCCGCAGCTGCCTCCCACACCATCGGGTCCACACACCTTGTTCCCGCACACCCCGGCTGATCCGCTGCAGCTGCCTTGCGGCGTGCAGGTGAAGTCGCCCGCGCATGACCCGCACCCTGGCCCGCACTCCACGCCTTCGCAGGGGTCGATCCCCATCACGCACGCGCCCAGTCCGTTGTTGCAGAACTGCCCGGTGGGACACGCAGGGCCGCAGGTGCCTCCACACCCATCACTGCCGCAGGTCCGCCCCGCGCAGTTCGGCACGCACGCACACGCGCCCGCCGCCGAGCAGACCTGTCCTCCTGCACACGTGCCGCACACGCCCCCGCAGCCGTCAGGCCCACACTGTTTTCCGGTGCACGAAGGCGTGCAGCCGCACTGGCTCGAGAGCGAACAGGTCTCACCCATCGCGCACGTGCCACAGCTGCCACCACAGCCATCGCTGCCACAGGTCTTGCCTGCACATTGCGGCGTACACGCGCAGCCCGAAGGGAACGTGCCGCCGAGTGAACAGGTGAACGAAGCGGGCGCGGGCCGCGTGGTGGTGTTGGCCGAAGGCGAGAAGTTCACCCGGAAGCCGAACTTGCGAATCGCAGCGCCGTCGTGAAGTCCCTGCAGGTACCAGGTGCCCGCGGTCGCCTGCACCGGCAATGACTGTCCTTGCGCGGTGATGGTGGTCGTCGCGTTGTGACCGCCGCTGCTCCAGGCAATTTTGGCGTTGAAGCGCGCGAGCAGACTCAACGTGCCCGACTCGATGAGGAAACGATTGAAGGTCACCGTGGTGTTGGCCGGCACCTCGAGCGCGTACTGAAAGGTCAGCGGGGTCATGCCGCCGTAGCTGCCGGCCGAGCTGTCGACCAACAACGCCTCGTGCGTCTCGTTGGGGAAGACGATGCGGGTGCGATCTTCGCAGCGGGGCATCTCCCATTCGCAGCTCATGCAGCCCACCAGCTGCGCGGCCTGCGCGCCGAAGACACTCGCGGCCACCTGCTGCACCGCGAGCGTGGCGTCGTTGAAGCTCGCGCTCGAGCCCAGGCTCTCCAGCGCGCGCGTGAGCACGACCTCGGCGGCGTTGCAGTTGGTGCACAGGCCCGTCGTGGAGACGCTCGCCAGCCGTCGGCGCAGCTCCCAGAAGAACGAGCCCCAGATGACGCCGTCGGCGTGGATCTCCCCGACGCGCCCGCCGCGCGCGAGCGTGCTGCCATCGATGGAGCTCACCTGGCACATGCGTTTGGTCTCCACCGTGCGCAGGTACGGAGCGGTGGTCTGCCCGTCTTCCATCAGCCGCGAGCCGGCATTTTCTCCGAGCTGAGGTGAACCCTTGAAGGCGAGCGACACGCAGTCGGCGGTGCCTTCGTTGAGCGACCCCGAGTCGCCGGAGAGGCCCTGCCCATCGCGCGCGTAGAAACCGAACTGCGAGGTGCGTTCGACCAGTCCGTGACCGAGCTCGTGCCAGAGCACGTCTCCGTCGTAGGCCCAGTCGGCGAGCGCACCCTGGCCCAGGCGCACGGCCAAACGATTGAACGGCCCGGACGCTTCGAAGAAGCCGCCTTCGTAACCGCCGATGTTGGTGAAGACGTCGACCACCCCGAGTCCACCGCCCGCCTGAAACGGAGGCGAGAGCCCGTCGAGCCAGGCTGAGAAACGATCGGCCTGGTAGTAGGCCATCACCTCTCCGAAACGATCCATGTTCGAGGTGGTGAGGTCGGCCGCGTAGACGAAGGCGCCTGTACCGTTGGGGGCCGCGCGCGGAAGACACGAGGTGCTGCCCTGCTGGCCCTGGCAATTGCGGGCGATGACGCGAGGGCCACTGAGGCTGGTGGCGCCGGTGTTCAAGTTGCCCAGCGTTCGCGTGGTGCTGGCGGCGCACGGGGTGAAGCCGGCGTCTGGTTGTTGCGTGCAGAGCGCGGCCTGGGAGCGCACGGGGGAGAAGTCGAAGACGCTGCCATCGACGGTCCATTGGATGATGCGGCGTTCGAGCACGCGGCCGTTCTCCGCGTCGACGCTCAACCAGGCGGTGGGCCCTTCGGGGAGTGCGCGGGTGACGATCCACGCGGGGCGGAGCACGTCGCCGTCTTTCACCCAGGCGCGTTCCGCGTTCGTCGCACCGGGTTCGCGTTCGAGCGCAAAGGCCGCCGGCAGCTTGAAGGCACCCCGGGCGGGAGGCACCTGCGGACCCGCGTGAATCATGGTGAGCCGCGCGTCGCGATCGAAGGTGACCGTGAGTTCTGCTCCGTGAACTCGCACCCCGGCCTTGCGGCGCTCGAAGCGGAGGGTGGTGAGCAGCGAGTCGCCGCGGCGCGAGACGGGGATCAGCTCGTCTTCCTCACGCAGTCCGAAGGCGCCGCCGTATTCGAAGAGAAACTCGCGGGCGCACGAGGCGATCGGTTCGGAGCAGGGGCGGCCCAGGTTGATCAGCATCGACACGGTCGATTCACCCGGGCGCACGAAACGCGTGGAGGCGGGGAAGTCGTGTTCGAGGCTTGCGGTCAGGACCACCGTGAGCAGGGCGAGCATCGCGGCCTCGATGCTACCTCCTCTCCTTCTGGAGAGGCTTGGTGATGCACCGCGGCGCGCACAGGTGACATGACGCGGCTTCCATGAATGCCCGAACTCTCGGTTTGATCAGCGCGCTGCTGAGCCTGGCCGCCCACGCCCAGAGCGCTGCCTGCGGCCCCTGCGGCCCCTGCGCTGCCGGCGCTCAGTGCGTTGCCGGCAGCTGCCAGTTCCTCTGCACGCAGGATGCGGACTGCCGTCATGAGAACGTCTGCGTCGCGGGGCAGTGTGAACCGCGGCTCCCGGTTCAGCGCGTGGGTGCACCCGCGACCATCCGCCGGGGTGATGCGACCCACCCGGAACGTTTCAAAGAGAGCCAGCCCGTGCCTTGGGGTTTTCACCGGGCGCAGGAGCCGCATTGGGAAATGGTCGCCCGCGGCACCATCGCCTTCACCGCCGCGTACCTGCCGATGGCGGTGCTCGCGTTGACCTCGCGCACCCCGCTGATGGCGGTTCCGCTCGCGGGGCCGATTCTCGGCTACCGGGAGGGCGCAGGGCCGCTCGCCAACGCCTTCACCATCGCGGGGATTGGACTCAACGTGTCAGTGCAGCTCGTGGGCCTCTGCATGGCGGTCGCGGGTTTCGCCAAGCCGCTGAAGTGGCTCGAGCGGGATGTGTCGATTGTTCCTTCGGCTCCGGGTGCACCGCTCGGCGCGAGTCTTTCGGGGCGGTTTAAGTGAGGCCCTCACCCTGACCCTCTCCCAGAGGGAGAGGGGACTTCCCGTGGTAAGCGCGCCGCAATGAGTCAAAACGTCTACACCGCGGTGACCAGCTCGCTGGTGATGCACACCGAGATCCTGACCAGCCGTCTGGCCACGATCCCACTGGGCATGTCGAAGCGCGTGCTGCTGATCTCCGAGCTGAGCGGGCCCAGCAGCAACGGCGGCGCGCTCGCGCGTCAGGCGCTCATGCTCAACGGTGGAGGCGAACAGGTGGTGTGTGGCTGGGTCGACTTCGCCGCTGCGGTGGCCGAGGTGCGCGACTTCGCCACGGTGAAGAAGGCGTACGAAGCGCGCTTTCGCAAGCCGTTCGATGTGAAGGAAGCGGAGTACCGCGGCTGGCTGCAGAAGCTCCTGCTGGTGCTCAAAGAGCTCGGCGTGCGCTGCGACGTGAACGGTGACGAAGTGGCCTACGCGACGACCGACCCCGCCGTGTCCCGGCCCGGTTTCGGTGCGCCGGACCCTCGAGAGCGCAGCTCGTTGGTGCCGGTGTTGATCATCGGTGCACTCGCCCTCGCAGGCATCGTGCTCGCCGTGGTGCTGCTGACCTTCTGAGGCAGTTACCTCTCCCTGCGAGCGGGGAGAGGTCGGCGCACAGCGCCGGGTGAGGGGCTCACCTGAATCACGTCGTGTACTCGGCGTTGACCTGCACGTAGCGGTACCCGAGATCCGACGTCATCACCGTCGCGTGACCGCGCCCATCGTTGAGCTTGAGCTCCAGCTTCACGTCTTCGGTGGCCATCGCCTTCGAGGCCGCTGCGCGATCGAACGCGGTCGGTTCTCCCTGGCGGAATACCTCGATGCCCTGCAGCAGACACGACAACGACTTCGGGTTCTTCACTTCCGGAGCGTTGCCCACCTGGCTGGTGAAACGCCCCCAGTTCGGATCGTTGCCGAACAGCGCAGTGCGCACGAGCGCCGATGAAGCCACCCGCTTCGCGATCGCCTTTGCCGCCTCGTCGGACGCAGCACCCGTGACCTCGATGGTGGTGACCTTGGTCGCGCCTTCACCATCACGCGCGATGAGCCACGAGAGCCGGCGCGCCACCGGCTCGACATGCCGGGCCCAATCGTTCGGAGGCGGCAGCGCCCGGGTGGAGAGCAGCAGCAGCGTGTCGTTGGTGCTGGTGTGCGTGTCGACGTGCACCGCGTTGAAGCTGCTCGCCGCGATGGTGGGCAACGATCGCTTGAGCTGCTCGGCGCGCAGATCCCAATCGGTGGCCATGAACGCCAGCATGGTGGCCATGTTGGGCTCGATCATCCCGGCGCCCTTGCAGACGCCCGCGATGGTGGCGCCGGCGTTCTGTGCGCAGGCCTCCTTGGGGTACGCGTCGGTGGTCATGATCGCGCTCAGAAAACGGCGCCCCGCTTCCACGTCGTTGGCCTTCTCGGCGAGCGCGGCATCGATGCCGGCGCGCACCTTGTCCATCGGCAACTTCACGCCGATGACGCCGGTGCTGCACACCAGCACCTGCTCGATGGGGCACCCCAACGCTTTGGCGACGCGCTCGCACATCTCGAGCGCGTCCTTGTCGCCCTGTGCACCGGTGCACGCGTTGGCGTTGCCGGAGTTGACGATGACCGCGCGCACCAGACCGCCCGAACGAACGAGGTGCGCCCTGGAGATCGCCACCGGCGCTGCCGCGTAGTGGTTCTGCGTGAAGATGCCCGCGGCGGCCATCGGCGCGTCCGACACCAGCAAGCCCACGTCGGGATTTCCGCTCGCCTTGATGCCGGCTTTCACGCCAGCCGCTGAAAGACCCTTCACCGAGGTCAGGGTGAACTCTGCGGGGGGAAACGACGGCACCGGCGGAACGGGGATGCTCATGAGCGCGGCGATTTACAGCGACGTGGCGAATCTGTCTCTGCCTCTGGGAGAGAGACTCAGAGCAGTTTCATCAACTCAGCCAACGCACCCGCCCGCGTCGGCGCCATCTCGCCCGTGGCTTTGGCGATGATCAACATCGGCTCCCGAGGCTGCAGCGAGAGGAACATCCGCGGGGAGATCGTCGCGTCCCACATGGTGCGCGCCTCTTGCAGCCCCTTCATCAACCGGGCCTCACCCAGCGCGACGTACAGATAATCAGCCAGCGGCGAAGGCGAGATGTCGAAGCTCGAGTTGGTCGCGCGCCCGCCTTGCAGCAGCTGCCGCAAAATCGGATCGACCAGATCTTCCCGCTCGACATGCGGCGTGGGCATGAACTGCTCGATGCGTTTCATGTTCGCGCCGGGCGTCTCTGCGTTGCCACCGATGAAGTAGGGGAGCGGCCCATCGCCACCCGACTCCGAGGCGAGCGCTTCGATGACCGACGACGAGTACAGCTTGCAGCGCATGTAGCGCACCGCCAGCTGGATGTTGTTCGCGGCCGCGGCGATGCGCTTGCTGTGTTCTTCGGGTGAAGGCTCACCACCCCAGGTGTGAAACACGCGCTCGGCAGGGAGCTTCGAGAGGAAGCCCTCCATCTTCATCAGCGCCACCCGGTAATCACGGATGCTGTACGTGGTCGGGGTGTGGAGCGACGGGTTCGTCTCCGGCAAGAGCTTCCAGGTGTTGTCGAGGAAGCGTGCGGGATCGGGGTCGGCGAAGTTGCCCACGTCGTTGTTCGACAGCCGGGTGGCCCTTCGCACCATCACGCCGATGTCTTCTGGCCTGATGCCCAGCGTGGTGAGCCGATCACGCAACGCGACCGCTTCACCATCACGGAACGGAATGCTCGCTTCGATGCACGCGACCACCGCGAGGATCTGCTCGCGGGTGAGCACGCCTTCGAGTTCTTTGGCGGCGACCAGCCCAGAGGCCAGCTCGTTCAAGCCGCTGAAGGGCGTGAGCACCTGGCCCGGAGTGAAGCCGAACACCTCGAGCACGTCTTTCGCGGTCGGGTCGGTGCCGCAGTGGGGCAGCAGCTTCCAGCCGTGTTCACTCGTGTCGCGCGCGACCAGCGGCCGGAGCAGCTCGGCGTAGTGCGTGGGCACGTCGAGGTCGACCTGGACGTAGACGATGTCGTGGTACAGCGCGGCGATCGTCTCGATGGCATCCGCATCGCGCACGAGCTCGAGCACGTGTTGATGGGTGTGAAACTCGCGCGCGCGGGAAGAAAGCGCCTGGTGCACCGCCACCGCCCACCGCTCGATGAAGAGCGGAGGAACACCCAGTCCCAGCGCCTCAACGGCGCGGGAGTAGGTCTCGATGATGCGGTGGACGGGGGAAAGCCCCAGCTCCTCGGGCATGAGCGGACGCAGCGTAGGCCCCTTGGGGGCGCAGACAAGTCCTTTCCCGGCCCCTTCGACAGGCTCAGGACAGGCCTTGACTTCGATCCGGCCAGCCGGTGACTAGGAGCCTATGAAGCTCGCGACCTTGCGAACGGGTAGCCGGGACGGCGCCCTCCTCGTGGTGAAGAGAGATCTCTCGGCCTGGACCCTCGCTACAGGGGTGTCGCCCACGCTGCAGGCGGCGCTGGACATGTGGGATGAGGTGGAACCGAAGCTTCAGAAGTTGGCCGCGGAGCTCGAAGCCGGCACCGTGAAGAGCGAGCCCTTCGACGCGAGCAAGCTGATGGCGCCGCTGCCCCGCGCGTATGAATGGGTCGATGGATCGGCGTATTTGAACCACGTCATCCTGGTGCGGAAGGCGCGCAAAGCCGAGCCGCCGCCCACGTTGAAGACGGATCCGTTGGTCTATCAGGGGGGCTCGTCAGAGATGCTCGGGCCCACGCAAGACATCGTGGCGCGTGATGAAAAGTTCGGCGTCGACTTCGAGTCGGAGGTCGCCGTCGTGCTGGGCGACACCCCGATGGGCGTCACCTCGGCGAACGCGGGCAAGTACGTGCGGCTGTTGATGCTGGTCAACGACGTCACCTTGCGAAACTTGATCCCCGATGAGCTCGCGAAGGGCTTCGGCTTCTTCCAGGGCAAACCGGCCACTGCTTTCTCGCCGGTCGCCGTGACGCCCGATGAAGTGGGCAGCGCGTGGAAAGACGGGCGGCTGCACCTGACGCTGCAGACCTGGCTCAACGGCACGCTGGTGGGTGACACGCACGCCGGGCCCGAGATGCACTTCAGCTTCTTCGACCTGATGCAGCACATCGCCAAGACGCGAAACTTCACCGCGGGCACGATTCTGGGCAGCGGCACGGTGTCGAACGAAGAGCGCGCGCGGGGCATCTCGTGCCTGGCTGAAGTGCGGATGATCGAGACCATCGAGACCGGCGCGCCGAAGACGCAGTTCATGAAGAACGGTGACCGCGTCGAAATCGAAATGAAAGACGCTGACGGCAAGAGCATCTTCGGCCGCATCGATCAACGCGTGCGCATCACCGGATGAAGCTGACGACGGAAGACCTCGGCTACTTCGCCAACATCGATGCGGCGAAGCTCCGACAGGTGCTCGCGGATGAGGCCTTCGGGTCCTTCGCGATCATCGAGGTGTGTGAGGGCACGTTCCTTCAGGCAGGCCAGGGCGACGCATGGTCGCTCGAATACCGGGAGAATTCGTCGGCCGCAGTACCGCGCGCGTGGCGAGTTCACTCTCGCGCAGGTGAGCGGCGTGTTTCTTCGCTACCTCGAGGGCGACGAAACCTGGCGAGCCGCCCTCACCTGGGACGTGGTCTAGATCATCCCGGCAACTTCGCCGCCTGCTTGAACCACTTCGCGAGCTGCACCAACAGGCTTTCGAGGCTTCATGGGGCGTCGATACAGCACTTCGCCGAACCGATCCGGGGAGGACCGCACTACTCTCGCTTCATGCTGCTCGCGTTCTCGTTGGCGTTGCTCTCGGGCCAGACCCCGTCCCCTGCGCCCCCACGGAGCGGCTCGTCTTCAGCTGCCCGATCAAGAAGAAGATCGTCTCCCTCTGCGCAGGCCCGCTCAGTGGCACCCCGGAGTGGCTGCAGTATCGCTTCGGTCCAGGCGACCTCCAGTTCCCCGCCCAGAAGGAACACAGCCTGCTCCGCTTCCGGAGGCACACCCAGCCGTTGATCAGTGGCACAGCCGAGTTGATCTCCTTCGTCAACGACGGGGTGGTCTACGAGGTGTACTCGCAGGACGGGAAGGACGCAGGCGCTGGCGTCACCGTGCGCAAGGGAACAGGCAAGCTCGTCACGCTGCCTTGCACGGGCGACTTTCAGGAAAACTGGGAACTCATCGACGCCACCGTTGCGAAGGGAGACACCGACGCGGCCGTCACCGCCGACCGTTGTTCCCGCGCTGGTCGAGCGACCCTCTCGAGGCTGCTGACCGCGGCCCGGGGGCAGCTCGACGGCATGCAGCAGGGCGAGCTCGTCGAGGTCACCGCAGCCGCCTGCGCGGGCTGGCCCGTTCCCGGCGCCGAGTGCGTCGCCGCGGGCAAGTGGCCCTGCCCACAGCTTTCGGCCGAGCAGGTGAAGACCCTCGAAGCAAGCCACCGCGAGATCATCCAACCGTGAAAAATACTGAGCTCTCCTTCCTCTTCGCTTTCTTCCTCTCCGCCTGTGTTCACGCGCCTGAGCCGGCGCCCGAGCCCGAGCCGCCCGGGGTGTGTGAGCTGCAGAGCGCGGTGGCGGCCACGCGGAAGCCCAAGCCGCCGGGGTACCCCAACTGCAGCAGCGTGGAGTCGCGCGACGCGTACAAGCTGGCCTGCATCAAGGACGACTTTCAGGCCTGTCACCACATCGCCACCTGCCTGGTGGCCGACGGCGCCAGCCGGCCCGAAGCAGCACGCAAGCCGTACATGGACCTCGCGCGCGAATTCCTGAAGAACGCCTGCCAGGGGGGCCTCGCCGAGTCATGCACCTTGCGCGCAGGGGCCGGCGTCGAGGCGGGCATGACGGCCAAAGAGACGTGTGAAGACCTGACGCGCGCCTCTCAGCTCGGTGACGCCAGCGCGCAGCTTTCGTGCATGGGCTCGTGCCTTTGAGCGGCCCCTGGTGAGTTGGTCAGGCCCGGCTGCCCGGCCCCTCGAACGGGTTCAGGTAGGGCGCGGTCTTCAGCAGCGCCCAGGTGTCGTGCAGGCCGTCGACGTAGCGCACGGGCACTCCCGAGAGATCCACCCCGTCGAGGCAGCGCACGTTTACTGAGCAGTACGGGCCACCGATCTGCGGGAGGTCGCCGCGGCCGAAGGGCTGAAGGCCGCAGACCACGCACTGCTGCGTCGTGCCCTCCGGCTTCGGGCGCAGGCCGCGCAGGCTGTCGTCGCCCGCGAGCAATCGAAACGCGTCGGGCTTCACTTGTACGCCCCAGCTCCCGCGCTTCCAGCAGATGGAGCAGTTGCACTGCCCCGTGCCGAGCGACAGGTCGACGTCGACTTCGAAGCGGACAGCCCCGGATCCGCGCCCTGCTCTTTGCTATCTCAAAGGCGACGAGACCTGGCGAACGGTGCCAGTGGGAAGCGCCGTAGCTCTGCCGAGCCGTCTGGCGCGTCTTGAGAGCCTGAGACGGTTGCTCAGGAGAGAGCGGCGACCCAGAGCCCATCGGACGACTGCAGGTTTCCGCAATAGGCGCAGATGAGGCTCCCGCCTCCACCCTCACGAAGCGTTCCGTGCTGGTGACAGGAGAGGCAGTATCCCGGGTGAACGTCAGAGACAGGCCACTCCCAGAGTGTCTTGCCGCTGGGATCATCCACGAAGCGAACGCCGGCGAACTCACTCTGCAGACGAAGGGCGTCGAGTCCGGTCAGCGGCCCCAGCAGTTCATCGTAGAGGTCACCGAAAACGCGCGAGGCGGCATAGTGCTCACTCTGATGAGTCACGTTGACGGAGCGCGGCAACGCTCCACGCACCAGCTGCACGCGCCGGCTGCTGTCCTCGTCGAGAGCGTACGACTTGCCCTCTTGAGTCGACCTCACGGCGATCGTGATTGGGCGCGCATCCCTGGCGTCCGGAGCAGGGCTCGCCTCTGCGACTTCGACGAGTCCTTGGGTGAGGCGCTCCAGGTCGGCGCCGATTGAGTCTTCCGGGAGCCGCCCAGGAACGAAGAGAGCGTGCACCTCGTCCTGCACCACGACATCGCGGCGGCCCTGCTCCCAGGTCAGACGCAATATTTCGAGAACGCGTTTGACCGTTTGAGGCTCGGTTGCATCGGGCGCGAGCACGTCGAGAAAGCAAATCACTTCGTTGCCGCCCGGAGGTACCTCGATGCGCTGTGCCTCGAGCACTCCCGGGTCTCCGACTTCCACGAGTTCGAACGATCGCACGGCGGTTTGCGCGTATCGAAACGCGTTAACCCCGGTCTGGGCCTTCGGTGAAATCACCTTCTGCGCAGTGAGATAGATCATGCCGAGGCGGCCTCTCGCGGGCGAACGTGCTGGTGCGGAGTAATGGGCAGGTCTTTTCTAACGCCGCGAGCCGGATTCTCAGCCCTCACCCACGAGTAGTGGGTCGTGGTGCCTTCGGGCGTGTGCGTCACCAGCGACAACGCCATTCCAGTCTGCTTGTGCACTTCTCCAAAGAGATCCCAGAGCGCTTCTCTGAGCGCCCGCCGTTCGTCCTTTGCCACGTCGAAGATCTCGATCGTCCATTCACGCCCATCGAAGTCTCCGGTGCTGGTTCTCGAGTCGGTCCAGCGCACCGGCCGCTTCA
>JANODF010000796.1:0-7571 GCA_031412555.1 Archangium sp. | reverse complement strand
CTCACGCAGGATCAGGTCGTCGAGTTTCTTTCCAGCCTCTCGGTCATGGACATCGCCAAGCTGACCAAGACCCCAGGAGAGGTCAGATGGCCAGGCAGACCCGCGAGGCCACCCTCGAACAGGCGCGCGCCTTGCGCGACGTGGTGAAGAGCAACACCCAGCTCACCGCGGGCGCGGCCCGGGTCTCGCGCGCGATGGAGGAGCAGGCCACCAGCGCGACGCAGCTGGCCAAGGCCGCCTTCCGCATGCGCACGCTCACCCAGCAGACCTCGTCCGCCATCACCGAGCAGACCAAGTCGCTCGCGCGGGAGGCGGGTGCGAGCAAGGAGGTGGCGATGTCGCTCCAGCGCACGGTGGCGGGGCTGGCGGAGCAGGCCAAAGGCGCGACGGAGGTGGCCCGCGCGATGGACGACGCCCGCGCCCAGGCGGTGCACACTGCACGCGGGGTCGCCGAGCAGGCCAAGGCCACCAAGGAGATCGAAGCCACCGCGCGTGAACTCGCGAGGCTCTCCAACAGCATCAACGCCGCGACCGCCGCGCAGACCAAGGCCGTCACCGCGCTGGTGAAAGACTCCGACGAGGTGCGCCGCGCGGCCCGGCAGTCGGCGAAGAACGTGGGGGAGCAGGCCGCAGCGGTCGCCGCGTTGTCCCAGACGGTGGCGCGGCAGAACACCGCCTTGCAGGGGGTGGCCAAGTCGATCGGCGATCAGCAGGCGGCCAGCGACCAGCTCTCGAAGGGCGCGGGCGCCGCGCGGCAGCAGACCCGCGAGATGGTGGCCGGGGTCGCGCAGCAGGCCAGGGTGGCCGGGCAGCTGGCTGGCGACGTTCGTTCGGTGGCCGACGGCATTCAGAAGATCCGCGAGGCCAACGATGAACAGGCCGAGCAGGTGGCCAGCCTGGGCGCCGCCTTCTCGGCCCTCGAACACGCGAAGACCCCGCCCTCGGAGCGTTCGTGAACTTCGCCGGCGCTCCGAGGCGACCATGACGGTGCGCGAAGCCCTCGCGCTGACGGCACCCGAGCACGAGCGCATCGCGGAGGTCGCGCGCCTGACGTCGATGGGCCAGGCCGGCATCACGGCCTTGCTCTCGATGCTCACCGACCGGAGCTGGGCGGTGCGCCGTGAAGCGGTGCGGGCGCTGGGCACGCTGGGCACGGGCGCGGTGCGGGCGTTGTGCGAGTTGCTGCGCACCCAGCGCGATCACGAAGGGCGAATCGCAGCCGCGGTCGACGCGCTGGTGGGCAGCTCGAGTGATCTGCTGGCCGAGGTGTCGGCGCTGGCGAACGATCCCAACCCGGCCATCGTGGCCGACGCCGCTCAGGTGTTGGGGCGAAGGCGCGGGGCCCGTGGCGTGCCGGTGCTGGCCGCGCTGGTCGCTCACTCCGACGACAACGTGGCGGTGGCGGCGGTCGAGGCGCTGGGGCGCATCGGCGGGCCCCTGGCCATCGACGCGTTGATCCTGGCGGCGCAGAGCGGCCACTTCTTCCGGGTCTTTCCGTCGATCGACGTGCTGGGCCGTTGCGGCGATCCCCGGGCGATCCCTCCCCTGGCCGCGCTGGCGAGCAACACCTTCTACCAACTGGAGGCGGTCAGGGCGTTGGGCCGGACCGGCGAGTCGGCCGCGGTGCTCCCGCTGGCCCATGCGTTGACGCACCCCAGCGAGGCGACGGTGCGGGTGGCCGCCGTGGCGCTGGCCGATCTGTTCGCCCGTCATCTCGAGCGTTACGGCAACGAAGAGGCGCCGCGTGCGGTGCTGAACCGGGCCGGGCTCGATTCTTCGGCGGTGGAGCGGCTCATTCGGTGCCTCACCACGGCCAGCCTCGACGAGCGGTTGGCCATCGCCGTCTTGCTGGGCGCCGTCGGAGGGGAAGAGGCCGCTGCGGGGTTGCGCTCGTTGCTCGACACCGCAGGACCCATCAGCGAAGCGGCGGCGCGGGCGCTCAAGCGCCTGGGCAAGGCGTCGGATCAGCAGGTGCGCGAGGCGCTGCACGGGGGCGACAGCGCGCGGCGGCAGGTGTTGTTGCCCATCGTGGTCCGCGGCGTGTTCCAACCCGAGCTGGTCGAGTGCCTGCAAGACGAGTCGCCCGTGGTCAGGTCGCTCGCGTGTGATGCGCTGGCCCGCGTGGGGGCGACGGGCGCGGTGGCTGCCTTGTTCGAGCTGCTCGCCGACCCCAATCGCCGCGTGGTGCAGGCCGCGGTCGGTGCGATCCAGTCGTTGGGCAGCGAAGAGACCCAGGCGCTGGCGTTGCGCGCGGCCACCTCCGCCCCTCCGGCGGTGAGACGGCGCGCGTTGCAGATCCTGGGGTACTTCGGCTTTGCCGAGGTGCTGCCCCTCCTCATCGAGGCGCTGGGCGACCCCGAGGTGGCCACCCGCGAAGTCAGCGTGGCGGCCCTGGCGTTGCTCGACGCGCCGCAAGCGCTCGACGCGCTGCTGGCGCAGAGCAAGGCCCATCACGAGAAGGTGCGCGGCGCGGTGATGCGGGCGCTGGGGCAGTGCGTGCGGGTCGATGCGCGCATCGAAGCGTGCCTGCTCGGGGCGCTCGACGATGAGAACGCCTGGGTGCGCTACTACGCCTGCCAGGCGCTGGGCGTTCGCAGGGCGGAGGCCGCCGCGCCGCGCATGGAGCGGCTGCTGGAAGACGAAGCGGGCCAGGTGCGGGTCGCGGCCATCGAGGCGTTGTCGCACCTGAAGGCGCCGGTCGCCCAGGCGGCCTTGCGTCGATCTGCCGAAGGCACCGATCACGACATTCAGCGGGCGGCGTTGATTGGCCTGGGCCACTCGCGGCAGGCCGAAGCGGTGCCGCTGCTGCTGGCCGCGGTGGAAGACGAGGTGCCGGCCACCCGGCTGGTGGCGCTCTCCGCGTTGACCGACAGCGCGCCGACCGAGGCCTTGTCGGCCCTCAAGGTGGCCGCGCGTGATCCCGACGAGAACGTGCGGTCGGCGGCGCTCGGGTTCCTCTCCTCCTTGCCACTGCCGGGGGCCACCGCGGCGTTGGTGGAGCTGGCCGCTTCACCCGATGAACGCGAACGGGTGACCCAGTTGCTCTCGGTGCCCGCGGAGGGCCTGGTGGCCGGGCTCGCGTCAGCGCTCGACGCTGCCGATGACGGGCTGGCGCCACTGCTGGCCGCGGCGCTCGCCCGCCTGCACACCGCCGAAGCCGATCAGGCGCTGATGCGGGCGATCTCCAGGGGCTCGGTGCCCGCGCGCAAGGCCGCCGCCGCTTCGCTCGCTTCCTTGCATTCGCCCACTGCCATGGCCGCGCTCGGTCGTGCTGCTGAAACCGATCCCGACGTGCAGGTCCGCCAGATCTGCGGCGTCTTGCTGAGCCTGTGACGATGTCGCCCCTCGCCAACGCCCAGCCGCTGTTCGCGATCTTGAGCGCGCTCATCGAAGCGCGGTCGGGCCTCCACTACGGGCCCGATGAGCGCGATCTGCTGCTCGAACGAACGGCGACCCGGGGCGTCGAGGCGGGCTTCGACTCGTTGCTCGATTACTACTACTTCCTTCGGTACGATCCCGAAGGCGCGCAGGAGCTGGAGACGCTCATCGACGCGCTGGTGGTCAACGAGACCTTCTTCTTCCGCGAGTTGGAGCCGCTGCGCGTGTTGGTCAGACGCGGCATCGCACCCCTGGTGGCACGAGGGCTCCGGCCGCGCGTCTGGTCGGCGGCGTGCGCCACCGGCGAAGAGCCGCTCACCCTGGCCATGTTGCTGGCCGACGCCAACCTGCTGCATCGGGTCGACCTCGTGGCCAGTGACATCAGCACCCGGGCGCTCGACAAGGCGCGCGCGGGGAGGTTCAGCAAACGTTCGTTGCGCGACGTGCCCGAGCCACGCCTCGCCAGGCGGTGGATCACCGAAGAAGGCAACGGCCTGCAGGTCGACGCGGCGTTGCGCGAGGCGATCTCCTGGCAGCGCATCAACCTGACCGACCCGGCTTCGTTTCCGGCGCCGGCCAGCTGCGACTTCATTCTCTGCCGCAACGTGCTCATCTATTTCAGCGACGAGACGGCGGCCCGGGTGATCGAGGGGCTGAGCCGGGTGTTGCGGCCGGGGGGCGCGCTCTTCGTGGGCGTCTCCGAGTCGTTGCTGCGGTTCGGCTCGACCCTGGTCTGCGAAGAAGTCGAGCAGGCCTTCCTCTATCGAAAGAGCGCATGACGCCGCCGCCCCGCATTCGTGTGTTGATCGTCGACGACTCGGCCTTCGCCCGGAAGGTGCTGCGGCTCTCGCTCAACAGCGACCCGCGCATCGAAGTGGTGGGCTCCGCGGGTGACGGGCTCGATGCGCTGGAGAAGATCGACGAGCTGCGCCCCGACGTGGTGACGCTCGATCTGGTGATGCCTGGCCTCGATGGCATCGGGGTGTTGCGTGCGCTGGCCACGCTCGCCGTGCGGCCGCGGGTGGTGCTGGTCACCATCTCCGACGAAGACAGTGAGCTGACGGTGGAGGCGCTGCAGCTGGGCGCCATCGATCTGGTCAAGAAGCCCACGGGTTTGGCCACCGATCGCCTCTATGAGATGTCGGGCGAGTTGGTGGGGCGGGTGATCGCCGCCGCCGCGGCCCGGCCGCTGGTCTTGCCACCTTCCGATGTGCTGCCCGCGACGCCGCGGGGAAAAACCGTCGCAGGAACGAAGGTCGTGGTGATCGGCACTTCCACCGGGGGGCCGCAGGCACTGACGCACGTGCTCTCTGCGTTGCCTGCTGACTTTCCGGTGCCCATCGCGATCGCGCTGCACATCCCCGGCGAGTACACCGAGGCGTTGGCCCGCCGGTTGAGCCTGGTCTCTTCACTCGAGGTGGTGGAAGCCCGTGACGGAGAACGCTGCGGCCGGGGCCGCGTGGTGTTGGCTCGAGGAGGCGCTCACTTGACCATCGAGGCCGACGGTGAGGGCTTCATCGCCCGGGTCAGCCGGCAGCCTTCGACCACGCCGTACTTCCCCTCGGTCGATCTGCTCTTTGCTTCCGCGGCCGAGGCGTTTCGCTCCGGGGTGTTGGGAGTGGTGCTCACCGGCATGGGTGAAGACGGGCTGCTCGGGGCGCGGGCCATCGTGGCTGCGGGCGGGCGGATGCTCACCGAAGCCGAGTCGTCTTGCGTGGTGTTCGGCATGCCGCGGGCCGTGAAAGAGGCGGGGCTCTCGATGGGCGAGGCCCGGATCGATGCCATGGCTGATCAGCTGGTGCGGAGCCTCTCATGGGCCGTGGAGAACTCATCATGAGCAGCGATCTCGACACGGTCGGCAAACGCGGCGTGGTGTGGGTGGTGGACGACAGCCGAATGGAGTCTGCGCGCACCTGCGGCCTGCTGGAGAGCGCCTACCAGGTCGAGTCGTTCTCCGAAGGCGCTGCGATGCTGGAGAAGATCGCCGGGCCCACCCGGCCCGATCTGGTGCTGCTCGACTGGCAGATGCCGGGCGTCTCGGGCCTCGAGGCGTGCCGCTTCTTACGCGGGCGGTTCGACGAGGTCTCGTTGCCCATCTTGATGTTGACCGCGCGCGGCTCGAAGGAGGACTTCACCGAGGGGCTCTCGGCGGGTGCCAACGACTACGTGGCCAAGCCCTACGACGACGCCGAGCTGCTCGCGCGAGTTCGCAGCCTGGTGCGCACCCGGCACCAGGCCGAGCGCATTCGGGCGCGCGAAGAGCTCTTCGCCACCACGCTGCGCAGCATCGCCGACGCGGTGATCACCACCGACGTCGCCGAGCGGGTGACCTCGCTCAACCGGGTCGCCGAGACGCTGACCGGGTGGACGAACGAAGAGGCGCTGGGCAAACGCATCGACGAGGTCTTCGTGGTGGCCGACGAACGCACCCGCCGCGTGGTGACCCGGCCCACGGGTCTGGCTTCGCACGAAGATCTCGAGCTCGACGCCGTGTTGCCCATGACCTTGCGCGGCCGCAGCGGCTCGGAGGTGCCCATCGAAGGCAACTCGGCGTTGATCGGAGAAGGCGCCAGCCTGGGGCGGGTGTTGGTGTTTCGCGACGTGTCGGAGCGGCGCAAGGCAGAACGCGCGGCGATGGAGCGCGCGCAGTTCGAGGAGAAGCTGGTGGGCATCGTCAGCCACGATCTGCGCAATCCACTCAACGTGGTGGTGCTCAGCGCCAGCTACATGTTGAGTCGAAAGCGCCTCGACGAAGCCGACACCAAGGCGGCCACCCTGGTGCGCAGCAGCGCCATGCGCGCCAACCGGCTGGTGAGCGATCTGCTCGACTTCACCCAGGCGCGCCTGCGGCCCGGTTTGCCCGCCACGCGCCAGTCGACCGACCTTCACCAGATCGGCCGTGAGGTGCTCGAAGAAGTGCGGGTGGCCTACCCCGAGCGGAAGCTGCGGCTGGAGAGTTCAGGTGATGGCACGGGCAACTGGGATCCCGATCGCATCGCGCAGGTGATGACCAACCTCATCTCGAACGCGCTCAAGTACGGCCTGCCCGAGGGCGAGGTGTTGATGCGCACCACCGGCGAGCAGGGCTGGGTGCAGCTCGAGGTGCACAACCACGGCACGCCCATCGCGCCCGACCTGGTGCCCGTCTTGTTCGAGCCCATGCAGCGCGGCACTGGCGCCCACAGCGACAAGAGCGTGGGCCTGGGGCTGTACATCGTCAAAGACATCGTCAGCGCGCACGGTGGTTCGATCGAGGTGAACTCCACTGAAGAGGGCACCACCTTCTCGGTTCGGTTGCCCCGCTCGGCCTGAGACCTCGAAGAACCCGGCTCATCGCACGCAGGCGTTGCTAGGCTCGCATGATGAGCCAACAACTCATCGTCCTCGATTCACCGCCTGACGAGTCATCCCCCTGGGCACAGGAGGTCTTCAAGCGCGCGCACTTCAAGCCGGTGTCGAACGACGCCATCGGTGATGCGATGGGCGAAGACGAAGCGGCCCGCAAGGTGCTCCTGCAGGTCAAAGATCCCGTGCTCGAGGCCGAGAAGCTGGCGCCGCATTATCGCCGGGTCTTCGAAGCGGCGCACGGCCAGGAGCCGAAGCTCGGTTTGTACGGCACGGCGTGGCTCGTCTACACCCAGCCCATCGCCGCCTGTGTGGTCGACTGGTCGTCGGTGGAGAAGCTCGCCGCCAACACCGCCCAGGGCGCCGAGCGCGTTCCGTACGAACACTTTCGCAAGTCGGCGCACGACTTCGTCGCCGCGCGCGTGAAGAAGTACCTGAGCGCTGATCGCTACCTGGAACTCCCGGCGGGACTGAACCTGCAGCAGAAGGTCGACGCGACGCTGGCCTTCCTGCGCCAGCGTTCGCTCCTCGACTGAAAGCCGTTTCGCTCCTTACGCGGCCATGCCGGTGAACTGCTCACCGAAGTCCTCAATCTCCTGAACGAACTGCACCACCTCGTTCACGCCCTCCCCGATGCCGATGATCACCTTGAGCGGCTCGGCCGCAGCCTGGAACGGCGGGAAGATGCTCGCGCCGTTCACGACCAGGCTGGCCGCGTCGATGGCGGTGGTGAGCCCGTCTTCGTGATTCTTGATGTCGTTGAAGAGCTCGACTCCATCTTCGACCAGCCCGATCGCAGGCCCCACCACGGGGATGGAGCGGAAGCCCGCCTTGGCGACCACGCTGGC
>JANODF010000795.1:0-7656 GCA_031412555.1 Archangium sp. | reverse complement strand
GGTTGGGCGCCTCGCCCTGCATGCCGCTGTGGGGCAGCAGGTCTTCTTCCACGCCCACCATGAAGACCAGCTTCCATTCGAGCCCTTTCGAGCCGTGGTAGGTCATCAGGGTCACCCGCCCGGCGTGGTGGTGCGGCTCGTCTTCTTCCGACTTGGTGTCGAGGGAGAGCCGGTTCAAATACGTCAGCAGGCTCGCTTTGGGGCCTTCGCGTTTATCGTAGTTCTCCAGCGACTGGATCACGTGGGCGATCGCCTTGGCTTTGCGATCCCCCGACGCGAGCGTGGGGGCCGAAGCGCGCGCGCTGCCCACGAAGTCGACCTCGGCGATCAGCTCGCGGGTGAGGTGGGAGAGGTTTCCCTTGTTGAAGGCCTTCCGGTAGCGATCGATCAAGCCGACGAATTCGAGCACCTTCTCCGCGGCGCCCGTGGGCAATGTGTCGATCTCGCTGGCCCGCTGCATGGCCTGCCACAGGTGTACTTCCTGGCTGAGGGCCCAGGCGGTCAGCCGCTCCATGGTGACGTCGCCGATGCCGCGCGCGGGCGTGTTCACGATGCGCAGCAACGAGATCTCGTCTTTGGGGTTCGCGATCGCCCGGAAGTACGCGATCACGTCTTTCACTTCACGCAGGTCGAAGAACTCGGTACCGCCGAGCACCTCGTAGCGGACCTCGCGTTCCCGCAGGAACTCCTCGAGGAACCGCGACTGGCCGTTGACCCGGTAGAGAATGGCCACCTCGTCTGACGAGATGCCCTCGACGATCGCCCGCTTCACCTCGGAGGCCACCCAGCGCGCTTCGTCTTCTTCGGTGGGCGCGCAGCACAGGGTGATGCGGGGGCCCGCCTTCACGTCGCTCCACATGCGCTTGGCACGGCGATCGGGGTTCTTCTCGATCACCGCGTTGGCCGCGTCGAGGATCACCTGGTTGCTGCGGTAGTTTTGCTGGAGGCGCACTTCTTTGCCGCCGGGAAACAGCCGCTCGAAGTCGAGGATGTTGCGCACCTCGGCGCCGCGCCACGAATAGATGCACTGGTCGTCGTCGCCCACCACGCAGACGTTCCGGTGCGAGTCACCCAGGTGCCGGAGCAGATCGAGCTGCGCCTTGTTCGTGTCCTGGTACTCGTCGACCATGATGTAGCGGAACCGCTTGGCGTAGTGCTCCTTCACCTCGGGGTGTTTCTCGAAGATGCGCGAGGGGAAGACGATCAGATCGTCGAAGTCGACCGCGCCCTGGGCCTTGAGCGCGAGCTGGTAGAGCGGAAAGACCAGGTGAGCGACGAGCTCGATGTCGTCGTTCTCTTCGCCGTTGGGCTGTTTGTACGGCGGCTCGGTGCCTGAGCTCTTCGCGCGGGAAATCAGCGTGAGCACCTTGCGCGAGTCGAAGACCTTGTCGTCGATCTGGCGTTCCTTCATCGCGCGGCGAACCAGCGCGATCTGATCACCCGTGTCGACGATGGCGAACTTCTTGGGCCAGCCCAGCTTGCTCAGGTGTTCCTTGAGCACCTCGGCGCCGAACGCGTGAAAGGTCGAGAGCGTCACACCGAGCGCGCGTTGCCCGGCCATCTGCACCACGCGCTCCTTCATCTCGGAGGCGGCCTTGTTGGTGAAGGTCACCGCCAGGATCGCGCGGGCGGGGACTTTCTTATCGAGGAGGTGGCAGATGCGGTGGGTGATGACGCGCGTCTTGCCGGAGCCGGCGCCTGCGAGCACGAGCAGCGGCCCTTCGGTGGTGAGCACCGCTTCGCGCTGCGGGGGGTTGAGATGCGACAGATCCACGGCAGGTGGCTCTTACACCACCGTTCAAGCCGAGCAGGGGACCGGTTTCACCCACCGTTCGCATCGAGCGCATCGAGATGCCACTTCTGCTTCGCGCGGCAAGTGACCCTCGATGCTCTCGGGCGACCTCGTGGCCTAGGCCGCGAAAACCACGAACCAGGCGCCGAGCTGGCTAGTCGATTCGGAACCGGCTGACCCATGCACCGGCGTCTTCGATTGCTGAGGCTTGCGGCACCACAATCACTCCCCAGTCTGCGAGACGAATCGCGATCTCGTACTCGCCGCTGGGAACCGCCGGAAACGCAAACCACTGCACTTCCGCACCGCGGTACGTCTCGTCGCGAGGTGTCGCGATCGGGGTCAGTCCCTGACGGCTCGAACTCGCGAGGTCGACCCACTCAGCGCTGGTCAGCACGTCAAGTACCGGGCGCGTGTCCGCAATGTCCCCCTCGAGAGTGAGCGAGATTTGCTCAGGCTGCGTCGAGTAGCGCTGCATGTGGCCCGGGAGAATTTCGACGCGCACGACCGCTTGGTACGAAGGCTCACCCTGACAGCCGATCAACACGGCGGCTGCCACGAGTGCGGAAAACAAGACAGAAGTGACCTTCACGGTATCGCCTTCATGGCACTGCTTCATGGCACTGCCCACCCCAGGCAGGCTTCATCGTGGAACTCCGGCTCGGTCTCGACGTCGAGTCGTTGCAAGGGCGTCTCCGGTGCGTTCCAGGTCGAAAGCGCCTTCATGGCTTCGGCGGACTGCAGCTCCGAGAAGAGAAGGCGGAAGGGCGGCGCGATATCCGCTTCGCACTGGAGCTCAATCGTCGAACCGCCCACGAGTTCGCCATCGAGATGGACCGGCACGCAGGGAATCTCCTTGTCCGCGGCGACGACCAGAAGGCGCGTGGCAAGGTCACTCCCACTGAAGCTCAGCAGCGGCTCGCTGAATTGCAGAAGGAGTCGTCGCCGCTCGCAAACACTCAGTCCGTTCAGGTGAAAGTAGTTGCGATCGATGCGAAATCGGCTTCGCCACAGCTCGCCCTCCTGGAGAACGTTACCGCCAACAAGCGGCCTGCCCCAGTTCTTGAGTTGGACCGCGATCTCGTAGTCCCCGTCGTCGACCGGGGGAAAGTGGAACAATTGAACTTCTGCACCCCGGTAGGTCTCGTCCTGCGAAATTTCCACCGCGTCAAGTCTGATCGCTTCGTGACTGCCGGTCTTCCGCAGCTCTGCGACCATCAGCACTTCACTTAGCGGAACGGTGTCGTTGATATCGCCCTCGACACTGATGGTGATGGTCTGAGGAGCTTGCGCGTAGGTCTGCAAGTGAGCGGGGTAGATCATGAGCCGCACCACTTCCGATTGCTCAGGCTCACTCTGAACCACGGCACACGACGCCAACGGTACGACCGATGTGAAGAGCATCAAGAGCCGCTTCATGATTGCTTTCATGATTGTTCCTCGAAGCTTCACGGCGTGGGGCCCAGGGCGGCGTCGAGCCAATCGAAGTCCCGGTAGTCGGTGTTCTCAGGCAAGACCGTCTGTTGCTCGAGAGCGAAGGCGTTTGCGATGTAGTCCCAGACAGGGGCAACCGCGCCAGGTCCCGTGAAACAGAATGGTGTGTAGCCTGCCTGATTCGGGCAAATATGCGTCGGGGTATCCCCAGATGCTCCATGCGCAGCGCGCGTACAAAGGCGATGCGTGTTGTTGTTGGAGGCCATGACCGACGCCGAACACCAACTGTCGGTCCACCTCGGGCTGCTCGCGTGCTCCGTGTACTCATCGAGGAGGTGCAGGCTGAAATGACCCCACTCATGAGACATGGTCATCGATGTCCAACCACCGGGCCGGTACAGCGTGACGCCAGGCCTGATTGGGAAGGAACTGAAGGTAGCGACTGACACACCGGTCGACGACCTGACGCAGGTGTCGCAGACGCCTCCAACGCAATCGCAACCACCGGTCGGCGGCATGACGCTCAGCGTGAGTTTTCCGATGAACCGCCGACCGTTGGTCATCCCGAAGAAGCGTCGCCGGGCTTGCAGGAGGTTCGCTCTGATGCTCGAAACTTCGCCCGCAGTAGGCGCGAATGAGAACCCCACTGCGTTGGAAAGGACGTTTCGACTACGGTCGACTCTCGAGGCGTGAACCCGGTACCACAAGGGCCCTGAATAGCTGTGTACCGCCACAAACACGGTATCCCGTGATCCAGAGGGAATGGTGATGGCCTCGCCGGCGCGGCTGCTCGTACTCACAAAGTCGGCTGAGCCTCTCGTCGGCAACCTGCCCCTCGATACGAAGAGATCGACATCGGCCATGCCCCCCCCCCGCGTCTACCCAGACGATGACGTCTTCGTCGGTTCCAGTAGCAGTCAACTCAAACATCTGCGTATCCCCCGCGCTGACGAGGGTTTTGTAGGTCCAAACCTGAGTAGAGAGCGGGAAGACGCGGGGCATCGGCGTCGCCTGAACTGGCGCACTGGAGATGGATCTGACGAAGAAGCCATCGCCCTGACGTGTTGAACCGACCATGCGCGCAGCGAAGGAATGAATTCCCGAGCCGAGTGAGATTGTCTGCGTCCGCGCGCCGCTGCTGCGAACGCGTCCAATCTCGACTCGATTCTCATCGAGCGCAATCACATTGGAACTTGAGGAGAGCGCAACCTGGTCGAAGACCAAAGAGGTCGCAGCTCAACATTCTGAAGGAACGAAGTTCCATGCAGTTTCCGCCGGGCTCAACACGCTCCTCGGTCCAGAATTGTGAACTGTGTGATGAGTCCAGATGGTGGCGGTGCTGCTTGCAGAAACGAGCGTGAAGTCGGGCCCTCTCGCCCCGACCAGTGCGGAAGCAGCGAGACCCGGCACGAGCGGGATGGTAACCGCCCCGTTGCAGGTGGGCTCCAGCGGGCGCACCATGCACTTCAGGCCATCGTCGATTACGCCGTTGCCATCATCGTCACATCCATTGCAAATTTCTGCTGCCAGGCACGCGCTCCCCACACGAGTGCCGGGCTGCCCACAGACCGTGCAATTCTGAGCGGGGGGTTGATGCTCGCAGACACACCCGGTCATCGAACGACCCATGCATTCACGCGTGCCCGAGAGCCCGTTCGCGCAGGTACAGCTGACAACTTTTCCGTCTGGGTAGCACGAGGCCCGCGCAACACCTGCCGACGAAACGATGACTACACCAAGGATCCCACCTACCCCCAACAGTCTACGCATGTGCAAAATCCTACCCAGTCGTGTCTGTGTGATCAAGTCATTCAATGGCGTCAGTCTTTACGGCTCGGCACGCGCAGAATCTCGTCTCAGAAGCAGGCGGTCGCGCAGTTGCCGTTGGTAACGCTGGTGCTGAAGACGCAGGTCAGACTGGCGCAGTGCTGAGGCGTGATGCAGGGAGCGCCAGGCTCTCCCGGTGAACGGCACGTTCCTGAGAGGCAGTGGCGCGTCAGGCACTGGTCATCTTCCGTGCAGCGACCGCCGATTGCGCGGAGCGGCGCGCACGCCCTTCCACCGTCCGCCGAGTTGCTGCAGGCGAGGCCGACCCGGCAGTCATCCCAACGTGAATCTTCTCGGGTGCAGGGCTCGCCGAGTCCTCGCAGTGGCAGGCAAATGCCGCCGTCTGCGCGGAGGATGCAGCGAGCCCCCCCAGGGCAGAGCTCCGCTGCTTGTGAGCAGGCTTGGTTGAGTTGGGGCGTGATGCAGTGGCCGTACTCGAACGGCGCGTAGAGGCCGAGGCAGCCGGCACCCTCGCCGCACTGCCATGGGGCGGAGCAGGTACCTCCCTCGTTTACCGTCCCCGCCATGGGATTGACGCAGCGTCCGTCGAGGCACCAGGTGCCCAACTCGCAGCCACCAGCGCTGTCCCAACGTTGATGTTGGCAGGCTGCGCCCGTCGCCGTTCTGGGTTGGCAAACACCGGGATTGGTGGGCTCGAGGTCGACGCCGCTGCAGAAATCTGAAGCGGGGCAGTCGCCCTCGAAGCGACATGAATCGCCACGTTGAACGGGGCCGCACCGACCGAGTGGACTGCACGTGTGGGACAAACATTGATCCCCTCGCATGCACGGCGCTCCGTCCATGCGGAATCGCTCACAGGCCCCGGTCGGACTGCAGAAAGCCTCACGCGGATCGCAGGAGCCGCACGGCGCGTCGACCGCCGCCGAGGCAGTACAAACGCCGCAGATGGAATCACTGGTATCGCAGGTGCCTTCAACACACGTCTCCCATCCCTCGCACTTCCCGCCCAGCGCTCCAGCCGGCAGGCGCGTGCCGGGCCCGTAGAGGCACGCCCGGTCGATGTTGGCTTCTGCCAATAAGCACGGCGCTGCGGCGGCCGCCGCCTGACACTTCGCTAGAGCATCGTCGGCCAGGCGCGTAGCCCCTGCCTCGACCGAACGAGTCACCGCTCCATTGCAGCGAGTCATCGCCAGCGTTTCGCAGCTGGCCACTTGTCCTGACTCGGCGATGCCGCAGGCGAGCAAGCGCGCGCAGGCGGCTGCTGCGTACCCGACGCAGTATCCATGCCCAGACATGCCTCCATCAGAGAGACCGTTCAATCCCGCATCGCGCCCGATGGTCGGGGGGCACCCGCTGAGGAAAATCGCCGCAACCGCATAAATCAATCGCATCTTGGCAGTGTGCCGCAGAGGCGGCCGTGCGTCAGGTCCGGTGTCAGGCGCACAGCGCGGAGGGGCGCGCCTCCAACGCGCAAGGCCTTGCTTCGCGCCGGTTTGGCTCGTCTTGAGATGGAGGCTCCCAGACCGCTCCCTCAGCTTGAACGAGCGCCTCCTTCATATTGATGGCACGCGGCCCCCGAACGCTAGAACGAAGCCAACGACGGCTGGCCCGCTGCTCTTCGCGGTGCCATGTCCCACCTCAAACTCTGACTCTCTTCGCTGCTCACTCTCTCCATGCTCGCCGCCTGCAACCCGGGGTCCATGACGAACGACGCGAGCAATCTGCCGGACGGCGGCAATCCCCTCCACGAGCTCGGTGCCGCTGGGCGGGTCGGGCAGCTTCGTGGTGCTCGCCAAGAGCGGCATCTCGACCGTGCCGCCCTCGGTCATCACCGGTGAGCTGGGGCTCAGCCCAGCGGCCGGCCCGTCGATGAGCCCCGACTGCTCCGACTCGCGGCGCCCCGTGGGCGGCAGGCGCCCATGGTGCGAGAGCACGTGCACCGTTCGATTGGCCAGCGGGGGGTGGTTCAGAATCGCGGTGAGCAACGGCCAGCTGCCGCCCAGCCTGACCACCAGGGCACGCGGGTGCTGTCGAGCCCAATGAGCGAGACGTGTTCACGAAGGGTAGCCGGTCTCGTCGGCGTGCTCGGGCATGGCCGAGGCGAACTCCGCGCTGAACACCCGCTCGAAGTGCCGCACGCCGGGCGCGTCGGTGCAGCGATCGTGATTGCCGGGAATGACCGTGAGTCGGCCGGCATCGGTGAGGTCACCCGTGAAGATGACGTGCTCGGCGTCGAGGTGTTCGATGTCTTCGAGAATGCGATTCCAGGTCGTCTCACCTGCGGCGAACTTGCAGCCGCTTCAAGGCGTGCAGCTCGAACCGCCCCGGCACGCCCGCCACCGCCGCGCCGAACGCGTGAAAGGTCGAGAGCGCCACGCCGAGCGCGCGTTGCCCGGCCATGCACCAGGCGCTCCTTCATCTCGGAGGCGGCCTTGTTGGTGAAGGTCACCGCGAGGATGGCGGGGGCGGGCACCTTCTTGTCGAGCAGGTGGCACATGCGGTGCGTGATGACGCGCGTCTTGCCGGAGCCCGCGCCTGCGAGCACGAGCAGCGGCCCTTCGGTGGTGAGCACCGCTTCACGGTGCGGGGGGTTGAGATGCGACAGATCCACGGCGAGTGGCTCCTACACCACCGCTCTTCCC